>PNKD01000144.1 GCA_013822265.1 Leptothrix sp. (in: b-proteobacteria)
CCAGGTCCAGCCCGAGCCGAAGTTGCCGACGGCCGACTTGACGAAGGCCTCGCGGAAGGCGGCGTAGCTGCCCCACTTGGCGTTGATGGCCGCGGCCAGCGCGCCGCCGGGCTCACCGCCACCGGCGGGCTTCATGCAGTTCCAGAAGAAGGTGTGGTTCCAGATCTGGGCCGAGTTGTTGTAGATGCCGCCGCTGGACTTCTTGATGATGTCCTCGAGCGACAGGGTCTCGAACTCGGTGCCCTTCTGCAGGTTGTTGAGGTTCACCACGTAGGCGTTGTGGTGCTTGCCATGGTGGAACTCCAGCGTCTCTTTGCTGTAGTGCGGTGCCAGGGCATCGATGGCGTACGGCAGGGCAGGCAGGGTGTGTTCCATGGTGTGATTCCTCTTGATTGGAGTGATGTGCGCGGAGCAATCGCGATTGTAGGCAGCCGCCTTCACGGCGGTGGGCGGCAGGGCTTCCACCTGCTGCACCTGCATCTCGGCACGGCCGTCGGCCCACACACCGCGCACCGACTGGCCGACCCGCAACGCGGTAGCCGAGACGATGGCGCGGCCGTCCGGCCCTTCGACCCAGGCGTAGCCGCGCTTGAGCACGCGCTGCGGGTCGTGCGCCATCAGATGCTGCGATGCCGCTTCGAGGCGCAGCCGCTCGGCCTGCAGGCGGGCCGCCAGTGCGCGCGCCAGCCGATCACCTTGGCGCTGCGGCGTTTCGGCCAGGCGTTCACGGCGCGCGGCCACGGCGCGTGCGAGCCGGCCGGCCAGCTCGTGCAAACGCTGCGACTGCCCGAGCAGGCCGCGGGCAGGCTGGCCCAGGCGCAGTGCCAGCGTGTCCAGGCGCTGCGCACGCGCCTGCAGCGCGCGCTCCAGCGCGCGGCGCAGCGAGAGTTCGTTCGCCTTCACGGCCGCCAGCGCTTCATCACGCGACGGCGCGGCCAGCTCGGCCGCCGCGGTGGGTGTGGGCGCGCGCAGGTCGGCCGCCAGGTCGCACAGCGTGAAGTCGGTCTCGTGGCCCACGCCGCACACCACGGGCAGCGGGCTGGCCGCCACCGCCTGCACCACACGTTCGTCGTTGAAGGCCCACAGGTCTTCTAACGAGCCGCCTCCGCGCACCAGCAGCAGCGTGTCGACCTCGGCGCGCGCGCCGGCCAGCCGCAGCGCCGCGGCCAGGGCGGCGGGTGCCTCGGCACCCTGCACCGCGCTGGGGTAGACGACGACGCGCAGCTGGGGCGCGCGCCGTTGCAGCGTCGTCAGCACGTCGTGCAGCGCCGCCGCACCCAGCGAGGTGATGACGCCGACCGCCGCCGGGAACGCCGGCAACGGCCGCTTGCGCGCCGCGTCGAAGAGGCCCTGCGCCTCCAGCCGCGCACGGCGGCGCAGGAACTCCTCGTACAGCGTGCCGGTGCCCAGGCGCTGCAGCGACTCGACCACCATCTGCAGTTCGCCGCGCGCCTCGTAGATGCCCAGCCGCCCACGCACCTCGACCTGCTGGCCGTCGGACGGCGCGAAGTTCACCAGCGTCGCGGCACGCCGGAACAGGGCGCAGCGCAACAGCGCCGGGGCGCCGTCGATGTCCTTCAGCGCGAAGTAGCAGTGGCCGCTGCCGGCGCGCGAGAAGCCCGACAACTCGCCGCGCACGGCCACGGCGCCGAAACGCGCGGCGAGCGCATCGGCGGTGGCGAGCAGCAACGCAGCCACGCCCCATGGAAGGCGCGCCGGGGACGCAACGTCTGGTTCAGACACGCCGCACGCCGGCCCGGTCCGGGCCGCGGAACTCCACAGCCGCGGCGCATGACGCCGGCACCTTCAGCACCACCGTCAAGAAACCGTCATGTTCATGCAACCCGTTGATCTGCATTGATTTTCTGCTGCTCAGAATTTCGGCACCAAGCGCCGAGGCGCCGCTTGGCGCACCGCTTTCGGGTTGTACGGTCGCTTGCCCACAGAGATATCCACAACTTCGGTGGACAGCGGCCCTGCATCGGCTTGGTGGAATGCAAGTGTTCGCAAGCCGCCAGGGGCCGCAGGGAGCTTCGGCCATAATGCCGCTCGTCGCGGTCCGCACGACGGCCGATCTTCCACCTGCCCTGCGCGCCAAAAACCCCTTGCTGTCCATCATACAAGCGGCCGGTTGGCCGATCTGGCCCCTCTTGCTGAGTTCGATCGTGGCGTTGGCGCTGGTCATCGAGCGGCTGTACCACCTGAGAACGTCGCGGGTGGCGCCACCGTCGCTGCTCGACGAAGTCGTGGCCGTCACGCGGGCCCACCTGCCGCCGGCCGATGTCGTCAACAAGCTGGCCGACAACTCCGTGCTCGGCAGTGTGCTCGCAGCCGGCCTGCGCAGCGTCATCGCCGAGCCGCGAATCGCCGAAACCGCGCTGCGCCAGGCCTTCGAGAACGCCGGCCGCACGGCCGTGCACAAGCTCGAGCGCTACCTCAACACCCTGGGCACGATCGCCGCCGCGGCGCCGCTGCTGGGGCTCTTCGGCACCGTCGTGGGCATGATCGAGATCTTCGGCTCGCAGGCCCCAGGTGCGGGCACCGGCACCAACCCGCAACAGCTGGCCCACGGCATCTCGGTGGCGCTCTACAACACCGCGTTCGGGCTGATGATCGCCATCCCGTCGCTGATGTTCTACCGCTACTTCCGCGGCCGCGTCGACGAGTTCCAGCTTGCGCTCGAACTGTCGGCCGAACGCATGGTGCCGCACCTGATGCGCTTCGTGGTGCGCGCCGGGGCATGAGTTTCCGGCGTTCGTCGCTGCCAAGGCACTGTTGCCGTGCCGCCGCCGCGCGCAGGAGCACGCGGTGAAGTTCAGCCGTCGCCGCATGGAAGAACCGGAGATCAACCTGATCCCGTTCATCGACGTGCTGCTGGTGGTGCTGATCTTCCTGATGCTCTCGACCACCTACTCGCGCTTCACCGAGCTGCAGATCAACCTGCCCGCGGCCGATGCCGAGAAGCTGCGCGAGCGGCCCGGCGAGGTGCTGGTGGCGGTGGCCGCAGACGGCCGCTACGCCGTCAACCGCAAGCCCGTGGATGGCCGCAGCGTCGAGTTGCTGGCCGCCGAGCTCGGGGCGGCGGCGCAGGGCCGGCCCGACACGGTGGTCATCATCTCGGCCGATGCCATGGCGGCCCACCAGGCGGTGATCAACGTGCTCGATGCGGCGCGCCGCGCCGGCCTGGCGCGGCTGACCTTCGCGGCGCAATCGGGCACCGCCGCCCCACGTTGAAAACCTGGCTGGAGGCGCGCTTCGCGCAGCTGTGGTGGCAGGCGCCGCCCCGCGTGCCGGCGCAGATGCTGCGGCCGCTGTCCTGGCTCTACGGCGCACTTCGAGCGCTGCACCAGTGGCGCCAGCGGCCGCTCGTGCTGGCCGTGCCGGTGGTGGTGGTGGGCAACCTCGTCGTCGGCGGCGCGGGCAAGACGCCGACCGTCATCGCCCTCGTGCAGGCCCTTCAGGCGCGCGGCCACCGTCCCGGCATCATCTCGCGCGGCCACGGCCGCCAGGGCGTGGGTGCACGTGCCGTCGAACAGTCCGACGCGCCCGCCGACGTCGGCGACGAGCCGCTGCTGCTGCAGCGGCGCTGCGGCGTGCCGGTGTGGGTGGGCGCCGACCGTGTCGAGACCGGCCGCCGGCTGTGCGAAGCCGAGCCCCGGGTCGACGTGCTGGTCTCGGACGACGGCTTGCAGCACACGCGGCTGGCACGCCATGCGGCGCTCGTCGTCTTCGACGAACGCGGCGCCGGCAACGGCCTGCTGCTGCCGGCCGGGCCCTTGCGTGAACCCTGGCCCGCGGCCTTGCCGCCAGACTGCCGCGTGCTCTACACGGCCGGCGTGCCCAGCACCCCGCTGCCCGGTGCGCTGGCAACGCGCCGCATCCGCCAGGCCTGGCCGCTGGCCGCGTGGCATGCCGGCGACGCGACACAGGCCCAGCCGCTCTTGGCGCTGAACGGCCGCCGCGTTCTGGCCGCCGCCGGCCTGGCCGCGCCGCGCAAGTTCTTCGACATGCTGGCCGCCACCGGCTTGAGCTTCACGCCGCTGCCACTGCCCGACCACCACCGCTTCGACACCTTGCCCTGGCCGCCGGGCACGGCCGACGTGCTGGTCACCGAGAAGGACGCCGTCAAGCTGGCGCCGCATCGCATCGGCGGCACGCGCGTCTGGGTCGTGCCGCTAGACTTCGACATCCCTGCCTCGCTCGTCGACGACATCGCCGCCCTGCTCTTCGCACGCCCTGCCGCGCCCACGCCATGACCCTGGACCACCGCCTCATCGACCTGCTCGTCTGTCCAGTCTGCAAGGGCCCGCTGGAGATGCGGCGCGACGCCGAGTCGCGGCCGACCGACCTGGTTTGCCCGGCCGACCGGCTGGCGTTTCCGATACGCGACGGCATACCGGTGATGCTGGAAAGCGAAGCCGGCCCGCTCGACGGCCCAGCGGCGGCCTGAGGCGCCTCGATGACTGCCGCCACGGCACCGGCGCAGGCCGTGCCGTTCACGGTGCTGGTGCCGGCGCGGCTGGCCTCGACACGCCTGCCCGACAAGCCGCTGGCCGACATCGCCGGCCTGCCGATGGTGGTGCGCGTGGCACAACTCGCGGCGCTCAGCGGCGCCAGCCGCGTCGTGGTCGCGGCCGACGACGCCCGCATCGTCTCGGCCTGCCAGGCCCACGGCGTGCAGGCCGTGCTGACGCGCACGGACCATGCCAGCGGCAGCGACCGCCTTGCCGAGGCCTGCGCCCTGCTGGGCCTGGACGGCGAGGACGTGGTCGTCAACGTGCAGGGTGACGAGCCGCTGATCGACCCCGTGCTGGTGCGCCGCTGCGCCGAACTGCTGGCCGAGCGGCCCGATTGTGTCGTGAGCACGGCGGCCCACCGCCTGAGCGATCTGGCCGAGTACCTGAACCCGAACGTCGTGAAGGTGGTGCTCGACGCCGCGGGGCGCGCGCTCTACTTCAGCCGCGCGCCGATTCCGTGGCAGCGTGACGGCGCCACCGTCACCGCAGGCGGCAGCACGCCGGCGCTGCCGCAACCGGCACCGCTGCGCCACCTGGGCCTGTACGGCTACCGCGCTGCTTTCCTGCGCCGCTTCCCGACGCTGGCCGCCGCGCCGCTGGAACAAACGGAGTCGCTGGAACAACTGCGCGTGCTGTGGCACGGCGAGCGCATCGCCGTGCACGTGGCCGAGCACGGCCCCGGGCCGGGCGTCGACACGCCGGACGATCTGGCGCGCGTGCGCGCCCTCTTCGCGGCGGGCGCCGCCGGCCCCGTGTCGGCGCGCTGAAAAGCCCTCGGGCAAGCGCGTCTCGACCCCTACCGGCGTGTCAGTTTGACGCCGGGGGGGTGCGTGATAATCCCGAACCAAGAGACACCGCCCTCGGTATGCCATCCCGTGGCGGCGCGCCACCAGAACACATTCTCCGAGGGATACGATGAGACTCATCCTCCTGGGCGCCCCTGGCGCCGGCAAGGGCACGCAAGCCACATTCATCTGCCGTCATTACGGCATCCCGCAGATCAGCACCGGCGACATGCTGCGCGCCGCAGTCAAGGCCGGCACGCCACTGGGCGCGGCGGCCCAGAAGGTGATGGACGGCGGCGGTCTCGTCAGTGACGAGATCATCATCAGCCTCGTCAAGCAGCGCATCACGCAACCCGACTGCGCCGGCGGCTTTCTGTTCGACGGCTTCCCGCGCACCATCCCGCAGGCCGACGCGATGAAGGCCGCGGGCGTGGCGCTCGACGTCGTGCTCGAGATCGACGTGCCCGAGGCCGACATCATCGAACGCATGAGCGGCCGCCGTGCCCACCTGCCCTCGGGCCGCACCTACCACGTCAAGTTCAACCCGCCCAAGGTGGCCGGCGTGGACGACGTGACCGGCGAGCCGCTGATCCAGCGCGACGACGACAAGGAAGAAACCGTGCGCAAGCGCCTGCAGATCTACCAGCGCCAGACGCGGCCGCTGGTCGAATACTACGGGCAGTGGGCCGCCGGCGGCGCGCCCGGTGCGCCGCGCTACGCCAGAATCAGCGGCACCGGCAGCGTCGACGAGATCACCGCGCGCGTGATGGCCGCGCTGCAGGGCTGACAACGAAAGCGCACTGACATGGACATCGCAGGCAAGGTCTTCATCGTCACCGGCGGTGCGTCGGGGCTGGGCGAGGGCACGGCACGCATGCTCGCGCGAGAAGGCGGCAAGGTCGTCGTCGCCGACCTGCAGGTCGAACGCGGCGAGGCCGTGGCGGCAGAGATCGGCGGCGTGTTCGTCAAGTGCGACGTCAGCCAGGAGGCCGACGGCCAGGCCGTGGTGGCATCGGCCGTGGCCTGCGGCAAGCTCATGGGCCTGGTCAACTGCGCCGGCATCGCACCGGCGGCGAAGACGGTGGGCAAGGACGGCGCCCACCCGCTGGCGCTGTTCGGCAAGACCATCACCGTCAACCTGGTCGGCAGCTTCAACATGATCCGCCTGGCGGCCGAGGCGATGGCGAAAAACTCGCCCGAGGCCACGGGCGAGCGTGGCGTGCTGATCAGCACGGCCAGCGTGGCCGCCTACGACGGCCAGATCGGCCAGGCCGCCTACGCCGCCAGCAAGGGCGGCATCGTCGGCATGACGCTGCCCATCGCGCGCGACCTGGCGCGCAACGGCATCCGCAACATGACCATCGCGCCGGGCATCTTCGGCACGCCCATGCTCTTCGGCATGCCCAAGGAGGTGCAGGACGCACTGGCCGCCGGTGTGCCCTTCCCCAGCCGCCTGGGCACGCCCGAGGACTACGCCAAGCTCGTCAAGCACATCGTCGAGAACGACATGCTCAATGGTGAAGTTATTCGCTTGGATGGGGCGATTCGGTTGGCGCCGAAATAGCGTTGCTCGCGGCGCTGGCCTCCAGGCCACTCAAGAACACCGCTACTTCAACACCTGTAATAAAGGGCCCAAGGTTTACGCCTTGGGCCCTCTTTTTGATGGCAGATCAAGCCGAGCCCTGCAAGAGGGCCCGCTGACAAAAGGAACGCCTCAGAACTTGTAGCTGCCTTGCAGGTAGAAGCGACGTCCAATCCCGTCGGCATAGCGGGGGTCAAATCCCAATTGGTTTCCACCCACGGTCTTGATCGAAAGTGGCGGCTGCTTGTCCATCAGGTTCTTGATACCGGCCGTAAAGCTCAAGGCTTTGCTAAAGCTGTATTTGCCCTGCCAGTCGACGGTGTAATACGAAGGTACTTTCCAGTCGTTGATGGCTACGAAGGCGCCCGGCGTACCGTCGTCATTTCTGACCCGCACGGTCTGGTCTACGGCCGTGTAGGCCTGGTCTGTGTAGCCAGGCTTCCAGTACAGCGTCAAGGAGTTGGTGAAGGCACCACTCTCCAGGGTTCCTTGCAGTCGCAGCAGCGTGCGGAAGGCGACCTTATCGTCTGCACCCATCTTTCCTATGCTGGACTCTTTGCCGCCCCCAAAACCATAGTCGATGTAGGACTCAACCAGGTAAGTCGCCGCAACTTGCCCCGTGAGCTTGCCGATTGGCGTGCCGGCGCGAACCGTCAAGTCAAGGTCAACACCCTTCGATTTGGCCAGCGCACCGTTGAGCGGCTCCCGAATGAAGGTCAGGATTGGACGACCAGTCGCCGGGTCAGTGGTCACCGCGAAAAGGCGGCGATAGCGGGCAAAGTTGTCGAACGCGGTGTCCTCGGGAACTTCGGTGATCACATCCTTCACCGTCACGCTCCAGAACTCGACACCCACGTTGAAGTTCGTGTCGGGTTCAAAGCGTATTCCGGTGGTCCACTGCTCAGATGTTTCTGGCCTCAGACCGACTGACCCCGTGAACGGGTTTCCGCCCTTGAGCGCGCGCCACTGCGTGGGGTTGGGCCGGCAGCCTGGGAACAAGGGGTCGCCTGTCGTCACCGGGCAGGCTCTTTGCACACCGATCACCCCAAAATCGGCCAATGGCGCAGTGATGTCGTTCAAGGTCGGCGCACGGAAGCCGGTACCGGCGGATGCACGCAGCAGAAGTTCCGGGACGGGTTGGAACCTCAGCCCCAGCTTGTAGGTGTTTTTGCTGGACTTGTTGCCTTGCACCGCAGCTGGCAGCGGGTTGCCCTGGGAATCAAAGTTGCGCGTGTTCTTGGCCGGATCGTAGGCGTCGTTACGCACAGCCGCCGTGACTTCCAAAGACTTCAGCACAGGCATCATGAGCTCGGCGAAGGCACCCCGCGAATTTCGGGTGGTGTCAAAGGGCAACTGACCGTTTGTACCACCCACGGGGAAGTCGGTGAAGTTCGGCTGCAGCGGATTGGGACCTTGGGAAATGGGCGACGGGTCGGTGGAGAAGCCCTGCTTCATCAAATCCAAGCCAACACCCAGATAGGCACTTCCGCCGTCCATGCCAAACAGAGCCCGGGACGCCTTGAACGAGAAGATGTCAAGTGAAGAGTCGGATGAGCTGAAGATGCCCGTCAATACCGCCGGCGCCAGGGCTGCCTTGGAAGCCGCAGTCCCTTGAACAAATGGATCAAAGGTGCCACCGGCGATCAAGGCGTTCAACTGGTTGCGGCTGGTGTAGCCGCCGCGCGCGATGTCGTCAGCCGTGTTGCTGGACTTGGTGAAAGTCAGCGAGCCGTCAAAACCCGCCACCGACCCCTCCAGGCCCAGTACCAGGTGCTTGGCCTTGGTGCGGTACTCGTTGGCGCGCAGACCGGCGTCACGCAAGCGCATGTAATAGTCCGCATATTCAAGCTGAGAGACCGTGAGACCCTGCGAAGCAATGGTCGGCACGACATAACGGTTGAAAAGGGTACCGCCAAGGGCCATGCTCAAAGCCTGGGCCGGCGGCGCGAAACGGGCGGTCACCGACGTGTCAGACAACACAGCCTCGACAAAACCGCTGAAATCCTTGCCCAGTTTCACCGTGCCGGACAGGGACAAGTTCGTGCGCTCGGCCTCAGGCTTGGCCTCAACGGTGGAAGCGTAGTCAAAGCGGCAGGTTGCGCCCTGCAGCTTGGCGCCGGGGTCGGAGCCGCAGTTGCCATTCAATATGAGCTGCGGGTTGTAGAACGCGCCGAGCGTACCGGCGTTATCGCCGACGTCAACGTTGGGCGGGTTTGCGTTAGCCGACAACTGCCAGAAGTACAGTTTCTGACCCTTGTGGGTGAAAGGAATGACACCGCTCTTGGAGAACTCACGCTCGGACGCGGCGATCTTTTCTTCCTTCTCGAAGCTCAGCGCCGCATAGACGTTGAAGCCATCTCTGTCCAAACTGCCGAAACCCTTGCCGATGCTGGCCTGGGTCTCTTTTCCGCCTTTCTTCTGCGGCACCAGCACGCGCAAGTCGACCGAACCGTCGGAAGTATTCTTCTTGGTGATGAAGTTCACCACCCCGGCAATGGCGTCAGCGCCGTAAAGTGTTGACGCGCCGTCGGCCAGAATTTCCACCCTCTCGATGGCCGAAATGGGCAATTGCTCGAGGTTGACGGTAGAGCCAGTGTTAAACGGTGCCACGCGGCGGCCGTTCAGCAGCACCAAGGTGTAGACCGAACCCAGATTGCGCAGCGAAGCGGTTGCCGTGCCACCGCCACCGCCGTTCACAGAATCCGAAACGTAAGTGAAGCCCTGCATCGACGGCAGGGCAGAAACGAGGTCGCGCACACTGGTGGCCCCCGAGCGCTCAATGTCGGCCTTGGTCAGGGTGATGACCGGCAGTGCACCTTCCGCTGCGATGCGCTTGATGGACGAACCTGTGATCTCAATACGCTGAACGTCTTGCGCCATTGCCGGCCCAGCCAACAAGGCCAGCACGCTGACGCATACCTTGGATTTCTTGAACATGTAAACCACTCCTGTGGAAAAGTGAATCGGCTACCCGGCTGCCTAGCACGTCCCGTGCCGGCCTTCCGGGCCACACGAGAAGTCACTAAGGAAGCGATGTAAATTCATTTTCACGCCCGGCGCTCTTGGCCTGACCCCGGGCAAACCCATGTCGCAGCAGCGTAGCTATCGAGATCAAGGGCCGCCGAAGCCCCGCTGCCATAGGTGGCTTCGAGGGCGGTAAGGCCCGCGACAAGCAAGATTGCCTGAAGGTCTAGAGCCGCAGCTCCGACCTCTGTTGGCAACATACAACAGGCCGCCATGTGGCCCGCTCTGTGCTTG
>PNKD01000145.1 GCA_013822265.1 Leptothrix sp. (in: b-proteobacteria)
TCTGCTGGTGGCCACCGACGTCGCCGCCCGCGGCCTCGACATCGCCGACCTGCCGGCGGTCTTCAACTTCGACGTGCCCTTCCATGCCGAGGACTACGTGCACCGCATCGGCCGCACCGGCCGCGCCGGCGCCTCGGGCCTGGCGGTGACGCTGGTGGCGCGCGACGACCTGCGCCTGCTGGGCGAGATCGAGAAGCTGCTGAAGAAGAAGGTCGAGGTCGAGCCCTTCGAGATCGAGGACGACCGGCCGCGTCGGCCGCGCCGCCAAGAGGCCGACGACAGCCGCTCGACCGAAGGCGCTGCGGAGCGTGCCGCGCCGGTGCGCGAACGGGCGCCCGAGGCGCCGCGCCGGCCCGTGCCCTCGTCGCGTGATCCCTTCTTCGACAAGCCCTACGAGGCCAGCAGCAGCGATGCCGCGCCGGCCTGGGAATCGGCGGCCAAGAGCAGCACGCCCCACATGCCCGTCCGCGGCGGGCTGTCGGCCAACATCCGCCCCAAGAAGAAGGTGGCCTCGCTGCTCGGGGGCGCGCGCCCGGCCGAGTGACCGTGGTTCGGCCGCGGTACCTCAGGCCGCCAGCAGGCTGAACACCGCTGGCCAGCGGTCGGGCATGTCGGCCGGCCGCTTCCGCCAGCCAGCGACGTTGTCGCAGCGGCTCCAGCCGCCGGGCAGCGTCAGCCCGCAGCTCACCGCGATGCGGGTCGTCGGGCCCAGCGTACCGACCATGGCGGCGAGCAAGGCCGCGTTGCGGTAGGGCGTCTCGATGATCAGCTGCGTCTGGCCCAGGCGCCGTGACAGGGCTTCGAGCTCCTTCAATCGCGCCGCGCGTGGCACGGCATCCTGCGGCAGGTAGCCGACGAACGCAAAACTCTGCCCGTTCAGCCCGCTGGCGGCCAAGGCCAGCAGCAGCGAGCTGGCGCCGGGCAGCGGCAGCACCGGCACACCGGCTTCGTGCGCGGCATGCACCAGCGCCGCGCCCGGGTCGGCCACCGCTGGCAGCCCGGCCTCGGACAGCAGCCCCAGATCGTGGCCGGCCAGCGCGGGCTGCAGCAGGGCCTGCCACTCGGCAGCCGGCACGGCTTCACGGCTGCCCTTGCGCGGCCGCGGCAACTCGGTGATGCCGATCGCCTGCAAGGGCGCAGCCAGCGGCGTGATCGCGCCGACGCGCTTGAGGAAGGCGCGTGTGCTGCGAGCATCCTCGGCCGCCCAGTGCCGCAGGCCGGCAGCGCGGCGGATCACGCCATCGGGCAGCACCTGGCGCAGGTCGACCTCGGCGGCGCCGAGGTCGAGCGTGTTCGGCACCAACAGCAGCGTGCCGGGGGTTGTGGCCGTGGCGCTCACTGGACGACCCTGCGCGCTGCGCGCTGCGGGATGAGCGCTTGGGAGCGGCCCGGCGCGCTCATGTGGCCAGCGGGTCGAGGCCGGCGCTGCGCAGCAGCCGGCAGGTGCGGATCAACGGCAGGCCGACCAGCGCCGTGGGGTCGTCGCTGTCTATCGCGTCGAGCAGGGTGATGCCCAGCGTCTCGCTCTTGGCGCTGCCGGCGCAGTCGTAGGGCTGGTCCAGGCGCAGGTAGCGCTCGATCTCGTCGTCGCGCAGCGTGCGGAAGTGCACCGTCACCGGCGCGAGCAGCGCTTCCTCGTAGCCGGTGTCGCCGCGCACCACGGCCACCGCGGTCTGGAAAATGGCCTGGTGGCCGCTGAGCAGGCGCAGCTGCGCCACGGCGTTGTCGTGGCTGCCGGGCTTGCCCAGCGCTTGGCCGTCGAGGTCGGCCACCTGATCGGCTCCGATCACCACCGCGTGCGGGTGCAGTGCCGCCACGGCCCGTGCCTTGGCCAAGGCAAGGCGCAGCGCCAACGCAGACGGTGTCTCGCCGGGCAAGGCCGTCTCGTCGACTTGCGGCGAAACCACCTCGAAGGACAGGCGCAGGCGTTGAAGCAGCTCGCGCCGGTAGCGCGAGGTCGAGCCCAGGATGAGCGTTGGCGGCTTGGTCATGGGCGTGATTCTCGGCGCAGCCGGTCGTTACACTGCCCGCCATGGGGTCGATCGATATCTTCATGAACGCCGTGCCGTCGCCTGCCGGGGCCCGCGCGGCGTGCCATGTCGGCGCCCGTGCGTCAGCGTGAAACCATGAACGAGCGCGGCCCCGACCCTCAGGCAATCGACGTGCTGTCGTTGTGCAAGGCCAGCGGCACGCTGGCGGGCCAGTGGCCGCTGGCTGAACTGCGTCGGCTGAGCGACAGCTTCTGCGCCACCAGCGACGCCAGCGCACGGTGGCAGGCCCATGGCTGGCTGGTGCCGGTGCCGGGGGGCGAGCCCGAGATCTGGCTCGAGTTGCAGGGCACCGCCGAGGTGCCGCTGCAGTGCCAGCGCTGCCTGCAGCCGCTGACCGAAAGCCTGCAGGTGCGGCGCCGGTTCCGCTTCGTTCGCAGCGAGGACGAGGCCGAGCGGCTGGACGAGGAATGCGAGGACGACGTGCTGGCGCTGCCGCCGCGGCTGGATCTGCGGGCGCTGCTGGAAGATGAACTCATCCTGGCGCTGCCCATCGTGCCGCGCCACGAGGTCTGCCCCGACCCGCTGCCCCTGCCGGCCGAAGACACCGCCGCGGAGGAGGCGCCGGCGCCCAACCCGTTCGCCGCGCTGGCGGCACTGCGCGGGCGCCTGCCCGGCGGTGACTGATCGCATGCATCCCTCGGTGCCTTCGGGTGCTATACTTGCAGGCTTTGCGGATATTGCGTCCAACGGATGCGATATCGGCAATGTTCGTACTCAGCGCACCCGGTCGGCCCCGGCCTTCCCCAGGCCGTGCGCGCCGACCCCAGGAGATTGTCATGGCCGTCCAGCAGAACAAGAAGTCACCGTCGAAGCGCGGCATGCACCGCTCGCACAACGCCGTTGCGGCGCCGGGCACCGCCGTCGAGGCCACCACGGGCGAGGTGCACCTGCGCCATCACATCAGCCCCACCGGCTTCTACCGTGGCCGCAAGGTCCTGAAGACCAAGGCCGACGCCTGAGTCCGGCCTGCAGGCTGCATGGCGGTCTGCAAGCCTTGGTTCCGGGGCGCCGCTGGCCGCGCACCCTGACCGGCTTCGGCCGGCTCGCGGCCCAAGCCCCGCTCTGATCCCGTGTCCTCTCATCCCGTCCACGCCCCGTTAGCGTCGGTCCGCCTTGCCGTGGACTGCATGGGCGGCGACCATGGCGTCGAGGTCACGCTGCCCGCCTGCCGGGCCTTCCTCGACAAGCATCCTCAGGCCGAACTGGTGCTCGTCGGCACCGCCGCGGCGCTGCAGGGCGCGGCAGCCATGCCGCGCTGCACCCGCGTCGTCGCCACCGAAGTCGTCACCATGGACGACCCGGTCGAGGTGGCGCTGCGCAAGAAGCGCGACTCGTCGATGCGCGTCGCGCTGCAGCAGCTCAAGGAAGGCGCGCATGCCTGCGTCTCGGCGGGCAACACCGGTGCGCTGATGGCCGTGGCGCGCTACCTGCTGAAGACGCTGGACGGCATCGAGCGGCCGGCCATCGCCAGCGTCATGCCCAACCGTCGCGACGGCTACACCACGGTGCTCGATCTCGGCGCCAACGTCGATTGCACGCCCGAGCACCTGCTGCAGTTCGCCGTGCTGGGCAGCGCCCTGGTATCGGCGGTGAACGGCAAGGACGAACCCACCGTGGGCCTGCTCAACATCGGCGAAGAGGCCATCAAGGGCAGCGAGGTCATCAAGCGCGCCGGCGAGTTGCTGCGCGCGGCCGCCGCGGCCGGCCACATCAACTTCCACGGCAACGTCGAAGGCAACGACATCTTCAAGGGCACGGTCGACATCGTCGTCTGCGACGGGTTCGTCGGCAACGTGCTGCTGAAGACCAGCGAAGGCCTGGCGTCGATGCTGTCCGACTTCATCAAGCAGGAGTTCACGCGCTCGCCGCTGGACAAGCTGGCGGCGCTGGTGGCGCTGCCGGTGCTCAAGCGTTTCAAGCACCGCGTCGACCCCCGCCGCTACAACGGCGCGGCCCTGCTGGGCCTGCGCGGGCTGGTCTTCAAGAGCCACGGTTCAGCCGACGCCTACGCCTTCGAACAGGCGCTGACGCGGGCGTATGATGCCGCGCGCAACCGGCTGCTAGACCGCGTGCAGGACCGCATCGGCGACACCCTGCAGGCCGCGCCCGCGGCGCTGCCCGGCCCCAGCGCCGCGTCTGAACAAGCTGCATGACATCCCCCGCACCCGCCCCCGGCGACGCCCGCCGCTACTCGCGCATCACCGGCACCGGCAGCCACCTGCCGCCGCGGCGGCTGACGAACGCCGATATGGTGGCGCTGCTGGCCGCGCGCGGGCTGGAAACCAGCGACGAGTGGATCGTCGAGCGCACCGGCATCAAGGCCCGCCACTTTGCCGACGACGGCGTCAATGCCAGCGATCTGGCGCTGCATGCCTGCCGCGCGGCCTTGCAGGCCGCTGGGCGCACCGCCGACGACGTCGACCTCATCATCGTGGCCACGTCGACGCCCGACATGGTGTTCCCGTCCACCGCCTGCATCCTGCAGAACAAGCTCGGCGCCAACGGCTGCATGGCCTTCGACCTGCAAGCCGTGTGCTCGGGCTTCGTCTATGCGCTGAGCGTGGCCGATGCCATGGTCAAGGCCGGCGGCGTGCAGTGCGCGCTGGTGGTGGGCGCCGAGGTCTTCTCGCGCATCCTCGATTTCGACGACCGCACGACTTGCGTGCTGTTCGGCGACGGCGCCGGCGCCGTGGTGCTGGAGGCCAGCGACGAGCCCGGCATCCTGGCCACCGAACTCCATGCCGACGGCAAGCATGTCGGCATCCTGTGTGTACCCGGCACGGTGGCGGGCGGCTCGGTGCTCGGCGACCCGCTGCTCAAGATGGACGGCCAGGCGGTCTTCAAGCTCGCCGTGGGCGTGCTCGACAGCGCCGCGCGCGCCGTGCTGGCCAAGGCCGGGCGCAGCGAGGCCGATGTCGACTGGCTGGTGCCGCACCAGGCCAACATCCGCATCATGCAGGGCACGGCCAAGAAGCTGAAGCTGCCGCTCGAGAAGCTGGTGGTCACGGTCGACGAGCACGGCAACACCTCGGCTGCCTCGGTGCCGCTGGCGCTGGACGTCGCGGTGCGCAGCGGCCGCATACAGCGCGGCCACACCGTGATGCTGGAAGGCGTCGGCGGCGGCTTCACCTGGGGCGCCGTGCTGCTCGATTTCTGACCCGACGATCGCGTTCGATTCCTCCGTACCATGACTGCATTTGCATTCGTCTTTCCCGGCCAGGGCTCACAGTCCGTCGGCATGCTCGACGCCTGGGGCGAGCACCCGGCGGTCCGGCAGACGCTGGAAGAGGCCTCTGCGGCGCTGGGCGAAGACCTGGTGCGCCTGATCCACCAAGGCCCCAAAGAGGCGCTCGAGCTCACCACCAACACCCAGCCCGTGATGCTGACGGCGGCCATCGCCTGTTATCGCGCCTGGCGTGCCGAAGGCGGCGCCGAGCCGGCGGCAGTGGCGGGCCACTCGCTGGGCGAGTACAGCGCGCTGGTCGCCGCCGGTGCGCTGAGCCTGGCCGACGCGCTGCCGCTGGTGCGCTTTCGCGCCCAGGCCATGCAGCAGGCGGTGCCGGTGGGTGCGGGCGCGATGGCGGCCATCCTCGGGCTCGACGCGGCCGTCGTGCGCGAGGCCTGCGCCGCGGTGGCAGCGGCCAGCGGCGAGGTCGTGGCCCCCGCGAACTTCAACGACCCCAAGCAGACGGTCATCGCCGGCAGCAAGGCCGGCGTCGACCTCGCCTGCGAGCAGCTCAAGGCCGCGGGCGCCAAGCGCGCGCTGCTGCTGCCGGTCTCGGCCCCCTTCCATTCGTCGCTGATGGAGCCTGCAGCCGACGCGCTGCGCGACAAGCTCGCCACGGTGGCGCTGCAGCCGCCGCGTATCCCGGTGGTCAACAACATCGACGTCGCCGTGCAGACCGCGCCCGAGGCGCTGCGCGACGCGCTCTACCGCCAGGCTTTCGGCCCCGTGCGCTGGGTCGAGGTGACGCAGGCGCTGAAGGCGCGCGGCCTGACGCACATCTTCGAATGCGGCCCGGGCAAGGTGCTGGCCGGCCTGGCCAGGCGCATCGACCCCGAGCTGGTCACGACCACCGTGCTCGACCCCGTCAGCCTGAAGGCGGCGCAGGAGCTGCTGCAATGAGCGAGTTCGCAACGCCCGGCGCGGCGACGCCTCAGGTGGCCCTAGTCACCGGCGCCTCGCGCGGCATCGGCCGCGCCATCGCCCTGGCGCTGGCCGGCGCCGGCTACCGTGTCACCGGCACCGCCACGACCGCGGAGGGTGCCGCCGGCATCACCGAGGCGCTGGGCGCCCACGCAGGCTGCCAGGGCATCGTGCTCGACGTCACCGACGGCGCCGCGCTCGACGCCGCGATAGACGGCCTCTTCAAGTCGCAAGGCGGACTGCACGTGCTGGTCAACAACGCCGGCATCACGCGCGACACCCTGGCCCTGCGCATGAAGGACGACGACTGGGACGCGGTGCACGACACCAACCTCAAGGCCGTGTTCCGCGCCTGCCGCGCCGCGATGCGGCCGATGATGAAGCAGCGTTTCGGCCGCATCATCAACATCACCTCGGTGGTGGGCGCCATCGGCAACGCCGGCCAGGCCAACTACGCCGCGGCCAAGGCCGGCGTGGCGGGCATGACACGTGCTCTGGCCCGTGAACTCGGCAGCCGCCAGATCACCGTCAACTGCGTGGCGCCCGGTTTCATCGCCACCGACATGACGCACGGCCTGCCCGATGCCGCCAAGGCGGCGCTGCTGTCGCAGATCCCGCTCGGTCGCCTGGGTGCAGCCGAGGAAGTGGCCCACGCCGTGCTGTTCCTGGCCGGCCGCGAGGCGGGCTACATCACCGGCACCGAACTCCATGTCAACGGCGGCATGCACATGGCTTGAAGCACGAACTGCAGGCCCTGCCTGCAGTCTGAAAATCCGGTACGGGCCCCGCCGGTAGAATCGCGGGCTGTTTGAACCGACCCCACTCCCGGAGGAGTCATGAGCGATATCGAAGCACGCGTGAAGAAAATCATTGCCGAACAACTCGGCGTCCCTGAAGCCGACGTCACGAACGAGAAGGCCTTCGTGGCCGATCTCGGCGCCGACTCGCTCGACACCGTCGAACTGGTGATGGCCCTGGAGGACGAGTTCGGCATCGAGATCCCGGACGAAGAGGCCGAGAAGATCACGACCGTGCAGCTGGCGATCGACTACGCGTCGACGCACCACAAGGGCTGAAAGCGACATGTCGACGAGCCGTCTCGAGACATGTCGCACCCGCTCGGGGGGGCGGCGCGGTACGCACCTCGGGGGCCGCTGATGTCCAGGCGGCGCGTCGTCGTCACCGGCCTGGGGCTCGTCAGCCCGGTGGGCAACTCGGTGGCGCAAGGGTGGGACAACCTGCTGGCCGGGCGCAGCGGCATCGACCTCATCACGAAGTTCGATGCCTCGGCCTTTGCCTGCCGCTTCGCCGGTGAGGTGAAGGGTTTCCAGATCGAGGATTACATCCCCGCCAAGGAAGCCCGCCACATGGACACCTTCATCCATTTCGGGATGGCCGCAGCCATGCAGGCCGTGCAGGACGCCGGCCTGCCGCACGGCGAGACGCTGGGCGAGGACGGCGCCGAACGCTACGGCTGCATGGTCGGCTCGGGCATCGGCGGCTTGCCGATGATCGAGCAGACCCAGGTCGAATACGCCGCACGCGGCCCGCGCCGCATCTCGCCCTTCTTCGTGCCGGCCTCGATCATCAACATGATCTCGGGCCACGTCTCGATCCAGTACGGCTACACCGGTCCGAACATGGCCATCGTGACGGCCTGCACGACGGGCCTGCACTGCATCGGCGAGGCCGGCCGGCTCATCGAGTACGGCGACGCCGACGTGATGATTGCCGGCGGCGCCGAGAGCACGGTGTCGCCGCTGGGCGTGGGCGGCTTCGCGGCCGCGCGCGCGCTGTCGGTGCGCAACGACGATCCCAAGACGGCGTCTCGCCCCTGGGACAAGGATCGCGACGGTTTCGTGCTCGGCGAAGGCGCCGGCGTGCTGGTGCTCGAGGAGTACGAGCACGCGAAGCGGCGCGGCGCGAAGGTCTACGCCGAACTCGGCGGCTTCGGCATGGGTGCCGACGCCTTCCACATGACGGCGCCCAACGTCGACGGCCCCAAGCGCAGCATGAAGGCCGCGCTGCGCAACGCCGGCGTCAACGCGTCCGAGGTGCACTACCTCAACGCCCACGGCACGAGCACGCCGCTGGGCGACGTCAACGAGACCAACGCCATCAAGCGGGCCTTCGGCGACCACGCGAAGAACCTGGTCGTCAACTCGACGAAGTCGATGACCGGCCACCTGCTGGGCGGCGCCGGGGGCATCGAGTCGGTCTTCACCGTGCTGGCCGTGCACCACCAGGTGTCGCCACCCACGATCAACATCTTCAACCAGGACCCCGAGTGCGACCTGGACTACTGCGCCAACGAGGCGCGGCAGATGAAGATTGCGGTGGCGGTGAAGAACAACTTCGGCTTCGGCGGCACCAACGGCACGCTGGTGTTCCGGCGCGTCTGAGCAGCCATGCGCGCGCCGCCCGCAGTGGCCGTGCGCTGCACGGGGGGTTGGCCCTGGCGCCTGCTGAACCTGGCATTGCCGGCGCTCGCCGCGGGCGTGGCTGCCGCCTGGTCGCTGCTGCACCTGGGCGCGTCGCCGTTGCCGGCGCTGGCCTTGGGCCTGGCGGTGCTGCTGCTGTTGGGGCGGCGGTGGCATGCGCGGGCGCAGCTGCTGCAATGGGACGGCCAGCGCTGGACGGCCGACGGCGTGCCGGGTCGGCTGCAACTGATGATCGATGCCGGCCCCTGGCTGCTGCTGCGCCTGCACACCGTCCCCGGCCCGGCACCGTGGCTGGCGGTCACCGCGGCCGAGGCCGGCGCGGCCTGGCACGGCTTGCGAGCCGCGGTATATTCGCGCCCTTCCGAAATCACCCCGGGTGCGACCCTGCCGGACAGGACCGCCGACTGAATGTCTGACGCGGACGCCGATGCGCTGCTCGTAGACCGCGTCAAGCGGGGTGACATGCGGGCTTTCGAGATGCTGGTGGTCAAGTACCAGCGTCGTGTCGAGCGCCTGATCGGCCGCATGGTGCGCGATGCCGACCTCGTGCAGGACATCGCGCAGGAGAGCTTCATCCGCGCCTACCGCGCGCTGCCGCAGTTCCGCGGTGACAGCGCCTTCTACACCTGGCTCTACCGCATCGCCGTCAACACCGCCAAGAAGGCGCTGATGGACATGAAGCGCGACCCCTTGGTGCTGGAGTCGTCCCGCGGCGGCGGCGAAGAAGGCGAGGAAACTTCACGCGCCGAGAATGAACTAACCGACGGCGAAACACCCGAAGCCTTGCTGGCCAGCAAAGAGATCGCCGCCGCGGTGAACTCGGCCATCGAAGCGCTGTCTGAAGACCTGCGCCAGGCCATCACGCTGCGCGAGATCGAAGGGCTGAGCTACGAGGAGATCGCCGAGATGATGAACTGCCCCATCGGTACCGTGCGCTCACGCATCTTCCGCGCCCGCGAGGCGATTGCCGCGCGGCTGCGCCCGCTGCTGGACACCCGCGACGGCGCCCGCTGGTAGGTGACGATCGACCAGCCCCGCACCACGCCCCCTGCACCACGCCCCCGACATTCCCCAGAGCACCGCCATGACCGCCAAGCCTTCGAACATCGATCCGCCGATCCGTACCGACGACCCCTGCGTCTGGCTCTCGGCGCTGGCCGACGGCGACACGCCGATGGCCGACAGCGCCTGCGCGGCCTGGCGCGACGACCCTCGGGCGCGCCAGACCTGGCATGCCTACCAGTTGATCGGCGACGTCATGCGCTCGGACGACCTGGCGCGGCCTGCAACACGCGACGCGGCGTTCCTGGCGGGCCTGCGCGAGCGACTGGCGGCCGAGCCGGCGATCGTGGCGCCGATGCCGGTGGCCGAAGCTGCCGTGGCCCCGGCAGCGCGCCGCCACCGATGGCTCGTGCCGATGGCGGCAGCCGCCGGTGTTGTCGTGGTGGCCGGCGTGCTGGTGGTGACGCGTGTCAG
>PNKD01000146.1 GCA_013822265.1 Leptothrix sp. (in: b-proteobacteria)
CGGGACAGAACACTGGTTGACCGCCTGCGCGGGCAGCATGGCGACTGCCGCGGCCAGGGCGAGCACGGTCTTGGCAGCGTGTTGGATCTTCATGGTCTGGGTGCCTTCGATCACAGAAGTACAGGACGGGCCGGCATGTGCCCCGCCACGGGGCGCGGCGAGAAGGGGGCCCTCCGACCTGGCGGCGTAGCCAGCCCCTGGCGCGGGCGTCGCCGTACAAACCCGCAGCGCGCACGCCGAGCCCCTCAAACGTGGGGTCCGCCCCTGCTGGTCTAGACTGCGCCGACCTTACCGACCGCGCGGAGTGCCCATGCCCGAGCCCATCCTCGTTGCCCAGCACGGCGACATCCAGTGCCACCTGCTGCCCGCGCTGGCCAACCGCCATGGCCTCATCACGGGCGCCACCGGCACCGGCAAGACCATCACGCTGCAGACGCTGGCCGAGAACTTCAGCAAGATCGGCGTGCCGGTCTTCATGGCCGACGTCAAGGGCGACCTCACCGGCGTCAGCCAGCCCGGCAGCCTGAGCCCGAAGATCGCCGCCATCCTCAAGGAGCGCGGCCTGTCCGCGCCCGAGCCCGCCACCTGCCCGGCCACGCTGTGGGACGTCTTCGCCAAGGACGGCCACCCGGTGCGCGCCACCGTCTCCGACATGGGCCCGCTGCTGCTCACGCGCATGCTGGCGCTCAACGACACCCAGGCCGGCGTGCTGAACCTGGTGTTCAAGATCTGCGACGACAACGGCCTGCTGCTGCTGGACATGAAGGACCTGCGCGCCGCGCTGCAGTACGTCGGCGAAAACGCCAAGGACTTCACCACCGAGTACGGCAACGTCAGCGCCGCCAGCATCGGCGCCATCCAGCGCGGGCTGCTGCAGATCGAGGAACAGGGCGGCGACAAGTTCTTCGGCGAGCCCATGCTCGACATCTCCGACTTCATGCAGACGGTGGACGGCAAGGGCGTCATCAACATCCTGGCCGCCGACCAGCTGATGAACGCGCCGCGGCTGTACGCGACCTTCCTGTTGTGGATGCTGTCCGAGCTTTTCGAGCTTCTCCCCGAGGTGGGCGACCTGGACAAACCCAAGCTGGTGTTCTTTTTCGACGAGGCCCACCTGCTGTTCAAGGACGCGCCCACGGCACTGGTCGAGCGCATCGAGCTCGTGGTGCGCCTGGTGCGCAGCAAGGGCGTGGGCGTGTACTTCGTGACGCAGAATCCGCTCGACGTGCCCGACACCGTGCTGGCGCAGCTGGGCAACCGCGTGCAGCACGCGCTGCGCGCCTTCACGCCGCGCGACCAGAAGGCCGTCAAGGCCGCGGCCGAGACCATGCGCGCCAACCCGAAGATAGTCGACATGGCCGCCGCCATCACCGAGCTCGCGGTGGGCGAGGCGCTGGTGAGCTTTCTCGACACCAAAGGCCGGCCCAGCGTCACCGAACGTGTCTTCGTGCTGCCGCCGGGCAGCCAGATCGGCCCCATCACGCCGGCCCAGCGCCAGGCGCTGATGGCCGGCTCGCTGGTCGCCGGCACCTACGAGAAGACGGTCGACCGCGAGTCGGCCTACGAGAAGATCAAGGGCCGCGCGGCCACGCCCGCTGGCAACGGTGGCGCGGCACCCGCAACCGCACCCGCACCCGGCCTGCCCGGCGCCGCCGCGCCGGCACCCACCGAAGCCGGCGGCGGCCTCATGGACGGGCTGAAGGACGCGCTGTTCGGCAGCACCGGCCCGCGCGGCGGCCGCCGCGAAGGCCTGGCCGAGAAGGCCGCCGCCTCGGCGGTGCGCAGCATCGGCTCTGCGGTGGGGCGCGAGATCATCCGCGGCGTGCTGGGCTCGCTGCTCGGCAGCAAGCGGCGCTGAGGCACGGGGTCGCGATGGAACGCTGGCTGCTGATCGCACTCGCGGCCGTGGCGGTGCTCGCGCTGCTGGCCGTGGCGTCCGGCCAGGCCGGGCTGCTGGCCGGCCACGCGCCCGCCGACCTGGGCGTGCAGGGCGGCCGCCTCAAGGCGCCATCGAAGACGCCCAACAGCGTCAGCAGCCAGGCCGACCTTTGGCCCGGCCACCCGCAGCAGGCGCAGGCCCGCATCGCGCCGCTGGCGCTGGTGGGCAGCGGCGCCGAGACGCTGGCCCGGCTGCGCCGCCTCGTCGAAGCCACACCGGGCGCGCGCATCGTGACCGCGCGCGACGACTACCTGCACGCCACCTTCAGCACGCCGCTGATGAAGTACACCGACGACGCCGAGTTCTGGCTCGACCCGGCCGCCGGCGTGGTGCAGGTGCGGTCGGCGTCGCGGCTGGGTCGCAGCGACCTGGGCGCCAACCGCGCCCGCATCGAAGCGCTGCGCAGCCGGCTCGCGGTGCCCTGAGAGGGCCTGAGCGGCGGCGTTTCACGCCGCACCAGCGGCAGACGGCGCCGCGCCGTGCCGCCGCGTCGCATCGCCGCGCAGGCCTGGCCCGCGGGCGCCGAGAATCACCGCCATGCCCACCGCGCCGCCCTCGCCTGCCCCTGGTTCTTGCGCGCCCGCTGCCGCCAGCGCGCTGCAGGCCGCGTGGCGCCGCGTGCGCGGCGAGCTGCCGCGCACGCTGCTGGTACTGGCGACGCTGTCGCTGGGTATAGCTCTGTTCTTGACGCTGCTGGAAGGCCGGGGCTTCGTCGTCAAGCTGGTGTACTCGCTGTGCATCGGCCTGTGCTGCGGCGCACTGGTCGCCGGCACCCGCCTGGCACTGGCCTGGCTGACCGACGCCACCCGGCGCGCCCGCGGCCTGCCGCTGCTGGACACGGCCCCCACCTCGCCCTGGCAGGGCGTGATCCCGGGCGCGCTGCTGGCCGTGGTGGCGGGCCCGCCAGCCGGCCTGTGGCTGGCCGACCAGATCACCGGCTACCGCTCGCAAAGCCTGCTTGACTTCGGCCCCAGCGCGCGCGTCACGCTGGCCGTGACGCTGGTGGCCACCGTGGTCACGGTACTGGTGGTCAGCACGCTGGAGCGCCTGGCCGCCGCGCGCACGCAGGCCGAGATCGCGCAGCGCCAGGCCGCCGAGCACCAGCTGCGGCTGCTGCAGAGCCAGCTCGAGCCGCACATGCTGTTCAACACGCTGGCCAACCTGCGCGTGCTGATCGGCGTCGAGCCGGCACGCGCGCAGGCCATGCTCGACCGTTTGATCGGCTTTCTGCGCGCCACGCTGGCGGCGTCGCGCAGCGCGGCGCATCCGCTGGCGCGGGAGTTCGCCCACCTCGACGACTACCTGGCGCTGATGGCCGTGCGCATGGGCCCGCGGCTGGCCGTGCAGCTGAACCTGCCCGCCGAGCTGGCGCCGCTGCCGCTGCCGGCGCTGCTGCTGCAGCCGCTGGTGGAGAACGCCATCCAGCACGGCCTGGAGCCGCAGGTCGAAGGCGGCCTGCTGGCGGTATCGGCGCGGCGCGAAGACGGCCGGCTGCAGTTGCAGGTGCGTGACACCGGCGTCGGCGTCGGCGCCGGGCCCGCGGCAGTGGGCACGAATTTCGGCCTGGCGCAGGTGCGCGCCCGGCTGGCCACGCTCTACGGCGAACGCGCCACGCTCGAGCTGCGCCCCGCCGACGACGGCCGTGGCGGCACGCTGGCCACCATCACCCTGCCGCTGGAGTGAAGCCCATGCCCGCGCCCGTGCCCGAGACCCGCCCCGCGCCTGCCGCCCGGGCGCTGATCGCCGAGGACGAGCCGCTGCTGGCCGAATCACTGCGCACCGATCTCGCCGCGCTGTGGCCGGCGCTGCAGGTGCAGGCCATGGCCGGCGACGGGCTGAGCGCGGTGCAGCAGGCGCTGGCGCTGGCGCCCGAGGTCTGCTTCTTCGACATCCGCATGCCCGGCTGCACCGGCCTGGAGGCCGCGCAAGCGCTGGCCGAAGACTGGCCCGAAGGCGCCGGCGCACCGCGCTTCCCGCTGCTGGTGTTCGTCACCGCCTACGAAGACCACGCGCTGCAGGCCTTCGAGGCGCAAGCCGTCGATTACCTCGTCAAGCCGGTGGAGCGTGCGCGCCTGGCCGCCTGCGTGGCGCGGCTGCAGGCCCGCCTGGCCGACCACCAGGGCGCCGTGCCGGCCGCGGCGCTGGACGTCGCCCTGGCCCAGCTGCGCGCGCTGCTGGGCGGCGCCGCGCCGGCCGACCCGGCGCCGCGGCTGCAGGTCATCCAGGCCCAGGTCGGCAGCCTCGTGCACCTGGTGCCGGTGGCCGAGGTGATCTACCTCGAGGCCGCCGACAAGTACGTGCGCGTGGTGACGGCCGAGCGCGAACACCTCGTCCGCGCCTCACTGCGCGAACTGCTGCCGCAGCTCGACCCGGCTGCCTTCTGGCAGGTGCATCGCGGCACCGTGGTGCAGGCGCGCGCCATCGCCACGGCGCGGCGCGAAGAGTCGGGCAAGGTCACGCTGGCGCTGCACGGCCGGCCCGAGAAGCTGACGGTGAGCCGGCTCTACGCCCACCTGTTCAAGGGCATGTAGCGGCGCACGTATGGCGCGCTTGTGGCGCGCGTATGGCGCACTCGCGGTGCGCCGCCGGCTTGGCTCAGCTGCCTTCGGAAGGCCCCGTCAGCAGCGACACCGAGCCCTCGCTGCCCTGCCCCAGCAGCCCGGTGGCGCTGTAGATGCCGAGCTTGGCGCGTGTGTCCTGGATGTCGAGGTTGCGCATCGTCAGCTGGCCGATGCGGTCGGCCGGCGAGAACGCGCCTGCCACCTTCTCCATGCTCAGCCGCTCGGGCGCGTAGGTCAGGTTGGGGCTCTCGGTGTTCATGATGCTGTAGTCATTGCCGCGGCGCAGCTCCAGCGTCACCTCGCCGGTGATGGCACGCGCCACCCAGCGCTGCGCGGTCTCGCGCAGCATCAGGCACTGCGGGTCGAACCAGCGGCCCTGGTAGAGCAGCCGGCCCAGCACGCGGCCGTTGGCGCGGTACTGGGCGATGGTGTCCTCGTTGTGGATGCCGGTGACGAGCCGCTCGTAGGCGATGTGCAGCAGCGCCATGCCCGGGGCTTCGTAGATGCCGCGGCTCTTGGCCTCGATGATGCGGTTCTCGATCTGGTCGCACATGCCCAGGCCGTGGCGGCCGCCGATGGCGTTGGCTTCCATGAACAGGTCGACGGCACTCGCGAAGCTGCGGCCGTTCAGCGCCACCGGCACGCCCTCTTCGAAACGCACGCTGACCGTCTCGCGCTTCACCGCCACGTCGTCGCGCCAGAAGGCCACGCCCATGATGGGTTTGACGATGTGCATGCCCGAGTTCAGGAACTCGAGGTCCTTGGCCTCGTGCGTGGCACCCAGCATGTTGCTGTCGGTGCTGTAGGCCTTCTCGACGCTCATCTTGTAGTCGAAGCCGTGGGCGATGAGGTATTCGCTCATCTCCTTGCGCCCGCCCAGTTCGTCGATGAAGGCCTGGTCGAGCCAGGGCTTGTAGACCTTCAGCGCCGGGTTGGCGAGCAGCCCGTAGCGGTAGAAGCGCTCGATGTCGTTGCCCTTGTAGGTGCTGCCGTCGCCCCAGATGTTGACGCCGTCTTCGCGCATCGCCACCACCAGCGCGGTGCCGGTGACGGCGCGGCCCAGCGGCGTGGTGTTGAAGTAGGTGGCGCCGCCTGTAGAGATGTGGAAGGCGCTGCACTGGATGGCGGCGATGCCTTCGGCCACCAGCTGGGAACGGCAGTCCACCAGACGGGCGATGTCGGCGCCGTAGGCCCGGGCCTTGCGCGGGATCTCGTCGTAGTCGCTCTCGTCGGGCTGGCCCAGGTGGGCGGTGTAGGCGCAGGGGATGGCGCCCTTGGCGCGCATCCAGTGCACCGCGGCGCTGGTATCGAGGCCGCCGCTGAAGGCGATGCCGACACGCTGGCCGGCCGGAAGGGTCTGAAGGATGTGGGTCACGGCACGGGTTCTCCTGAACCGTGATTGTCGCCAAGTCTGCGCACGCTGCCGCAGGGTGCCCGAGCGGCCCGTGCCCCCCCGCGCAGCCGGCAGCACGCCGCCCGCTGGAAGCCGCGGCGGGGTTCGGCCCGAGCACGTGAAATCGCGCTCGGGCCTTCACCCGGCGTGCGGCACCTCCCGGCGCCCCACGCCCGGGTTCAGTTGCCGCAGCCCAGCGCCACGATGCGGTCGTAGGCCGCCTTGGCCTGCACCAGGCCGAAACCGAAGTTGTTGTCGCGGCCGGCGGCACCCAGATCCTTGGCGGACTTGTTGAGCGCGTTGCGCAGCTGCGTCGCGGTGCAACTGCGGCCGGCGGTGGGCGCCTGCGGCGTGAAGTAGCTCCACACCAGCGCCGCCACCGCCGAGACGTGCGGCGTCGCCATCGAGGTGCCGTCGTAGTAGGCGTAGTTGGCCTTCGCCACGGCCACGGTGCTGGCCTGGCCCACGCGCGCGAGCAGCGCGCTGCCGTCTTCCTGCGAGATCGACACCGAAGGTATCGACGTCACCGTGGTGCCCAGCGTGCCCGTGAAGACGCCAGCCACGTTGTTGTAGATGACCGCGCCGGTGCCGCCGCTGGCCTGGCAGTTGTTGACCTTGGTCGAGAAGTCGACGGTGCCGCGTGCGATGAGGCAGACCTTCCCGCTGGCCCCGGCGTTGACCGCGTCGCCGATACCGAAGTTGAACAGCGCGCCTGCACCCTGCAGGTTAGGCGAACCCTCCATCGGAAAAGCCTCGACCACCCGGCCGCCCACGTCCAGCGACGCCAGCAGGCCCTTGCCGTTGGGCACCGTGGACAGCACGCCGACGCCCGGGCCCGAGATCTCGACGTCCTTGTTGTACTGCGAGAAGTCGGCCTTGGCGTTGTTGATGTCCACCGCCGCCACGCTGACGACGCTGGCGTAGCCCGCCGGGTAGGAAGTGCGGTTGTTGCCGTCGTTGCCTGCGGCGGCGATGGACAGGATGTTGGCATCGAGCAGCTGCTGGAACTTGGTCTGCTCGGTGCGGCTGGACGCCGAGCCGCCCAGCGACATGCTGATGACGTTGGCGCCGGCGTTCTGGCAACGCGTGGCGGCGTCGACCAGCGTCGACGAGTAGGCCCAGGCACCGGTGTCGCCGAACACACGCACGATGTAGAGGTTGAGATTGCCGCCGGCGTTGACGCCCACCACGCCGGTGCCGGCGTTGTTGAGCGCGACGATGGTGCCGGACACGTGCGTGCCATGACCGTTGCCGTCCTGGTTCCAGGCCAGGTTGCCGTTGTAGCCGCTCACGCGCGTGGTGCCCGGCAGATCCTCGTGCCCCATGGCGTAGCCCGAGTCGATGATGCAGACCTTGCGGTTGCCGGCGAGCGAGTCGCCCTGCGGCATCAGGTCGGCCTGCACGGCCCGGATGCCCCAGGGCTCGAGCTGGCCGCTGGCGTAGGGGCTGGTGGACGGCGTGGTCAGCGCCGTCGGGTAGCGCTTGGCGTCCTCCTCGACGAACGCGACGTTCGGGTTGCGCGACAGCGCGGCGACCGCGGCGCTGGGCAACTCGACGGCCACCGCCGCCACCGAAGGCAGCTCGCGCGCGACGCGGCCGCGCGCAGCGGCCAGCGCCGCGCGCGCGCCGGGTTCGGCGCCGGCCTTGAAGCCGACGATGACGCGTGAAAGGCCCGCTGCGGGCTCGCGGTCCTGGGCCAGTGCGGCAGGGACGCAGATTGCAGCACAGGCGGCGGCGAGTAGGGCTTGGTGGAACATCTTGGGCATGCGGCAGCTCCGTGAGGGGTTTGAAGGACGCGGATTGTTAACACACCGCGTGCCGGCCGCCCTCAGCGTTTGCTACGACAGCAGCCCCCCCCCTGCCCTGCGGACGGCCTGCGAACCCCAGGGGCCGCCGATGGGGGTTCGTTGCACCGCCACCCTTGTTGCGCCGATCGGGCCGCCACGCTCCTCGTGGCGCGACCGCAGCCGGCGGCCGGGAGCGCCGCCAACGCACTTCACGCCGCCGCACTTCACGCCGCGGCCGCCGGCGCAGCCCCCGCCCCTGCCTTGGGGTGTTGGCGACACTTCTTGCGCGAGCGGACGCATCGCGGCCCGCCGCACGAAGCCCGCGCCGTCTTCTCCGGGCGTGGCCAACGACCCGCCGACCTGGCTGACCCTTCAGCATGGCTGCCTAGCCAGGGAATGGACGTCGGGGGTTGCGTGTCAACCGTGGGAGGCCAGATCGAAAAACTGGCTTCACCTGCGTCACGCAGCGGTTCGCTCGTGACGCTCGGCTGCCAACGCAAGAAACCGTCCCATGCATGCGCTCAGCGCTCGCCCCCTGTTCGCTCTCGCCGCGGCCCTCGCCGCGACCGCGGCCGTGGCCGGCCCCGATCGTGTCCCTGCGCTGAAGTTCAAGGGCGCCATCGGTGTCGATCCGATCACCGCCGCCGGCGCGGCGGACGCGTCGAATGTCGTGCGCGGCGTCAGCCCCGGCGGTCGCGCGTGGGTGATCCGCAAGCTGGATGCAGGGGTCTACGCGGACGCCACCGTCTCCGTCCGCGGCAAGGGCCTGCTGTTCTCCAGCGGCGACGTCATCGCGACCCGCGGGCCTGTGACGCG
Source organism: Leptothrix sp. (in: b-proteobacteria) (assembly GCA_013822265.1). Lineage (GTDB taxonomy): Bacteria > Pseudomonadota > Gammaproteobacteria > Burkholderiales > Burkholderiaceae_C > Rubrivivax. The sequence continues at coordinate 8,497 of PNKD01000146.1, forward strand.
CGTCGCGGCCACGCTCGCGTGCGGTCCGGCCGATGCCACGGCGACGAAGTACACCACCGCGCCGTCCGAGCTCGACGCTGCGGGCGACTTCAGCACTCGCGGCCCGCTGCTCGACGGCGCCAACACTGCCGTGCTGCCTGCCGTTTGCGAAAACCCGCAGTTGCTGATTCGAGGCGCGAACCCGACCACGGGGGCCGTCGGCGGCTGGTTTGCCGCCGGAATTCGCGATGCGCACGACTGATCCGGCAGCCCGATGCCGCGGGTCCGCGAACAGCCGGCGGGGTAGCGTCGCAGCGCCCACGGGAATAACTCGGGGCTTTGCGGTGTTTACTGCAGTGACATCCATTCACCAGGTGACTCGTACATGTTCCGCGGACTTTCTCTTTCAGCCCTCGTCTTCGCCGGCCTGTTGGCCGCCGGCTGCGCTTCCATGGGTGGGGCTGCCCCCGCCAAGGTGGCAGACGGCGTGCTCGTCGGCCCCAACGGCATGACGCTGTACACCTTCGATCGCGATGCGGCGCCCGGCAAGAGCGTCTGCAACGGTCCCTGTGCCACCAACTGGCCGCCGCTGATGGCCGCGAGTGGCGCCGAAGCCTCGGGCGAGTGGGCCGTGATCACGCGTGACGACGGCGCCCGGCAATGGGCCTACAAGGGCAAGCCGGTGTACTTCTGGGCCAAGGACCAAGAACCCGGCGAGCGCACCGGCGACGGCGTCAACAACGTGTGGCGCTTGGCCAGGCCCTGACCCCGGCGCGGCCCGTGGGTGTCGAGGAGACGCTGCACCACATACCGGCCTTGCGCCGGTATGCGCGCTTGCTCACGGGCGACGCCGCCCGGGCCGACGATCTGGTGCAGGACACGCTCGAGCGTGCCTGCGTGAAGTGGTCGTTGTGGCAACCGGGCTCGGTGTTGCGCAGCTGGCTGCTGTCGCTGATGCACAACCTGCACCGGAACCACCTGCGCGACCGGCGCCATGACGATGCACATGCCGCCCTCGAGGACGTGCCCGAGCCCGCGCATGATCCCATCGCGCAGGTGGGTGTGTGCATGGACCTTCAGCAGGCCCTGGCCGCCCTGCCGGCGCCGATGCGCGAAGTGCTGCTGCTCGTCGCCGTCGAGGAATACAGCTACGCCGAAGCGGCACGCTTGCTCGGCGTGCCGGTCGGCACGGTCATGTCGCGCCTGCACCGGGCACGCGAGCGGCTTCGCGAGCTGATGTCGGAACCGTTGGCTGAACGCCCGGGTGCAGCCCTGAAGCTGGTGAAACGATGAGCGAGGACAAGTCAATCGTCACCGAGGACGAACTGCACGCCTACGTCGACGGGCAGCTCGAACCGGAACGCCTGGCGGCCGTGATGGCATGGCTGCGCGAGCGGCCCGACGATGCAGCAGGCGTGCTGCAGTGGCAGAGGCAACGCTTTCAGCTGCGTCGGCTGGCGGCATCCATCGAACTCGGAGCGACACCGGCGGCGCTGACCGAGGTGGTTACGCGCGCCGCCCGGCAGCACGTCAGGCTGAATGGGTGGTCGCA
>PNKD01000147.1 GCA_013822265.1 Leptothrix sp. (in: b-proteobacteria)
CCCCGGCATAGGCAGCCTGCTCATCGACGCCATCCTGCGCAACGACACGCCGGTGATCATGGCCGTGACCTTCGTGTTCAGTTGCCTCGTCATCTTCTTCAACCTGATTGCCGACCTGCTGTATGGCTGGCTCGACCCCCGCATCAGTTTCCGTTGACCCCCAGGCTCCCTCCGGTCGCCACCCCCCAGGGGGGGCTCCGGCAGCGGCCCGGCGGCGCCGGTTCCGCGCCAGGATCTTGATCGCATGACACCTTCCGCAACCACCGCAACGACCGGCGCACGCGTGCGAAACAGCACTGGCACCTCCCCCTGGGCCGAGGCCTGGCGGCGCTTTCGCCGCCACAAGATGGCGGTGGCCAGCCTCGTGCTGCTGCTGCTGATGGTGGGCCTGGTGTTCCTCGGACCGCTGATCTGGCGCGTGCCCATCAACGACATCGACTTCACGGCGCGCCTGGCGACACCGAGCTGGAAGCACCCGATGGGCACCGACGACCTCGGGCAGGACATCTTCGCGCGCATGCTCTACGGCGGCCGCATCAGCATCGCCGTGGGCCTGGCAGCGATGCTGATGGCCATCTTCGTCGGCGTGCTCATCGGTGCCGTCGCCGGCATCTCGCGCGGCTGGATAGACACCGCGCTGATGTGGCTCACCGACCTCTTTCTCAGCCTGCCGCAGCTGCCGCTGCTGCTGCTGGTGATCTACCTCTTCAGAGACAGCCTGAAGGCCGCCTTCGGTGTCGAGATGGGGGTCTTCATCCTCATCGTGATGGTCATAGGCGGATTCAGATGGATGCCGGTGGCGCGGCTGGTGCGGGCGCAGTTCTTCAGCCTGCGCGAGAAGGAGTTCGTCGAGGCCGCGCGTGCGCTCGGCGCGTCGGTGCCGCGCCAGGTGCTGCGCCACATCCTGCCCAACTCGCTGGGGCCGGTGATCGTCGCCGGCACCATAGACGTCGCCGCGGCCATCATCGCCGAGAGCACGCTGTCCTTCCTGGGCCTCGGCTTCCCGCCCGACATCCCGACCTGGGGCCGCATCCTCTTCGACAGCAAGGACTACCTCGACATCGCGCCGCACTGGGCGATGTTCCCGGGGCTGGCCATCTTCCTCACCGTGCTGACCATCAACTTCATCGGCGACGGCCTGCGTGACGCGCTCGACCCACGCAAGGTGATGTGATGGCGCTGCTCGAGATCAAGGGCCTCAAGACCCACTTCAAGACCGACGACGGCTGGCTGCACGCCGTCGACGGCGTCGACCTCAGCCTGGACGGCGGCGAGACGCTGTGCGTGGTGGGCGAATCGGGCTGCGGCAAGAGCGTCACCGCCAAGACGGTGATGAAGCTCATCGACATGCCGCCGGGCAAGATCGTCGCCGGCCAGGTGCTGTGGCGGGGCCGTGACCTGGTGCCGATGTCGCAGGACGCGATGCGGAAGATCCGCGCCAAGGAGATCGCCATCGTCTTCCAGGAGCCGATGACGAGCCTGAACCCGGTCTACACCGTGGGCGAGCAGATCGCCGAGAGCGTTCGCCTGCACGACGGCCTGAGCAAGAAGGAGGCGATGAACCGCGCCGTGGAGATGCTCGGGCGCGTGCACATCCCCACGCCCGAGCGCCGCGTGGGCGACTACCCGCACCAGTTCAGCGGCGGCATGCGCCAGCGCGTGATGATCGCCATCGCGCTGGCGTGCAGTCCCAAGCTGCTGATCGCCGACGAGCCGACGACGGCGCTGGACGTCACCATCCAGGCCCAGATCCTCGACCTGCTGGCCGAGCTGAAGAGCGAGCTCGGCATGGCGGTGATGCTGATCACCCACGCCATGGGCGTGGTGGCCGAGGTGGCGCAGCGCGTGGTGGTGATGTACGCCGGCAAGATCATCGAAGAGGCGCCGGTCGCGGAGCTGTTCGCGCGGCCGCGCCACCCCTATACGCAGGGGCTGATCCGCAGCATCCCGCGCATCGACATGGCGGCCACGCACAAGGTGCGGCTGGAAGCCATTGCCGGCACCGTGCCCAAGCTGGTGGCACCGCACAGCGGCGGGCTGGCGCCGGGCTGCCGCTTCGCGCCGCGCTGCCGCCACGCCGTGCCGGCCTGCACTGCCGAGACGCCGCCGCTGCGCGACGTCGGCCGCGGCCACAAGGTGGCCTGCATCCTGGAAAGCGCACCGTGAATCAAGTCAAGACCGGCGAGCCGCTGCTGAAGGTCAGCAAGCTCGTCAAGCAGTTCCCGATCAGGGGCGGCCTGCTCGGCCGCGAGGTCGACCGCGTGCACGCGGTCGACGGCGTCAGTTTCGATCTGCAGCCCGGCGAGACGCTGGGCGTGGTGGGCGAGTCGGGCTGCGGCAAGAGCACCACGGGGCGCTGCATCCTGCGCCTCATCGAGCCGACCTCGGGCGAGGTGTGGTTCGAGGGCAAGAGCGTCACCGCCGCCAACAAGACCGAGCTGCGCGCGCTGGCGCGCGACATGCAGATCATCTTCCAGGACCCCTACGCCAGCCTCAACCCGCGCATGACGGTGGGCGCCATCGTCGGCGAGGCGCTGACCATCCACAAGCTCACCAAGACGGCGCAGGAATACGAAGACCGCATCGTGCACCTGCTCGAGACGGTGGGCCTGGCGGCCGACCACATGCGGCGCTTCCCGCACGAGTTCAGCGGCGGCCAGCGCCAGCGCATAGGCATCGCACGCGCGCTGGCCGTGGCGCCTAAGCTCATCGTCTGCGACGAGGCGGTGAGCGCGCTCGACGTCTCGATCCAGGCCCAGGTCATCAACCTGCTCGAGGACCTGCGCGAACAGTTCAGCCTGAGCTACGTGTTCATCGCCCACGACCTCAGCGTGGTCGAGCACATCAGCCACCGCGTGGCGGTGATGTACCTGGGGCGCATCGTCGAGATCGCGCCGGCCAAGGCGCTGTACACCGACCCCAAGCACCCCTACACCGAGGCGCTGCTGTCGGCCGTGCCCATCCCCGACCCCAGCGTCAAGCGCCAGCGCATCCCGCTGGTGGGCGACGTGCCCAGCCCGATCCGCCCGCCCCCCGGCTGCCACTTCCACACCCGCTGCCCGATTGCCAAGAAGGGGCTGTGCGACGTGGACAAGCCCGAACTCGAGCGCACGGGCGAAGGGCACTGGGTGGCTTGCCACCTGCGCGGCTGAGGCGCACCGGCAGCCTTCAGCCCCTGCCGCCCAGCAGCCGCGCCGGCAGCATCAGCAGCGCGCGCAGCAGCGAGAACACGGCGTCGAGCGTGATGCCGAGCAGCCGCAACGGCAGCGACAGCAGCCACACCAGCGGCGCCAGCATCAGCGCCAGCAGCGCGATGGGCCAGCTCAGCACGAAGAGCAGGCACCAGCCGACGAACAACAGCAAGACCTTCATGCCCGCACGGCGGTGTGCGCCGCCCACTGTTCGGGCTGCGACTCGAGCGCGCTGAGGTGGTGGATGCCGCCCAGGGTGGCCACGGTGAACACCACCGACAGGGCCAGCGAGAGGCAGCGCTGGAAGAGGTTGGTCGTCATGGTGGGCTCCTGGTCGCAGCGTGTAGCGAGGCCTGCAATGTCGTCCGCGCACGGCCGTCGGGCGAGGCCCTTGCGACGAACGGCGCGCAGCCCGACCCGAAGCGCAGGAATTGCCGATCAGGCGCGGCTCAATCCGCCGCACCGTGCACGGCCGCCCAGGCCGCAAACAGCCCGTGCATCCGCGCCAGGCCGTCGGTCAGCGCCGCCGGCCCGGGCTGCAGGATGTCGCAGCTCTTGATCTCGAAGAGCTGGCCGTCGCGCACCGCCGGCACCGCGGCCCAGCCCTCGCGCGCGGCCACCCGCTCGGGGCGGAACTTCTTGCCGCACCAGCTGCCGACGATGAGGTCGGGCGCGCGGCGCGCCGGCTCCAGCGCGTCGGCGACGACACGGTCACGGCCCATGCTCATCACCGCCAGCTCGGGGAAGACGTCGTCGCCGCCGGCCACCGCCACCAGCTGCGACACCCACTGGATGGCGCTGATCATCGGCGTGTCCCACTCCTCGAAGTAGACCCGCGGCCGGCGCGGCCAGGTCGCGGCCACGGCGGCGATGCGCGCGTGTTCGGCCAGGCAGCCCGCGATCCACGCCTCGGCGCGCTCTTGCGCACCGAGCAGCCCGGCCACCAGCCGCAGCGTGTCGAAGATCTGCGCCACGCTGCGCCGGTTGGTCACCAGCACGCTGAGGCCGGCGCGGATCAGCTTGTCGGCCAGCGCTGCCTGCATGTCGGAAAAGCCGATCACCAGGTCGGGCTGCAGCGCCACGATCTGGTCGATCTTGCCGTCGAGAAAGGCGCTGACGCGCGGCTTCTCCTGCCGCGCGCGCCGCGGCCGCACCGTGTAGCCGCTGATGCCGACGATGCGCGCGTCCTCGCCCAGCAGGTAGAGCCACTCGGTGGTCTCTTCGGTCAGGCAGACGATGCGTTGCGGGCCCATGGCAACGGTGCGCTCGATGGCGTGGACTCGTGAGGCCCGCTACAGGGCCGGCAGTGCCGCCCAGCGCCGTCCGGCGGCGGTGACCACGGCCTCTATGCTGAAGGCGGCATCGAACACCGCCACCAGCGCCGCGCGCAGCGCCGCGTCGGCCGGCGCGCCGTCGGCCACGAGCTGGCCGCGGTCCATCACCAGCACGCGGTCGGCGGCCAGCGCCAGCGTCACGTCGTGCATCACGGCGGCCACGGCCACGCCGTCACGGGCGCGCGCGGCCAGGCTGCGCAGCAGCGCGCGCTGGTGGGGCGCATCGAGGTGCGTGGTGGGTTCGTCCAGCAGCAGCACCGGCGCCTCGACGGCCAGCGCGCGCGCCAGCAGCACACGCTGGCGTTCACCGCCCGAGAGCTCGCCCAGCCGGCGCGCGGCCAGCGCCGTGGTCTCCGTCTCGGCCAGGGCTCGGGCCACGGCAGCCTCGTCGCCCGCATCGGGCGCGCCCAGCAGGCCGTGGCGCGGCAGGCGGCCCAGCCGCACGACGTCGCGCACGGCGATGTCGCCGTCGGCCTCGCCCTGCTGCGACAGCCAGGCCAGGCGGCGTGCACGTTCGCGCGCCGGCCAGTCGGCCAGCACGCGACCCTGCAGTTGAACCTGACCGGCCTGCGGCAGGCGCAAGCCGGCCAGCAACTGCAGCAGCGTGCTCTTGCCGGCGCCGTTGGGCCCGACGATGGCCGCCCATTGGCCGGCGTGCAACGAGATCGAGACGCCGTCGACAACACGCCGCCCGCCCAGTTGCAGGCCCAGCCCGGTGGCGTGCAAGGCCGCGCTGTCCATGCTCAGGCTGCGCCGCGCTGGCGCAGCAGCAGCAGCAGGTAGCCGCCGCCGAACACGGCCGTCAACACGCCCACCGGCAGTTCCATGGGCGCGACGACGCTGCGCGCGGCGACGTCGGCCGCGCCCAGCAGCACGGCGCCGGCCAGCGCCGACAGCGCCAGCAGCGGCCCGTGGCGCACCACCACCATGCGGCGCACCAGGTGCGGCGACACCAGGCCGACGAAGGCGATGAGCCCGGCCTGCGCCACCGCGGCGCCGGTGGCCAGCGCCATCAGCGCCACCAGCGCCAGGCGCAGTTGCGGCAGCGGCAGGCCCAGGCTGGCGGCGCTGGCCTCGCCGAGCACCAGCGCGTCGAGCGCGCGCGCCGGCAGCAGCGCCAGCGGCAGCACCGCCGCCAGCGTGGCGGCCAGCGTGGCCACGCTGGCCCAGCCGAAGAAGCTGGTGGTGCCGAGCAGGAAGACCTGCTTGCCGCGCAGCGCCTCGGGGCTGAGCAGGATGACGAGGTCGGCGAGCGCCGTCAGCAGCACCCCCACCACCACGCCGGCCAGCAGCAGCACCATGGGGCGGCCGGCGCCGCGCGCCAGCAACAGCGTCAGCAGCATGCCCGCCAGCGCGCCGACGAAGGCCGCGCCCACCAGGCCCAGGCGCAGCAGCGCGCCGGCCGCTGCGAGGCCCATGCTGGCGCCGAGCAGGCCGCCTGCCGCCAGCACCAGCACCACGCCCAGGCTGGCACCGGCCGCGCTGCCCAGCAGGTAGGGGTCGGCCAGCGGGTTGCGGAACAGGCCCTGTGCCAGCGCACCGGCCAGGCCCAGCAGCGCGCCGGCAAGCAGCGCGCCCAGCGTGCGCGGGGCGCGGATGGCGGTGATCAGATCGGCATCGGCGCCCCAGGCCAGCGACCAGCCCTCGGCCCCTGCCGACAGGCCCAGCACCGCAACCACCAGCGCCGCCGCGGCCAGCCCCACCGCCACGGCGCGCACCGGGTGCGCCGTGCGCGCCGCGTCCTGGCGTCGGCGCGGGGCGGGCCGCTCGGCGGTGGTGGGCGGCGCCTCGTTCATGGCCGCATTGTGGCCAAGCAGTCGGCGATGGCCTCGGCGCCCTCGGCCAGGCGCGGGCCGGGGCGCACCAGGGTGTCCATCGCCGCGGCGCCGAAGCCGCAGACGCGGCCACGCTGCGGTGCTTGCAGCGCGGCCCAGCCGGGGCGGCCGGGCATCTCGGCCACGGCCTCCGCGCTGGCCATCACCAGCGCCGGCTGGGCGCGGATGACGAACTCGGGGTTGAGCTTGGGAAACGGCCCCATCGCCGCCGGCACGATGTTGGCCAGCGCCAGGCGGCCGAGCAGCTCGCCGATGAACGAAGCCTCGCCGGCGGCATAGGGTGAACTCGCGACCTCGAAGTACACCGCCCGGCCGCGCAGCGACGCCGGCACGCGTGCCGCGGCGGCCACCACGCGCGCCTCGATGCGGGCCACCAGCGCCGGGCCGGCGGGCGCGTCGCCCAGCACCTGCGCCAGCGTGATCAGGGTGCGCTGCGTGCCGGACCAGTGCTGCGGCTCCAGCGCCAGCACCGGTATGCCGAGCGCCTGAAGACGGTCGATCACACGCGCCGACACCGCCGCCAGCACGAGGTCGGGCTTGAGCGCCACCAGTCGCTCGACCTGCGTGTCTTCCAGCCCGCCGAGCCTGGGCAGGGCCTGCACCGAGGTCGGCCAGTTCGAGTAGCGGTCGACGCCGACCAGCCGGCCGCAGGCCTGCAGCGCGCACACGCTTTCGGTCAGCGACGGCAGCAGCGAGACGATGCGCTGCGGCGGCCGCGGCAGCGTCAGGCGCTGGCCGCGGTCGTCGGTGACGGTGACGGCAGACGGCGCCTGCGCCACGGCGCCGCCCGCGCCCCAGAGCGCGGCCAGCGCGACGCCCAGCGCCAGCGCCCAACGCCCGAGCTCAGGACGGCAATACATACCGCAGCACCAGCCAGGCCTGGCGGCCCAGGCCCTGGTAGTCGCGCACCGGTTCGAGGTCGCGGTCGGTGGCGTTGAGCAGCTTGGCCTGAAGCCGCCAAGCAGGGGCCAGGCGCCAGGTGGCGGCGAGATCGAGCGTGGTCTCGGCCGCCAGGCGCTTGCCGCCGTCGGGGCGCTCGCCCAGGCGCAGCAGGCTCGCGCCGACGGTCCATGCCGCCTGCGTCCACTCGGCGCCCAGCGTGGCCTGATGCGCCGCGCGGCGCGCCAGCCGCGCACCGGTGGCCCGGTCACGGGCTTCGAGGAAGTCGACCTGCGCCCTCAGCGCCCAGGCGCCGTGGCGCTGCGCGCCGTTCAGCGTCAGGCCCTGCAACCGTGCGCGGTTGACGTTGGCCGCGCAGCCGAAGCTGTAGCCCGGCGGGCACTTCGTCGCGTCGCTCTCGTAGCCGACGAGCTCACGCACGCGGTTGCGCCACAGCGTCGCCGCGGCCTCGCCCGTGGCACCCTTCCAGCCCAGGCCGACCTCGGCGCTGCGGCCGCGCTCGGGTTGCAGCGTGGCCACGCCATAGCCCGGGTAGTAGAGGTCGTTGAAGCTGGGTGCGCGAAAGGTGCTGCCGGCCAGCGCGCGCAGGCGCCAGCCCGGCGCCAGCGCCCAGGCACCGCCCAGGCGGCCGGTGGTGACGGCGCCGAAATCGCTGTTGTCGTCGCGGCGCAGGTCGGCCTGCCACGACCATTCGCCGGCCGCGCCGGTAAGCTCGGCCACCACCGCATCGTTGCGCCGCGACACCGGCTCGGCGTAGCTGCTCGAGCGCGCGCGGTCGCGGTTGCGCTCCACCGCCAGCACCAGCTGGCCGGCGCGGCCGGTGGCCCAGGCCAGCTGCGCAGCGGCCTGCTCGCGTGTCGTGCGGAAGGCGTCGGTCTCGGTGCCGCCGTTGCGGGCATCGTCGACGCTGCGCGACACGCGCGCGCTGCCGGTCCAGCCCGGCGCCAGCGTGCCGCGCCAGTCGAGCGCGCCGATCTCGGTGTCCAGCCGGGTGCGGAAGTCGGCACTGGCATCGGGTGCATAGGTCGGCGGCAGGTACTCGCTGTCGTCGTACTGCGAGTTCAGCCGCGTGCGCAGCAGCAGCAGGCCGACGCGGTGGCCGGCGGCAGGCCGCAGGCCCAGGCGCAGGTGCGCGCTGTCCAGGCGATGACCGTCGCGGTCGGGGTTGTAGTTGCCGAAGCGGTCGCCGGGGCGCAGTGCCGAGACGCCGTCGCTGCGCTCGCTGGACAGGCCCGCGGCATAGTCCAGCCCGCCCAGCGCGCCACGCACGCTGCCCGAGAGCTCGCGGCTGCCATAGCCGCCCAACGCGGCGCGGCCTTCGACCGCGTTGCCCGCACTGCCGGTGGGCGTGAAGACCTGCACCACGCCGCCCACCGCGTCGGCGCCGTACAGGCTGCTGCCCGGCCCGCGCAGCACCTCGACACGATCGACCAGCTGCAGGCCCAGCGCCTCGACGGCGGCGTAGCCCAGCGTGGCCGAGCCGATGCGCACGCCGTCGACCAGCAGCACGCTCTGCTGCGATGCCGTGCCGCGCAGCATCAGGCCCGTGCTCTGCCCCGGCCCGCCGCTGCGCGAGAGCTGCAGGCCGGCTTCGCGGCGCAGCAGGTCGGCCAGCGAGTCGGCGGTGCTGGCGCGCAGCGTCTCGGCAGCGATGACGGCCACGTCGGCAGCCAGGCGTTCGGGCGCCAGCGGTTCACGCGCACCGGTGACCACCACCGTGGTCTGCGCCGAAGCCGCGGCGCCGAAAAGCAGAGAGGGAAGCGAAAAAAGCGAGAGCGAGCATGCAGCGGCCAGCACGCGGCCGCGGGATTTCAATCGAATGGACATCGGACCTCCAAGCCGCACACCCCGTGCGGCCAGCGTTCATGACGCCGGCCCTGCCGTGCACACACGCGCACGCGCTCTGCGGCCCGCAACCACGGCCCGCAAGCACCCACGCGTCGCCCACCGCAACGCCGGCTTCCCATGCACCGGGCCGGTATCCGGGCTCGCGAGTGCCGGCGCCGGGGGATGGCCCGTGCCGGAGGCCTGCTGCGCCTTCCCAGTTCCGGTGGCCGGAACCAGTGGCTCGTGATGCAGCACGCTCCTCGCTGACCGTTGCGGGGGCAGCGCCGGAATCGCACGATCACCCTGACCGTGCTCACCGGCTTCCCGTTGAACCCACCGCCCTTCAACGGGAGCGGCAGGCACCTGGTGCAAGCCACGCCATGCTAGCGCACCCCGCCGGCGCCGCCGAGGCCGGCATCAGCACCGGCGCCCGGCACGGCTGCGCCAGACCCGGCCGATATACTCACGGTTTCCCACCACAGCACACGCGCAAGGCGTGGTGCTGCATGCAATGACCAAGTTCGTCTTCGTCACCGGCGGTGTGGTGTCCTCTCTCGGCAAGGGCATCGCGGCGGCGTCTCTGGCGGCCATTCTCGAGTCGCGTGGCCTGAAGGTCACCCTCATCAAGTTGGATCCGTATCTCAACGTGGATCCGGGCACCATGAGCCCCTTCCAGCACGGTGAGGTCTTCGTCACCGACGACGGCGCCGAGACCGACCTCGACCTCGGCCACTACGAGCGCTTCATCACGACGCGCATGAAGAAGGCCAACAACTTCACCACGGGCCAGATCTACAAGAGCGTGCTCGAGAAAGAGCGCCGCGGCG
>PNKD01000148.1 GCA_013822265.1 Leptothrix sp. (in: b-proteobacteria)
GTGGCCGAGTGCCAGGACGACCGCAGCCAGCACCGCAACAAGGCCAAGGCGATGGCCGTGCTGGTGGCACGGCTGCGCGAGAAGGAGCGCAGCGAACGCGCGGCCAAGGAGGCCGCCACGCGCAAGGGACTGATCGGCAGCGGCGACCGCAGCGACCGCATCCGCACCTACAACTTCCCCCAGGGCCGGCTGACCGACCACCGTATCAACCTCACCCTGTACAAGCTGGCTCAGATCATGGACGGCGACCTCGGCGACGTGGTCGCGGCGCTGCAGGCGGCCCGCGCCGCCGAGCAGCTGGCGCAGCTCGAAGGCGGCACGCGCTGAGCAGCGCTGCGACGCAGATGACGATCACCGAGGCCCTGCAGGCGGCGCGCGCCCTCGGCGTGGCGCGGCTGGACGCGCAGTGGCTGCTCGAGCACCTGCTGGCGCGGCCGCGCACCTGGCTGCTGGCCCACGACGACTGCGAGCTCACGCCGGCGCAGGCTGCGCAGATACGCTCGCTGCTGGCCCGCCGCGCCGCAGGCCAGCCGCTGGCCTACCTGGTGGGCGAGCGTGAGTTCCGGGGCCTGGCGCTGCAGGTCTCGCCGGCCGTGCTGGTGCCACGGCCCGAGACCGAACTGCTCGTCGAATGGGCGCTGGAATGCCTGCCGGCGAAGGCCGAGGCCGATGTCGTCGACCTGGGCTGCGGCAGCGGCGCCATCGCGCTGGCGGTGCAGCGTGAACGTCCGCTGGCGCGGGTGACGGCCAGCGATGCCAGCGCCGAAGCCTTGGCAGTGGCGCGGGCCAACGCACTGCGTCACGGCCTGGCGGTGCTGTTCGTGCAAGGCGATTGGTGGGCGCCGCTGCGCGGGCGCCGCTTCGCGCTGGCGCTGTGCAACCCGCCCTATGTCGCTGGCGACGACCCCCACCTGGCGGCCCTGGCGCACGAGCCTCGCGGGGCGCTGACGCCAGAAGGCGATGGGCTGGCCGCGTTGCGCTGCGTCGTGCAGGGCGCGCCGGCGCACCTGCTGCCGGGCGCCTGCTTGCTGCTGGAACACGGCCACGACCAGGCCGCAGCGGTGCAGCAGATGCTGCTCGGCGCAGGCTTCGCGACGCCCGAGACTCGGCACGACCTTGCCGGCCTGGCACGGTGCACCGGCGCGCGCTGGCCCGGCGCGAAATAGTGCCCGGCAGCAGCGCCTCGAACCTGCGGTTACCGCAAGCTGCCACGGTTTTGGCGTGCACGGCAGGGATGGCGGGCGCATGATGGACGCCAACCGTACTCAGGAGCCTGCGATGAAAGTCCGCACTTGGAGTCTGGGCCTGGCCCTGGTCGGCATGGCCGGCCTGGCCGGCGCGTCACAGGGCCTGGCGCTGCCGGCCGCCGAGACGCTGTGGCCGCAATGGCAGGCCCGCATCACGCTGATGAGCGCCGGGAGCGGCGCTTTGGCCCTGGCGCCGCTGTCCGACAGCGGCGCCGCGCCGCGCGGCCTGAGCGGGGTGGCGGTGATGGGCGACTACGTCTTCGCCCAGCCAGCCTTCGGCAGCTTTCGCGCCAGCGGCGGGCTGCTGAGCGGCAGCACCGGCGGCCTGCCGCTGGCCAGCGGTGCGCTGGCGTCCCAACGGCTCGGTGTTTCTGTGCTGCGTGGATCAGCCCCGGGCTGGGGCGGGGGTGCGGGGGCGGCGGCCACGCTGCCCTACATCGGCCTGGGCTTCAGCGGCGCGGCCGGCCTGGCCGGACTGTCGCTCACGGCCGACCTGGGCCTGGTCGCCGAACGGCCCGAAGCGGCGGCGGGCCTGGGTCGGGCGCTCTTCGGCAACCAGGGCATGGAACGTTCACTGCGTGAACTGCGCCTGGCCCCGGTGATGCAGCTGGGCGTGCGCTATGCCTTCTGAGCCTTCTGAGCCTTCTGACACTCCTGACCCTTCTGACGTGGGCCCGGAATCCCCGGCGGCACCTCGGCCAGTGGCTTTGCCGCATACTCGCGGCTGACCAAATCTTGCCGAGGACAGGGCCCCATGAGCGACGTGCAGCAACGTATCGATGAACTGGTGAAGAGCAACCATGTGGTGCTCTTCATGAAGGGTACGGCGCAGTTCCCGATGTGTGGCTTCTCGGGCCGCGCCATCCAGGTTCTGAAGGCCGCCGGCGCCGACGACATCAAGACCGTCAACGTGCTCGAAGACGAGGAAGTGCGCCAGGGCATCAAGGAATACGCCCAATGGCCGACCATCCCGCAGCTCTACGTCAACGGCGAATTCGTCGGCGGCTCGGACATCGTGACCGAGATGTACCAGTCGGGCGAGCTGCACCAGTTGCTGGCCAAGGCCTGAGGCTGCGGGGCATGCCGCAGCGGGCCTGAGAACGCTCAGGCCCCGGGCGTCAGCTGCCACTGCCGGCGTGCACCGAACACCAGGTTCGGATACTCGGCCCGTCCGCGGCTGCCGTTGTAGCGGCCCAGCGCCATGAACATGTCGCCACGCTCGCGCTCGAGGTAGTGGCGCAGGATGGTGCAACCGAAACGCAGGTTGGTCTGCAGATGGAAGAGGCGGCGCGGCTCGCCGTCGCCGATGAGGCGCGCCCAGAAGGGCATCACCTGCATGTAGCCCCGCGCGCCGGCGCTGCTGACGGCGTACTTGCGGAACCCGCTCTCGACCTGCACCAGACCGAGCACGAGCGAGGTCTCGAGCCCGGCGCGGCGGCTTTCGTACCAAAGCGCTTCGAGGAACTCGACCCGCGTGTGGTGGTCGGCTTTGCGGCGCTTGAGCCTCTCGCTGCTCGCACCCAGCCAGCGCAGGTAGGCCAGGCGCGCCTCGACGTTGTCGAAGCGCGGGCGTGGCGGAGCGTCGTCGGCCACCGATGCCGCCAGCGCCGTGCGCACCGCATCGGCCAGCGGCTCTTCGACCTGCGTGCCGGCATGCGCGCGCCAAGGCCGCAGCAGCAGCGGCGGCCCGCCCAGCAGCAGCGCGCGGCGCGCCAGCGTCATGCGGCCAGACGCTCCTTGACCTTCACCGCCAGCTCGGCCACCGGCACCTGCGTCGCCTCGGTTTCGCGACGGCCCTGCATCTCGACCGTGCCGGCTCTCAGGCCGCGTTCGGACAGCACGACACGCAGCGGCACACCGATGAGTTCCCAGTCGGCGAACATCGCTCCGGGGCGCTCTCCGCGGTCGTCCAGCAGCACGTCGATGCCCAGGGCCGACAGTTCGTCGTGCATGGCGTCGGCGGCGGCCTTGACCTCGGCACTGCGGTCGTAGCCGATGGGGCACAGCACAACGGCAAACGGCGCGATGGCCGGTGGCCAGATCATGCCGCGCTCGTCGTGGTTCTGCTCGACCGCGGCGCCCAGGATGCGTGTGACGCCGATGCCGTAGCAGCCCATCTCGAAGGGCTGCGGCTTGCCGTTCTCGTCGAGGAACTGGGCCTTCATCGGCTCGCTGTACTTCTTGGTGCCGAGGTAGAAGACGTGGCCGACCTCGATGCCGCGCTGTATCGCCAGCACGCCCTGGCCGTCGGGCGAGGGATCTCCCGCGACGACGTTGCGGATGTCGGCCACCAGCGCCGGCTCGGGCAGGTCGCGGCCCCAGTTCACGCCGGTGAGGTGGAAGTCGGCTTCGTTGGCGCCGCAGACGAAGTCGGCCATCGCGGCCACGGTGCGGTCGACCACCACCTTGACCGGCTTGCGCGTCGCCACCGGGCCCAGGTAGCCGGGCTTGCAGCCGAAGTGGTCCTCGATCTCGGCCACGGTGGCAAAACGGAAACCCGCCTTCAGGCCCGGCAGCTTGCCGACCTTGACCTCGTTGAGGCTGTGGTCGCCGCGCAGCAGCAGCAGCCAGACCGTGACGCGGGTGAGGTCGCCGGCCTCGTTCTTCTCTTCGGTGGCCAGCACCAGCGACTTCACGGTGTTTCCCAGCGGCAAGCCGAGCAGCGCTGCCACGTCTTCGCAGGTGCTCTTGCCGGGCGTGGGCGTGCGCGTCATCGCCTGCGTCGCGGCCGCGCGGCTGCTCAGGAGCGGCAGGGCCTCGGCGAGCTCGATGTTGGCCGCATAGTCGCTGGTGGGGCAGAAGACGATGGCGTCTTCACCGGTGTCGGCGATGACCTGGAACTCATGCGAGGCGTCGCCGCCGATGGCCCCTGTGTCGGCCGCCACCGCGCGATAAGCCAGCCCGAATCGGTCGAAGATGCGCTTGTAGGCGTCGAACATGCCCTGGTAGCTCTTCAGCGCGGAGGCCTTGTCGCGGTCGAAGGAGTACGCGTCCTTCATCGTGAACTCACGCCCGCGCATGACGCCGAATCGGGGCCGGCGCTCGTCGCGGAACTTGGTCTGGATGTGGAAGAAGTTGCGTGGCAATTGCTTGTAGCTGCGCAACTCCTGGCGCGCGATGTCGGTGATGACTTCTTCGCTCGTGGGCTGGATGATGAAGTCGCGATCGTGGCGGTCCTTGACGCGCATCAACTCGGGGCCGTAGGCCTGGAAGCGACCGGTCTCCTGCCAGAGTTCGGCGGGCTGCACCACGGGCATCAACAGTTCCACGGCGCCGGCGCGCTGCATCTCTTCGCGGATGATGGCTTCGACCTTGCGGATCACGCGCAGGCCCAGCGGCATGTAGTTGTAGATGCCCGCGCCGAGGCGCTTGATGAAGCCCGCGCGCATCATCAGCCGGTGGCTGGCGATCTCGGCGTCGGCAGGTGCTTCCTTGAGCGTGGAGATGAAGGTGGCAGTGGCTTTCATGGGCGCTCGGGGGTACCAGTTGCTGGCACCGTCGCCGCCCTGCCGGAGCCCCGAGAGGCCCCACGTGACGCATGCGGGTTAGCGAGGGTTCGCGTGCTGCACAGCGCCGGTGCAATAATAAAATCAATCACTAGATCGGGGTCCGATTATGCTCGACCGGGAAGGCTTCAGGCCTAACGTCGGCATCATCCTGCTCAACCCGCGCAACCAGGTGTTCTGGGGCAAGAGACTGCGCACACACTCGTGGCAGTTTCCGCAGGGCGGCATCAAGCACGGCGAGTCGCCCGAGCAGGCGATGTTTCGCGAACTGCACGAGGAAGTGGGGCTGCGTCCCGACCACGTGCAGATCGTTGCACGCACACGCGACTGGCTTCGCTACGAGGTGCCCGATCACTTCATCCGCAAGGATGCGCGGGGCCACTATCGCGGGCAGAAGCAGATCTGGTTCCTGCTGCGCCTGATGGGCCACGACAGCGACCTCAACCTGCGCGCCACCGACCACCCCGAGTTCGACGCCTGGCGCTGGAACGAGTACTGGGTGCCGCTGGAACTGGTGATCGAGTTCAAGCGCCATGTCTACGAAATGGCGCTGACGGAACTGGCACGCTATCTGCCGCGAATGAGTCACCACAACCGCTACCTGCGTGCGGGGCTGCGCGCGCACCGGCACGAGCAGGACCTGCAGGCCGTGCCGCAAGCGACTGGGCAGTGCCGCGGTGGGCTGGAGCCATTTGCGCTTCAGCCGCCCACCGACATCGACCCCGGCACTGCCGAGTGAGGACGCCTCAGATCAGCACGAGGTTCGTGCGGTGGATCAGTTCGGGCTCGTTGGCATAGCCCAGCAAGCTCTCGATCTGGTTCGACGGTTTGCGCGCGATGAGGCGCGCCTCGCTGGATGAGTAATTGGCAAGCCCGCGGGCCAGTTCGGCACCCGCCGCTGAGCGCACCGCAATGACGTCGCCGCGCACGAAGTCGCCGTGCACTTCACGCACGCCGATGGGCAGCAGGCTCTTTCCTTCGTCGCGCAGCTTGACCGCCGCACCATCGTCGACGATCACCGCCCCGCGCAGTTGCAGGTGGTCGACCATCCACCGCTTGCGCGCTGCCCACTTGGGTGTACCGGCCACCAGCGCGGTGCCGATGCGTTCGCCGGCGGCCAGCCGCAGCAGCACGTCGGGCTCGCGGCCCCAGGCGATGAAGGTGCTGGTGCCGCTGGCTGCCGCGCGCTTGGCAGCCAGCACCTTGGTCAACATGCCGCCGCGGCCGATGCTGGAGCCGGCACCGCCAGCCATGGCCTCGAGCTCGGCGCTGCCTGCCGTGGCGTGGTCGATGAACCGGGCCGCCGCGTCCTTGCGCGGGTCGGCCGAGTACAGGCCACGCTGATCGGTGAGGATGACGTAGGCATCGGCGTCGACGAGGTTGGCGACCAGGGCGCCCAGCGTGTCGTTGTCGCCGAAGCGGATCTCGTCGTTGACGACGGTGTCGTTCTCGTTGATGACCGGTATGACCTTCAGCGCCAGCAGGGTGAGCAGCGTCGAACGGGCGTTGAGGTAGCGCTCGCGGTCGGCCAGGTCGGCATGGGTCAGCAGCACTTGGGCGCTGGACATGCCGTGTTCGGACAACCGGCTCTCGTACATCTGCACCAGGCCCATCTGGCCCACCGCCGCGGCGGCCTGCAGGTCGTGCAGTTCGCGCGGGCGCTGCTTCCAGCCCAGCCGCTTCATGCCCTCGGCGATCGCGCCGCTGGACACCATGAGCAGTTCGCGCCCCTGCTGCGCCAGAACGGCCAGCTGGCGCGACCAGTTGCCTATCGCGGCGGCATCGACGCCGCGACCTTCGTTGGTGACGAGGCTGGAGCCGACCTTGACGACGATTCGGCGCGCCCCGAGGAGCACGCCGTCACTCATCGCCGGGCTCAGGGGGCATCGAGGCCCGCGCGTCGAAGCGCTCGTCGGGCGGCGGTGCCTCGCGCTGGAACTGCGCCACATGGGCGTGGATGGCCTCAAGCAGAGGCTGCAGCCCCTCGCGGGCCAGCGCGGAGATCGAGTAGACCGGCCCCTTCCAGCGCAAGCGCCGCACGTAGCCCTTGACGCGTGCTTCGCGCTCGGCCTCGGGCACCATGTCCAGCTTGTTGAACACCAGCCATCGTGGCTTGGCGTGCAGCTTGGGATCGTACTTCTTGAGTTCGGCCACTATGGCCCTGACCTGCACGACCGGGTCGGCGTCGTCGAAGGGCGCTGCATCGACGATGTGCAGCAGCAATCGCGTGCGCTGCAGGTGTCGCAGGAACTGGTGACCCAGCCCCGCGCCTTCCGACGCCCCCTCGATCAGACCCGGGATGTCGGCCACGACGAAGCTGCGCTCGGGGCCGACACGCACCACGCCCAGGTTGGGATGCAGTGTGGTGAAGGGGTAGTCTGCGATCTTGGGCCGCGCATTGGAGATGGCGGCGATGAGCGTGCTCTTGCCGGCGTTGGGCATGCCAAGCAGGCCGACGTCGGCCAGCACCCGCAGTTCGAGCTTGAGCTTCTTGGCCTCGCCAGGCCAGCCCGGCGTCTTCTGCCGCGGCGACCGATTGGTGCTGGTCTTGAAGTGCAGGTTGCCGAAACCACCGTCGCCGCCCTTGACGAGCAGCGCTCGCTGGCCGTGCTCGAGCAGTTCGACGAGCAGCTCGCCGGTCTCGGCGTCGGAGATCATCGTGCCCACCGGCATGCGCAGCTCGATGTCCGGCGACGCCGCGCCGTACTGGTCGCTGCCGCGACCGGCCTCGCCGTTTCGGGCCTCGTGGCGCCGCGCGTAGCGGTAGTCGATCAGCGTGTTGATGTTGCGGTCGGCGATCGCCCACACGCTGCCGCCGCGCCCGCCGTCGCCGCCGTTGGGCCCGCCGAAGGGGATGAACTTCTCGCGCCGGAAACTCACGCAGCCCGCGCCGCCGTTGCCGGCGGACACATCGATCACGGCTTCGTCGACGAATTTCATGGTGCGGTGGTCATGGTAGCGAAGGCAATGCTGGCGCAGTGCCACGGTTTCGAATCAGGCCGCCCCGCGACGTGCCGTCGCTTCCAAATCGGGATAGGGGCCGATCATCGATGATCGGGCCCCTCCCACACCACCCGGTATGCGGGTCCGCACCGGGCGGTTCGAGAAGTTGAGGTCAGGAGAATCGCGGGACTCCCAGGCGGTCGAAGTAAGCGATGGGCAGCAACATGTTCAGCCCCATGCGGCTGTTGCGCCACCAGCGTCTTGCGTTGCCGGCAATGCGCGCAGCCAAGTCCACGCTGGCGCCCAGCCTGCGTAGTTCGCGGAACACCGTCGTTCCGCGCTTCCACTGCGTGAGCTGCACTGCCCGCAGCCGGTGCCGTAACCACTCGTCGAGTTCGCGCATGACCTTGGGCGTCTGCGCCAGCCGGAAGTAGGCCTTCCAGCCCGGCACGTATCCCCTCAGGTCCTCGGCGATCTGTTCGAGGCTTCGGCCCCGTGTGCGGCGTGTCAGTTGCCGGATGCGCTCGCGTAGCTTGTCCAGGGCCTGGGTCGCCACTGCCCGTTTCGCCTCGTCCTTGTACGCCCAGAAGCAGTAGCCCAGGAACTTGCGTCCCCAGACTTGAGCCACCGCCGTCTTGGACTCGTTGACCAACAGCCGCAGCCTCGCGTAGCAGCCGCGCAGCGCTTGCAGCACCCGCTCACCCGCCTTGGGGCTCCTGACGTAGACGTTGCAGTCGTCGGCGTAGCGCACGAACCTGTGGCCCCTGCGCTCCAGTTCCCGATCCACTTCGTCCAGCAGCACGTTGCCCAGCAATGGGCTCAGCGGCCCGCCTTGCGGCGTGCCCTCGAACCGCTCGCTGTGCACCCCGTGCGCCAGGATGCCCGCTTGCAGGTAGCGACGTATCAGCCGCAGCACCCGCTTATCCGCTATCCGCTTGGCCAGCCGGTCCATCAGGATGTCGTGGTTGACGCGGTCGAAAAACTTCTCCAGGTCCACGTCCACCACCGTCCTGTAGCCGGCCTGCATGTACTGCTGCGCTTCCAACACCGCCCCATGCGCGCTGCGCCCCGGCCGGAAGCCGTGGCTGTGCTCGCTGAAGGTCGGGTCGATCAGCGGCTGCATCACCTGCAACAGCGCCTGCTGGATCAACCTGTCCACCACGGTCGGTATCCCCAACTCGCGTGTCCCGCCTCCCGGTTTGGGTATGCCCACGCGGCGCACCGGTTCGGGCCGGCAACTGCCGTCGAGCAACCCGGCTCGGATGCCAGGCCACGCTGTCTTGAGGTGTTCGCCCGTGTCCAGCACCGTGCGTCCGTCGACGCCGGCGCTGCCCTCGTTGGCCTTCACGCGCTTCCACGCGCGAGCCATGTTCTCTCTGGCCAGCGCCTGCCCCAGCAGGTCGATGGCCCCGCAGTCCGTTTGTGCATGCCGCGCCAGCGTTGCTTCATCGCCCACGGCTTCGGACGTGGCTTCACCACCCCCGGCCTCCGTGCGCCCCGGCTGCCCGGGCTCCTGATGCAGTGCACCGCCAAGCGACATGCCTCGTGACTGTCCTTCTCGTTCGGCCCTTCGCCGGGCGACCCCGGCTACTACGGCCTCTGCTGACTTCTGGCTCCACCTCATCGGCGTCGGGCTTTCACCCACAGGGCCAGATCTCCCCAGGTAAGAACGCGATCCTTCACCGCACAACCGCCGCATTTACGTCGCCCAGCCCTTGGCCACGAGAGCTTTGCAGTCACATGCCTGCTCGCCCTGACTGGCGCCGCCTCAGATGCGGTTCGTGTACCTCGGCTCACGGTTTACGCTCCACGCTTCCTCCCCACGCTCGGTCGCCCTCACGCAGTTGCGCTTCACTTGCCTCGCTGTGGCCAGCTCGGCCGGGGACTTGCACCCCAAAGATCGCGCCCATGCTGGGCGCACATGAAGAAGCCCCGGCAGGCCGGGGCTTCGCCAAGTGCGTGAGCAGCGAATTCAGGCCGGCGTGACGAACACCGTCTGCCGGTTCAGCGCACCCTTGACCTCGAAGGACACGGCGCCGTCGACCAGCGCGAACAGCGTGTGGTCCTTGCCGATGCCGACGCCGACGCCCGGGTGGAACTTGGTGCCACGCTGACGCACGATGATCGCGCCGGCGGAAACCTGCTGACCACCGAAGGCCTTCACGCCCAGCATCTTCGGCTTGGAGTCGCGCCCGTTGCGGGTT
>PNKD01000149.1 GCA_013822265.1 Leptothrix sp. (in: b-proteobacteria)
TCCATCATCACCGCGTCGTGGTCGAGCCAGCCGTTGGCGGCGGCGGCCTTGAGCATCGCGTACTCGCCGCTCACCTGGTAGGCGAAGGTCGGCACGCGGAACTCGTCCTTCACGCGGCGCACGATGTCGAGATAGGGCATGCCGGGCTTGACCATCACCATGTCGGCGCCCTCGGCGATGTCCAGCGCCACCTCGCGCAGCGCCTCGTCGCTGTTGCCGGGGTCCATCTGGTAGACCTTCTTGTCGGCACGGCCGAGGTTGCCGGCCGAGCCCACGGCGTCGCGGAAGGGGCCGTAGAAGGCGCTGGCGTACTTGGCGCTGTAGGCCATGATGCGCGTGTGCACGTGGCCACCTTGCTCGAGCGCCCGGCGGATGGCGCCGATGCGGCCGTCCATCATGTCGCTGGGCGCCACGATGTCGACGCCGGCGGCGGCATGCACCAGCGCCTGCCGCGTCAGCATGGCCACGGTGATGTCGTTGAGGATGTAGCCGCGTTCTTTGGGATCAGGGTCGAGCAGGCCGTCCTGGCCGTGGCTGGTGTAGGGGTCGAGCGCGATGTCGGTGAGCACCGCCAGGCCGGGGAAGTTCGCCTTCAGCGCGCGCACGGCACGCGGCACCAGGCCGTCGGGGTTGGTGGCCTCCACGCCGTCGGGGGTCTTCAATGCGCTGTCGATGACGGGGAACAGCGCCATCACGGGCACGCCGAGGCTGGCGCACTCTTCGGCCACCGCCATCAGGCCGTCGATGCTGCGGCGCTGCACGCCGGGCATGCTGGCCACGTCCTGCGGCGGGCCGGCGCCGTCGAACATGAACACCGGCAGGATGAAGTCTTCCGGCGCCAGCCGGTGCTCGCGCACCAGGGCGCGTGTGGCGGCATCGCGCCGCAGGCGGCGGGGGCGGCTGGCGGGGAAAGGCGGCGGCGTGATCAAGCAGTGCTCCTGGCGCGCGCGAACTGCGGTTTCTGCGTACAGAAAGGGCGTAGCGGTGCGAAATTCGATCTGATAAAGTGATCGGTGAATGATAGCTGCGAGGCTGTCGTTCCCTGCTTTTCCTCCCTGAGCAGGTGCCTTAGCCTGATGACAGCGATAAGGCTTGCCCGCCCCGGTCCTGGACCGGGGCGTTTTTTTTCTGCGTTGGCGTTTGCGGGCCGCCGGGGCCAAGCCTGGCGGGCCCTGCCCATAATGAAGCCATGAGCAGCTATCTCTGGATCAAGGCCTTGCACATCGTGTTCGTGGCCAGTTGGTTCGCAGGCCTCTTCTACCTGCCGCGCCTTTTCGTCAACCTGGCCATGGTGCCGGCCGACAGCCACGCCGAACGCGAGCGCCTGCTGCTGATGGCGCGCAAGCTCTACCGGTTCTCGAGCCTGCTGATGGTGCCGGCGCTGGCGCTGGGCTTCTGGCTCTGGCTGGGCCTGGGCGTCGGCCGCGGGCAGGGCTGGATGCACGCCAAGCTGCTGCTGGTGGTGGGTGTCATCGGCTACCACCACGTCTGCCGCACGCTGCTGCGCAGCTTCGAGCAGTTCGCCAACAAGCGCAGCGACAGGTGGTTCCGCGTCTTCAACGAGGTCTCGGTGCTGCTGTTCGCGGCCACCGTGGTGCTGGTGGTCGTCAAGCCCTTCTGAATGAACATGGCCCCCAGGCTTGTCGCAGCGCGCCTTCGCCACCCTCCAGGGGGGCTCAGTCGGGCTCGGGGCGGCCCGTCGCCCGACTGACGCCATGCCACTGTCGCGCCAACGCAGCTCTGCCACGCCGCTGGCGCTGGCCTACGCCGCGCTGGTGCTGTATGCGAGCCTCTACCCGTTCAGCGGCTGGCGCTGGCCCCCCGGGCAGGACCTGCTCACGCTGGCGGCGTTGCCCAGGACACGCTGGTTCGAGGGTTTCGAGCTCACCAGCAACCTGCTGGGCTACTTGCCGCTGGGTGCGCTGCTGTGCCTGGCTGCGCGGCGCCGCGGCATGGCGGCGCTGCCCGCGCTGCTGCTGGCCGCCGGCGTTTCCGCGGCGCTGTCCTACGGCACCGAAGTGTTGCAGCAGTTCCTGCCGCGCCGCGTGCCGGCGCGCGAGGACTTCCTGCTCAACACCGGCGGCGCGGCGGCCGGCGCCCTGCTCGCCCTGCTGGCCAATGCGCTGGGCCTGGTCGGGCGCTGGCAGACGCTGCGCGAGCGCTGGTTCGCGCCCGAGAGCGCAGGGGCGCTGGCACTGCTGGCGCTGTGGCCGGTGGGCCTGCTGTTCCCGGCACCGATGCCACTGGGCCTGGGCCAGGTCGCCGAACGGCTGCGCGAGACCGTGGCGTCCTGGCTGCAGGACGTGCCCTGGGCCGACGGGCTGCACGCCTTGCTGGCGTCGCCGCCGCCGGCCGCCACGCCCTTGAGGCCGCTGGCCGAGATGCTGGTCATTGCCCTCGGCCTGCTGTCGCCCGTTCTCATCGCCTACAGCGTGATGCGCGTCGGCTGGCGCCGCGTCGCACTGGCCCTCGGCGCCCTCGCCCTCGCGCTGGGCGGCATGACGCTGGCCACGTGGTTGAACTTCGGGCCTGCCAACGCGCTGGCTTGGCTGGGGCCGACCGCCCTGCCCGGGCTCGGCCTGGGCCTGCTGCTCACGCTGCTGCTGGCGGCGGTGCCGGCACGCGTGGCCACCGGCCTCGGCCTGGTGGCACTGACGGGGCTCGTGGTGGGCGTGTCGCAGGCGCCTTCCGACCCCTACTTCGCACAGAGCCTGCAGGCCTGGGAACAGGGCCGCTTCGTGCGTTTCCACGGTCTGGCGCAGTGGGTGGGCTGGCTGTGGCCGTATGCCGCCATGGCCTGGCTGCTGGCACGCCTGGGCTCGCGCCCGCGCGGCGGCTGAACCGCGGCAACGGCGCCCCCGGGCCGGCCACTGGTGGGCCGCCACGCGCCCTGCGCCCGGGTCGGCCGCGAAGGGCCGCTGCCTACAATCCCGCGCATGAGCTACTACAAGCATCACATCTTCTTCTGCCTCAACCAGCGCAGCGGCGGCCAGGCCTGCTGCGCCACCCATGATCCCCAAGCCGCCTTCGACCACTGCAAGGCACAGGTCAAGGCCGAGGGCCTGGCCGGCCCCGGCGGCGTGCGCGTCAACAAGGCCGGTTGCCTGGACCGCTGTGCCGGCGGCCCGGTGGCGGTGGTCTATCCCGAGGCCACCTGGTACACCTTCGTCGACAAGGCCGACATCGACGAGATCGTCGAGCAGCACCTCAAGCAGGGCCGTGTCGTCGAGCGCCTGCTGCTGGCACCCGACGTCGGCCGATGAACGCCGCCACCCAGCGACGGACGGTCGCCGGCCCGGCTGGCGATCTGGACTGCGCCGTCGACACGCCGCCGCCAGGCATCCCCTCGCGCGGCCTGGCCGTGGCCTGCCACCCGCATCCGCAGCATGGCGGCACGATGGACAACAAGGTCGTGATCACGCTCGCCCGCGCCTTCGTGAGCCTGGGTTACACCAGCGTGCGCTTCAACTTCCGCGGCGTCGGCGCGTCGCAGGGCCAGTGGGACGAAGGCCGCGGCGAGGTCGACGACGCACTGGCCGTCGTGCAGGCCCAGCGTGGCGCCGGCCAGCCGCTGCTGCTGGCCGGCTTCTCGTTCGGCGGCTATGTCGCCACGCAGGCGGCCGCGCGCCTGGCGCCCGAGGCCGCCGCCGAGCGCCTGGTGTTGGTCGGCCCGGCGGCTTCGCGTTTCCCGCTCGCTGCCGTGCCGGCCGACACGCTGGTCGTGCACGGCGAACTCGACGATGTCGTGCCGCTGGCCTCGGTGTTCGACTGGGCGCGCCCGATGTCGCTGCCGGTGACGGTGCTGCCCGGCGCCGGCCATTTCTTCCACGGGCAACTGTCCGTGCTCAAGCAAATCATCCTCGCCGCGTGCGCTGCGCGCGCCTGACCACGATCACAAACCGATGAAGTTCCTGACCCAGACCCTTTCCACGTTCACCTTCGCGCTCGCCCTGGTGTTGTGCGCCGGCCCGGTGCTGGCGCAGATGCCCCAACCGCCCGAGGTGGCGGCGCGCCAGTACCTGCTGATCGACCTCACCAGCCGGCAGGTGCTGGCCGAACGCGACGCCGACGCACAGGCCGAACCGGCCTCGCTGACCAAGCTGATGACGGCCTATCTGGTGTTCAACGCGCTCAAGGACGGCAAGCTCTCGCTCGAGCAGACCCTGCCCGTGTCCGTGCGTGCCTGGGACCGGCGCAAGGGCGGCGGTTCGCTGATGTTCATCGACACCACGATGACGCCCAAGGTCAGCGAGCTGCTGCGCGGGTTGATCGTGCAAAGCGGCAACGACGCCGCCATCGCACTGGCCGAGGGCGTCTCGGGCACGGTCGAGAACTTCGTCGCCGCGATGAACCGCCAGGCCCAGGCCTGGGGGCTGAAGAACACGCAGTTCAAGAACGTCGAGGGCCTGACCGAGGCCGGCCACTACACCAGCGCGCGCGACGTCGCCACCGTCGCCGCCCACATCATCAACGAACACCCCACGCACTACGCCATCTACAGCGAGCGCAACTACACCTACAACCGCATCCGCCAGGACAACCGCAACCTGCTGCTGACGCGCGACGCCAGCGTCGACGGCATGAAGACCGGCTTCACCGAAGCCGCTGGCTACTGCCTGGTGGCCAGCGCCTCGCGCGACACACCGGCCGGCAAGCGCCGCCTGCTCAGTGTGGTGCTGGGCACGGCCTCGCGCGAGGCACGCGCCAGCGAAAGCCAGAAACTGCTGAACTGGGGCTGGTTGGCCTGGGACACCGTGCGCCTGTTCGAACCCGGCCAGGCCGTGGCCACGGTGCCCGTCTGGAAGGGCCAAAAGGCCGAGGCCCGGCTGGGTGCGGCCGGCGGGGTTTTTGTCAGCGTGCCCAAGGGCGAGGGCGACAAGCTGAAGACCGCGCTCAAGCGTGTCGACCCGCTGGTCGCGCCGCTCACCGCCGGCCAGGGCGTAGGCAGCATCGTCGTCACCACCGCCGGCGGCGGCACCGTGGCGTCGGTGCCGCTGGTGGTGCTCGACCCGGTGCCGCTGGCCGGTCTGTTCGGCCGCACCTGGGACGCCATCCGGCTCTGGATCAAGTAAGGCGCAGTGCAGGCTGGCCCCGGGCCGGCATTTCGGCCTACAGTGGGCCTTGCGCTCCTGTCACCCACCCCTACCAGCCCGGTCATGGCCATGAACCCATCTGCCCTGTGTTTCCTCAACGGCGAGTACCTGCCCGTGGCCGAGGCCCGCGTGCCGGTGCTCGACCGCGGCTTCATCTTCGGCGACGGCATCTACGAGGTGGTGCCGGTGTACGGGCAGCGGCTGTTCCGCTTCGACGAGCACCTGGCGCGGTTGAACCGCTCGCTGGCCAAGGTGCGCATCCCCGGCCCGGCCAGTCGTGACGAGTGGCTGGAACGCTGCCGCCGGCTGGTGGCAGCCACCTTCGAGAGCACCGGCGCGGCCGACCAGGTGGTCTACCTCCAGGTCACGCGCGGCGTGGCGCCGCGCGACCATGTCATGCCCCAGGGCGTCACGCCCACCGTCTTCATGATGTGCAACCCGATGAAGGCGGCCAGCACCGAGCAGCGCCATGCCGGCGTGGCCTGCACCACGGCGCGTGACTTCCGCTGGGAGCGCGGCGACATCAAGAGCACGAGCCTGCTGGGCAACGTGCTGGCACGGCAGATGTCGGCCGACCACGGCGCGGTCGAGACCCTCATGTTCCGCGACGGTTTTCTCACCGAGGCCGCGGCCAGCAACGTCTGGGTCGTGCACGAGGGTGCTCTGCTGGGCCCGCCCAAGAGCGAGCACGTGCTGGAAGGCATACGCGTGGAACTGCTTCGCGAGCTGTGCGAGGAATGCGGCATCGCCTACAACCTGCGCCCCATCCCCGAGGCCGACGTGCGCGCCGCCGACGAGGTGCTGCTGAGCTCGGCCACCAAGGAGGTGCTGGCCGTGACGCGCATCGACGGCGAACTGGTGGGCCACGGTGCCCTGCGCGGCAAGCCCGGGCCGGTGTACGCGAAACTGTACGAGGCCTACCAGCAGGCCAAGCTCACGATGTCCATCTGAGCGCCGCGCGGCATGAAAGAGATCCCGCCCGAAGAGAGCCTGATCACCTACCCGAGCGCCTTCCCCATCAAGGTGATGGGCGCCCAGGTGGAAGGCTTCGAGATCGCGATGGTGGCCATCGCGCGCCGGTTCGACGCCGCCTTCGACCCCGCCACCATCGAGCGCCGGCCGAGCAAGGCGGGCAACTACCTCGGGCTGACCTTGACGGTGACCGCCACCAGCCGCGAGCAACTCGACGAGCTCTACCGCACGCTCAGCACGCACCCGATGGTCAAGGTGGTGCTTTAGGGCGTGCGGGGCACACCGGGCCCGCAGCGCGCCGCCGGGCTCATCCGGGCCGGGCAGCCAGCGCCGCGTCGAGTTGCCTGACCTTGGCGGGCGCGGCCTCGTCGCCCTGGCGCGCCGCCGCGACGTACCAGTAGCGCGCCAGGCGCAGGTCGGCATCGACGCCGTCGCCCTGCTCGTACATCGACGCCAGCAGGTACATCGCGCCGACGTCGCCGCCCTGGGCCGCTTCGCGAAACCAGTGCACGGCGCGGACGGCGTCCTTGGGCGCACCGCGGCCGAGGTAGTGCGCCGTGCCCATCGCCACCTGGGCGTCGACGCTGCCGGCCTCGGCCGCCAGCGTGTACCAGTGGTGGGCGGTGGCCAGGTCTCGCGCACCGAGATCGCCGTTCTCCAGCGCCTGTGCCAGCGTCAGCTGCGCCGTCACGAATCCGCCCGCGCCGGCGCGCTCGAGCAGGCGACGCGCCAGCGCGAGGTCGGGCTGCGGCAGTTCACCGCGCACGTGCATCACGGCGAGGTTGTACGCCGCGGCCGGCACGCCGCGCCGCGCCAGCGAGTCGAATGCCGCACGCGCCGCGCCGAGGCGGCCGCTTTCGTAGGCAAGCACGGCGCGCTCGAGTTCGGCCTGCAGCGCCGGGGCCAGCGGCGGCGCGGCCTGCGCCAGCCCTATCAACAGCGGGCAGACCAGCACAAAGGCGCGAAGCCGCAAGGCCATCGACATCGTGATCTCCATCCGGGCTCGGTCGGCCACGATAACCAAAGCTGACAGGCGCCGCCGGCGATGGCGAGCGAAGACGCGCGATGGCCCGCGCATGATCCAATGGCGGCATGACCGAACGCCCCAAGCTCACCGTGAAGCCACGCGCCGCGGCACGTGACCCGCGCCGCCCGCCGGTGCGCGGCTTCGGCGCGCCGCGGCCCCCGGCCGGGCGCGGCGCGTCGCCGGCTGCACCCGCCATTCCGAAGGCCACCCCGAAGGCCAGCCCGGAGGTCGGGGCGCGAGCCGAACCGGCCGCGGCGCGTGCCGCGCAGCGGCCGGCGCCCCCGCCAACGCCACACGCGGCCGCCGTCAAGACCACCCCGCACGCCGACGGCCTGCGCGTGGCCAAGCTGATGACCGACCGCGGCCTGGCCTCGCGCCGCCAGGCCGACGAGTGGATAGAAACCGGCTGGGTGCGTGTCGACGGCCGCCTGGCCGTGCTGGGCCAGCGCGCCCAGCCCGAGGCGGTGATCGAGATCGACCCGCGCGCCCGCGCCGAACAGGCGCGCCGCGTCACGGTGCTGCTGCACAAGCCCGTCGGCTACGTCAGCGGCCAGGCCGAAGACGGCTACGAGCCGGCCATCGTGCTGGTGAAGCGCGTCAACCGCTGGGCCGAAGACCGCTCGGGCATCGAGTTCCAGGGCGGCCACCTGCGCCACCTGGCGCCTGCCGGCCGCCTCGACATCGACAGCACCGGGCTGTTGGTGCTGACCCAGGACGGCCGCATCGCCAAGCGCCTGATCGGCGACGAGACGCGCGTGGAGAAGGAATACCTGGTGCGCGTGGCCTACCCCGGCGGCACCGGCGCCCTGCCCGAATCGGCCCTCGAACGCCTGCGCCACGGCCTCGTGCTCGACGACGTGCAGCTGCGCCCGGCGCGCGTGAGCTGGCAGAACGAGGACCAGCTGCGCTTCGTGCTGCGCGAAGGCCGCAAGCGCCAGATCCGCCGCATGTGCGAGCTGGTCGGGCTGCAGGTGCTGGGCCTCAAGCGCGTGCGCATCGGCAGCGTCGTGCTGGGCGCGCTGCCGCCCGGGCAGTGGCGTTACCTGCGCGACGATGAACGTTTCTAGGCGGCCAGGGCGGCGGCACGCCGCTGGCTGCGCAGCGGCCACCGGTAGCGACGCATGAAGCCACTGGCACTGTGCCTGGCGGGCCCCACCGCCTCGGGCAAGACGGCGATAGCGCTGGCGCTGGCCGAGCGCTTGCCGCTGGAGATCGTCAGCGTCGACTCGGCGCTGGTCTACCGCGGCATGGACATCGGCACCGCCAAGCCCAGCGCCGCCGAGCGCGCGGCCGTGCCCCATCACCTGATCGACATCATCGAGCCCGACGCCGCCTACAGCGCCGCGCGTTTCGTCGCCGACGCGCGCCGTCTCATGGCCGAGATTCGCAGCCGCGGCCGCCTGCCTCTGCTGGTGGGCGGCACCATGCTCTACTTCAAGGCGCTGCGCGAGGGTCTGGACGACATGCCGGCCGCCGACCCGGCGCTGCGGCGCCAGCTCGACGCAGAGGCCGCCGAGCGCGGCTGGCCGGCGCTGCACGCCGAGCTGGCCCAGGTCGACCCGGCCACGGCGGCCCGCCTGGCGCCCGCCGACGCCCAGCGTGTGCAGCGGGCGCTCGAGGTGTTCCGGCTCAGCGGCCGGCCGCTTTCGGAATGGCAGCGCCGCGGCCGCACCAGCGCCGACAGCGCCGCATTGCCGCTGTTGGCGCTGGAACCCACCTCCCGCGGCTGGCTGCACGAACGCATCGCGCAGCGCTTCGATGCCATGCTGGCGGCCGGGCTGGTTGACGAGGTGCGGCAACTGCGCCGGCGCGGCGATCTGTACCCCGCGCTGCCCGCCA
Organism: Leptothrix sp. (in: b-proteobacteria); assembly: GCA_013822265.1. GTDB lineage: Bacteria > Pseudomonadota > Gammaproteobacteria > Burkholderiales > Burkholderiaceae_C > Rubrivivax. The sequence continues at coordinate 8,932 of PNKD01000149.1, forward strand.
TGCGCTGCGTCGGCTACCGCCAGGCCTGGGCCGCCCTGGACAGCGGCCGGCTCGACGGCCTGCGCGAAGCCGGCATTGCCGCCACGCGCCAACTGGCCAAGCGTCAGCTGACCTGGCTGCGTTCGACAGCCGCGAAACTCAGCGTGCCCTGCGATGCGCCCGATGCCACGGCCACCGCACTGGGATTGCTGCGTTCATTGGCCGAGAACTGATGCCCTAGGGCGCCGTCAGCGACGGCCGATCGTGCGAAGCCCCACTACATTCCGCAACGTCAGGGGTCGCAGGATCGCATGGCCATGTTCCTGCAAATCAACCCCGTTTCGGCCCGCAAGCAGAGCCTCTTGCGGCGCCTAGGGTGTCGCCCGGGTGAGCCCGGGGGCGCTTCGCGATATAGTCCCGCGGCTAAGCTGCATCACATCGGCGCAGTTGAAATGGATGTAGTTTGATTACACAGGGCCTCGCGCATCAATGGGCTGCGGGGTCGTCTGGAGGACTGAGTGGATTTCGCCGAACAACAACGCAACCCAGGCAAACATGCCCTCGGCTTCGCCATCGTGGTGGCGCTGCATGTCGTTCTCGGCTGGGCGCTGATGAATGGCCT
>PNKD01000150.1 GCA_013822265.1 Leptothrix sp. (in: b-proteobacteria)
CGTCGGGCACGAGCGCGGTCGAGACCTGCTTGCGGATGCCGCCGAGGTCAACGACGGCCTGGTCGGCGCCGATCATCTCGATCAACAGGGCTGGGATGGCGAGGCACATGAGGAACTTTCGTTGAGATGGGCAGCGCCGGTGGCCGCCCGAAGCCGATGCGCCGCGACCCAGGCTTGGCCGAGCGCCAGACCGGCGTCGCCGCAGGAATACCGCAGCGGCCGCAGCACGCGGAGGCCGCGCCGTTCAAGGTGTTGCGTGACACGCGTGGTGAGCAGCACATTGAAGAAGCAGCCGCCGCCGAGGCACACGGTGCCAGTGTCGAAACGCTCGGCGGCCGCAGCGGCCCAGCCGGCGAGCGCGGCGGCGAGCGCGATGTGGAAGCCGGCAGCGGCTTCGTCAGTGGCCGTTGGCGGCGTGTCGAACATGGGTGCGAGCAAGGGGCGCAGGTCGAGCACACCTTTTGCGTCAACGGTCGGCAAGGCGGCTTCGACGCGTGGTTCACGCCCGGCCGCGAGCCAGCGGGTGGCGGCCTGTTCGAGTGCGATGGCGGCTTCGGCTTCCTGCGTCTGTGTCAGGCACAGGCCGAGCGCCGCGGCGGCCGCGTCGAACCAGCGCCCCGTGCTGCTGGTGGGTGGGCAGTGCAGCTGCTTGTCCAGCATCTGCCGCACGCCCTTGGCGCTGGCCGCACCCACCGACGCCGCGAAACGTGTGTCGATCTCGTCGGCGCGACCCAGTGCATGCAAGGCCGAGGCCGCCATCCGCCAGGGCTCGCGAGCGGCCACGTCACCGCCGGGCAGGCCAAGCGGGTGCAGGTGGCCGAGGCGTCGATGACCCTGCGTATCCACGCGCAACAGTTCACCGCCCCAGGCCTGGCCGTCGCTGCCCAGGCCCACGCCGTCGAGCGCCAGGCCGATCACCGGCCGGTGATCGCCATGTTCGGCCATCACCGCCGCGATGTGCGCGTGGTGGTGCTGCACGCCGATGGCCGGCACGTCCAGCTCGGCCGCCAGCCGCAGTGCCAGCCGCGTGCTGAAGAAGTCGGGGTGCAGGTCGTGCGCGACCGCGGCGACCGGGCGCGGCGTGTCGTTCAACAGCGCGGCCACCGAGGCTTCGAGTGCGACGCAGGCCCGCGGGTCACCCAGGTCGCCGTGAATGGCCGACATGGAGGGCTCGCCCGCGCTCAGGCGGCAGGCGGCATTCTTCAGCCACGCGCCGAGCGCAAGCACATCGGGCAGGTCGGCGGTCGCTGCACGGGCCATGCTTGTCTCAGGCCGGTGTGACACCGGCGGCGCGGCGCGCGTCGGCCAGAGCGGCTTCCAGTTCGGCGATGCGTTGCAGTGCCGCCGTTTCGGGTTGCGCTGCCGGCGCGGGAGGAGCCATGCGCTGCTCCAGCCATTGCAGCCACGCGCCCATGCCCTCGCCAGTGGTGGCCGAAAGCTGGATCACCTCGATGGCCGGGTTCACGCGCCGCGCCGCCTCGATGCAGCGCTGCACGTCGAAGCGCAGGTGCGGCAGCAGGTCGGTCTTGTTCAGCAGCATCAGCGTGGCGGCGGCGAACATGTCGGGGTACTTCAGTGGTTTGTCTTCACCTTCGGTGACCGACAGGATCGCGACCTTCGCGTCTTCGCCCAGGTCCCACAGTGCGGGGCAGACGAGGTTGCCGACGTTTTCGATGAAGAGCAGGCTGGGCGCGCCGTGGTGGTGAGGGTCGTGACCGTGGTCATGGTCATGGTCATGCAGGCGGGCGAAGGCCTCGGCCACCATCGGTGCGTCGAGGTGGCAGCCCTTGCCGGTGTTGATCTGGATCGCCGGCGCACCGGTCTCACGGATGCGGTCGGCGTCGAAGCTGGTCTGCTGGTCGCCTTCGATCACCGAGACCGCGAGCCGGGGAGCACGTGCCTTCAGTGCTTCGATGGTGGCGCACAGCAACGTGGTCTTGCCCGAGCCGGGGCTGGAGACGAGGTTCAGCGCCGTCACGCCATGCGCCTTGAAGTGCTGGCGGTTGTGGCGTGCGATGCGCTTGTTCTCGCCAAGGATGTCGGCTTCGAGCTTGACCGCACGCGCCTGGCTCATGCCGGGCACCGACACACGCGCCGCGCCGGCACCGAAATGCAGGTCGCCGTGGCGCGGGTCGACGTGCATGTGGGCATGCTCGGGTGCATGCGCATGTGCATGGCCCGACTCTTGGGCCACCGCACCGACCGCGCCGGTATCTGAACAACCACAAACGACGCACATAGCTGTTTCTCCTTCAATCGTCTTCGACCAGCATGTCCACGACCCGCAATTCGGTGCCGCCGACAGGCTGCAATTGGTACCCACCGCAGCCCAGGCAGGCCGTGCCACGTTGCAGGATGGCCACCGTGCTGCAGCAGTGCATGCACCAGGCTTGGCCAGGGGGCTCGTCGATCTCGAACACCGCCCCCTGCAGGCAAGTGCCGGGCGCCAGCGCTTCGAGCGCGAAGCGCAGCGCGCGCGGCTCCACCCCCGCGAGCTGCCCGGCTTCCAGGCGCAGCTTGGTGACACGCACGAAACCTTCGCGCCGCGCGTTGTCTTCGACCAACTGCAGAATGCCGCCGGCCAGGCTGGCTTCATGCATGGGCGGCCTCCTCGGGCATGGTCAGATCCTGTCGGTGGGGCACGCAAGGATCGTAAGCGGCCATCAGCGCGTCGAGCCTGCGCAAACCCTCGCCGGCGAGTTGTCTTGGCAGGCGCTCCAGCATGCGCGCGACCGCGCCATCAGCGTCGAAGTTCCATTCGGTCGGCGCGATCACGTGGCAGGCCGCCACGTGCGCCGAGTCGCCGCTGCCGTCGAGTTGCACATGGTGCAGCAACAGCCCGCGCGCCATCTCGACCCAGGCGATCGCCTCGAAGGGTGCGATTGGCAAGACGCCGCGGCTCAACCATTGCGCGCCGCAGCGCGCCGGCGCGTCGGGCAACGCAAGCCGCACACATTCCGCCAGCCGTGCGCCCAGGCGCAGCCAGGCGGTGTTCAGGCGCTGCGGCGCGGTTTCGTTCAGGCGCGTCCACACGCCGGTTTCGGCACAGCGGCCGTGCCAGCGCGGCCGGCGAGCGAATGCACTGTCGTCACGCAGATGAGACGCGAAACATCGCAGCGCCTCGGCATCGGCATGCAGCCGCAGGGCCGGTGCGGTCGGCAGCAGGGTGTCGGCGATGGGTCGGCACGACTGCAGCCTTTGCGCCAGCGGGCCACTGCCGCGCTCGCACCACTGCGCCAGCCAAGCGGCCGGGTCGTGTTCCCATGCTGCCAGCCAGTCGGCCGGCGCCATGCCCAGCACGTCGGCTTGGAGCCAGGCGGCGGTTGCGCCTGGCGCGGGTGCTTCGGCGAAGGCCGGGCAGCGCGAGAGCCACCCGGCGGCTGCGTCGAGCGCACTGCTGTGCATCGGCTCGGTGGCGAGCTGGCGCGGCCAGTCGAGCGCCATGCGGCGCAGGTGCTCGCGCAAGGTCTGCAGCGCGAGCGACCTGCGGGAGGCCGAGCGCGGCTCGTCGGCACGACCGAGCGCGGCGTTCACCGCCATGCCGGCACAAGCGCTGTGGGCGTGGCCACACAGGCTGAACAGGCTGGCCAGCGTGGCCGGCAGGCGACTCGCTGGCAGGCCGCGCGTGATGCGGCCGACCCAGTCGGGCCGGGTGCTGCGCAGGTTGTGCGGGCGTGCATGACCGGGCCGCCACCAGAGTGCGCCGCCAAGCGGCTCGCTCGGGCTCATGGCCGCACCTCGGGCACCGCACTGCGGCCAAACAGGAACGAGCGGCGCGCCGGCGCGGGCTCCGTGCGGGCGGCCGGGACCGGCGATGGGCGCAGATGCGCCAGCACTTGCACCGCGGTGGCGTGCGCGCTGGCCTGGTCAGCAAACTCGAACATCGGCGAGAACAGCGAACACGCACCAAAGGCACCCAGTGCCGCCTCGTGCGCGCCGATGAACGCGAAGCGCTGCCCGGCCAGCAGCTCTTCGTGCGTGCGGCCGACCTGCGCGGCCGAGTCGTTGCGATGCAGCGGCAGGCGCACCAGGTTCATGAACCACGGTGTGACCAGGATGCCCAGGCCCGCCGCGTCGCCTTCACTGGGCGGCAGGCACTCGAAGCCGATGGCCTCGACCCGCAGCGCCGTGTTCAACACCGGCACGCCGGCCATGCGCGTGTGCGCGATGGTCGTGAACAGCGCGGTCAGCTCGGCTACGCGGCGGTTCAAGCGGTCAGCGGATGCGAGGCACAGGCTCATGCAGCGTCAGTTGGTCTCTGCCAGAACCATGAACTGCTCGGCGTCGCCGTCGCATTGCGGGCAGCGCCAGTGCGCGGGCAGGTCGCTGAACGGGGTGCCAGGGTCGACCTGCCAGACGGCGTCGCCGAGCGCCGGGTCGTAGACCCACCAGCAGATCTTGCATTCGAGCCGCGCACCGGCCGGCAGCTTGGCCAGATTGCCGAGATAGCTGCCCTCGAACCGCGCGCCGTTCATGCGCCTTCCACCCACGCCAGCACTTCAGCGAGCCGTTCGTGCGAGTCATCGAGGTCTTCCTTCGCGGCCTGCGCTACATCGGGCAGCTCCACCACTTCGACGGTGTTGAGGATCACCAGGTCCTGCGAGTTGTAGTACACGACACGCCAGCAGTTCGGCATGCGGGTGTTGGTGATACGGCAGTTCCCATAGCCGCGCGACAGGATCAAGACCCGGCCCGTGCCAAGGTGGTGGTCGAGGAAGCCGATGTCCTCGACCGACATCGGCAGCAGCGTCAGGTTGACCACGTGCGCCGGCTGGCCGGCCCGCCACACGCGCCACTGGTCTTCGATCTCGGCCAGCAGCGTCGGCGCGTTCTGCACGTTCGGCGGCAGGGCGCCTTGCCAGCGCGGCACGGTCGGCAGCACGTCTTCGAGTGCGGCGGTCTTTAGTGCCTGTGGCACCGCGCCAAGCTCGATCGTGTCGGAGCCGACCACACCGTTCACCGAGCACACCACGCGCCACACGCCGGCGAAGACCGACTCCTGCACACGCAGCTCGTAACCGGAGTCGCCGCCGGTCACCACCGCGCTGACCTCGCCTTCGCCGAGCACCTGGTTGATGAGCTTGAGGTCGGCCGCCGGCAACCCGGTCAGGTCGACGCCGAGGTTGGGGCCGCCTTGGCGCACAAGGTCGAGCTGAGCCAGCGCGGCGCGCAGTGCGCGGTGCGCCTGGTGGCAATCAGCCACGTCTTCGGGCTCGGGCAGCAGCGGCGCACGGAAGGTTTCCATGCCCTGTGGCATGGGCAGATAAGCGAGCGTCTCTTCTTCGGGCTGGCTGCCCGGGCCAATGCCGATGGCCACCACGGGAATGGGAAAGTCTTTCATGCGAAGGTCCTCTTCAACTCAGTGGCAAGACGCGCCACCGGCCGTGGCACTGACCGCACTCACCACGGGGATGCCGATGGTCGGCGCTCGCGAGACTGGCATCGCCAGTGCCTGCGTCACACGCTCAATGAACACCTCCCAGTCGTGCATGCCGCTCACGGTGGTCACGTACTGGCCGTCGCGCAAGAACAGCAGCGTGGGCCAGCGCTGCGAACCGAAGCGGCGCGCGAGCTTGTCTTCGCGCTCGCGCGGCACCACGCCCACCTTGAAGCGGCCCGGCAGGCAGCGCTGCAGTTCGGGCAGCACCACGGCCACGTCCAGGCCCTCGGGGAACTGCACCGGGTCGCCGGCGAACAGCACCACACGGTCGCCGCCTTCGGCCGCCCAGGCGTCGATGCAGGTCTCGTCGACCCAGCTCGCGCCGAACTGCTCGACCAGCCGCTCGACGAGTGCCGAGGTCACGACCTTCGGGGCCTGCACAGGCAGCTTAACAAGGGTCTCGGTGCCTTGACTATCGGTGCTCATGGCATGCTTTCAGGGGTGGGTGTTGAAGGGGTGCCGGACAGCTGGCGCAATTGCGCCGTGGTCCAGCGCGAAGGCAGATCGAAGGCGGCGTCGGCGGGGTCCTGTGCGTCACCGTTCATCGCCGCCTGCAGCAGGTCGAGCGTGGCGTTGATCTCTGCCACACGCTGCGGCTCCAGCCGCTCCTGCGCACTGTCGATGAAGACCAGCAGCCATTCGCCGGGCGCCACGTCGCCGACCAGCGCGGTGCGCACGCGGCGCGTTTCGCCGCGGCCGCTGCACAGCGCGTAGCCGGATTCAATGCTGCCGACCTGCATGGGGATGCCGATGCACATGTTCAGGCCGGGAAGAAGCGTTCGTCGCCGACGCGGCAGGCAACGGTTTCGGGCGGGCGCTCGCCTTCGTAGCGCGCGAGTTCGAGTTCGTTGAATCCGACGCTTTCATGCTCGGCCAGCGGCCGCGTGCGCGGCACAGGCTGCGCGCCCCAGCGGCGCAGCGCGTCGATGCCGAGTGCGAGCGCGTCTTCCATCGCGTCGCGCACCACAGGGCGCAGGCTGCCGCCGTAGTCTTCCAGCTCTTCGGGCTGGCAGCCGATCAGCAGCACGTCATGCGGATACTGCTCGGTCAGCAGCGCCAGCATCAGCACTTCCTGAAAGCCGGTCTGGTGCAGGCTCATCTTCTTCGCGCCCATGAAACGCGGCACCTCGTCGTTTTCCACCAGCTTCAGCGTGCCGGGTGCAAGGCCGTAGTCGATCGCGTCGAAGATCAGCAGCTTGCCGGCCTGCTGCACGTGCTGGATCAGGTACAGGCCCTGCGTGCCGCCGTCGATCAGCTGCACGTGCGGCGCGAATTCGTAGCGCTGCTGCAGCGCCTCGATGCAGCGCACGCCGAAGCCTTCGTCGGCCCACAGCAGGTTGCCGATGCCCAGCACGGTGATCGTTTCGGTGCTGTCACGCTTGCCGTGACAGGCGCTTTCGGGCGAACTGGGGCTCATGGGGTACTCGCTTCGACAAAAGAGTGCGGGTTGGAAACGCTCAGTGCGTGACACGCCCGCGCCGTGCGCGCAGGCGCTTCCACGCGTGGAAGCTGTCCCAGGCTGCTTGCAGCGCAAGCCAGAACATCGCGTCGGTGTGGAACACGATGGCGCAGCGCACCGCCGTGTCGGGTGTCATCGCACGCTGGCCGTGCACCACCTCGTGCAGGCGCCGGCGCGACAGACCGAGCAGGCGCGCCGCCTGCGACTGCGACAGGTGCAGCGGCCCGAGATAGTGGCGGTTCAGGAAACGCCCCGGATGCCACGGCGCACGCGCCGGCACGCCTGCCGGTGCGTGTTGCCAGGTGGCCGGGACGGGGCTGCGCACGGTCAATCCTTGAACGTGCGGTGACCGGAGATCATGGTGCTGACCACGCTGGAGCGGCCCATGATGTCTTCGCGGATCGCGGCGTACACATGGATGATCACGAAGCAGATCAATCCCCACATGCCCAGGTGGTGCCAGGTGTGCACGTCCTGCGACTGGCCGAACAGCGGGATCACCCAGCCGAACATGCGTTCCTGCCACGAGCCCATCTGCGCACCTTCTCCGTACAGCGCGAAGCCGGTGACGATCATGAAAATCGTGAGCAGGAAGAACGCGAAGAACATCGCCAGTCGCGCCAGCGGGTTGTGGCCCACGTAGCGACCTGGGCGGGCGCTGACGAAGGCGTACCACTTCAACATGCCCCACGTCTCGGCCCAATAGGCGCGCTGGAAGATCGGCACCCAGAAGAGTTCGCGCGCATGGTGGTTGCCCACCACGGCCCAGTACAAGCGGCCGAGGATGCCCACCGCCAGCAGGTAGCCAGCGGCAAAGTGCGCGAAGCGGATGTAGCCCATCAGGAAGTTGGCGCTGGCCTCGCCCGGTTGCGTGGGCAGCGGCGAGCCGATGAAGTAGCCGGTGATGGCCAGCGCGGTGATGGCCAGCGCGTTGACCCAGTGCCAGATGCGCACCGGGGCCTCGAAGACGTAGACCGACTTGATCGACTGCGCGCGGGCGACGACGCGGTCGTCGCTCACCGCGGCTGCGGCCGGGGCGGAAGGGGAGCTCGTGGACATGGTGGTGTTCTCCTGCGCAGGTTCCGGGCAACGGCTTCAGAGCCGGCTGGCGAGCATCGCGAGCCCGCTGCCGCCGATCAGCGTGGCGGCAGCGCGCCAGGCCCAGACCTGCACCCGCTGCAGCCACGCGCCCGCCGCGAGGCCGGCGCCATGCAAGGCCGCCGAGCCGAGCAAGAAGCCGGTGGCATACGCGGCGAAGGGCGAGCCCGAGTTCCACTCGATGCCGTGTGCCTGGCCGTGCAGCAGTGCCGCGCTTGCCACGATCAGCAGGCCCGCGGGCGCCGCAATGCGGCGCGCCCCGAGCATCAGCACGCCGAGCAGCACGACGCTGAGCGCCACGCCGCCTTCCAGCCCTGGCAGCACCAAGCCGGCACTGGCGAGCAGGCCGCCGAACAACAGCATCGCCAGGAAGACCAGCGGCCCACGAACGCGCTGCGCGCCGCGGGCCGAGGCGGCCGACCAGAGGCCGACCGCCAGCATCGCGAGCAGGTGGTCCAGGCCGGTGAACGGGTGCGCGAGCCCCGCAGCGAGGCCTTCAACGCCGTGCCCGGGGTGGGCTTGTGCGGCCGATGCCGCGAACATCAGCGCGGACGTTGCCAGCGCGCGCGAACGGGTATTGATGAGCATGTTGTCTCCTGGATGGTTCGGGTTTGGGCTGTGCGGCTTCAGCGCACCTTCACGCTGGTGAGTTCCTGGCCGTCCGGGCTCATCACGTGCGTCGAGCACGCCAGGCACGGGTCGAAGGAATGCAAGGTGCGCAGGATCTCGACCGGCTGCTCCGGGTTGGCCATCGGCGTGTTCATCAGGCTCGCTTCGAAGGCGCCGATCTGGCCCTTGTTGTCACGCGGGCTGCCGTTCCAGGTGGTCGGCACGACGCACTGGTAGTTCTCGATCCGGCCATCCTTGATGCGGATCCAGTGGCCAAGCGCGCCGCGCGGCGCGGCGACGGTGCCCACGCCCTTGGCTTCCTTGGGCCACGTGGCCGGATCCCACTTCTCGACGTTGGCCGTGCTGCTGTCGCCAGCCTTGATGTTGGCGATAAGCTCCTTGTAGTCGTCGAGCATCATCTCGCAGCAGTACTGCGCTTCGAGCGCGCGTGCCAGTGTTCGGCCGATGGTGGTGGGCAACAGCTGCTTGGCGGTGTACTGCGTTTCCTTCATGCCCAGCGCTTTCGGGAAAGTGCTGTTGATGATGGTGGCCGAGCTCTCGACCTGCTCCTTCACGCGTTGGCAGTGCTTGTGCCCCTTGAGTGCGTGTGTGTAGCCGAGGATGTAGCGCGCCAGGGGGCCCACTTCCATCGAATGGCCGCGCCAGCGTGGTGACTTGATCCAAGAGTACTTGGCGCTCTCGTCAAGCTCCTTGATGTCGGTGCGCGTGCCCTTGGTCTTGGCGCCCAGAACGTAGTTCGGCTCCGTCACGCCGTCCCACGGGTGCAGGCCCTTGGACTCGTCGGCGTACTTGT
>PNKD01000151.1 GCA_013822265.1 Leptothrix sp. (in: b-proteobacteria)
ACAAGACTCTGGGTGGCGCGCGGCACGGGGCATGGGCGATACTGCGGGCCTCCCGGGTCACGCTTTTCCCATGCACGCCACACAACCGCCCGTTCGCCTGGACCCCTTCAAGGTCGCCTGCTCCAGCTGCAACCTGCGTGAGCTCTGCCTGCCCGTGGGCATCGCGGAAGACCAGATGGAGCGGCTGGAGGCCATCGTCGCCACGCGCCGCGCGGTGCCGCGCGGCGACCCGCTGTTCCGCAGTGGCGACGCCTTTTCCTCGCTCTACGCCATACGCACGGGCTTCTTCAAGACCTGTCTGTCGTCCGAGGACGGTCGCGACCAGGTCACCGGCTTCCAGATGGCCGGCGAACTGCTCGGCCTGGACGGCATCGGCACCGACCGCCACACCTGCGATGCCATCGCGCTGGAAGATTCGTCGGTCTGCATCATCCCCTACCACCAGCTCGAAGACCTGTCGCGCGAGCTGTCCGACCTGCAGCGCCACTTCCACAAGATCATGAGCCGCGAGATCGTGCGCGACCACGGCGTGATGCTGCTGCTGGGCAGCATGCGCGCCGAAGAACGCCTGGCGGCCTTCATGCTGAACCTGACGCAGCGGCTGCGCACGCGGGGTTTCTCGGCCAGCTCGCTGGTGCTGCGCATGACGCGCGAAGAGATCGGCAGCTACCTCGGCCTCAAGCTCGAGACGGTAAGCCGCGCCTTCAGCAAGTTCCAGGACGACGGCATCCTGGAGGTCAAGCAAAGGCAGATTCGCGTGCTCGACGCCGACGCGCTGCAGGCGCTGGTCAACGGCAGCAGTTGCTGAGGCGACGTTCGATGCGGCCACCATTCAGCCGTCGCGCCAGACGCGGCTGTTGACCTCGTCGGCCGCCCGCTGCAGCAGCAGCGTGAGCGCGCAGGCGGCTGCGGTGGCGGCCCAGAACACGAAGAAGGCGATCGAGTAGACCGCGGTCGCGGACAGATCCAGTGCCGCGCCGCTGAGCGTCTGCAGCGAAGACGGGTCGACGAAGGCGAAGACCGCGATCTCGAGCACGCCGGCCACCAGAAACGCCGGCCAGGCGATGGCGGCGACGCGGCGCGTCAGGCGCTTCATCGCCGCGGGCTCACGGCTTGGGGGTGGCCGCGTGGTTGCGCGCCTGCACGGCCGGCTGGTCTGCGGCATTGCCGGTCGGCTGCACGGCGATCACCGGGTCGGGGTAGGCGATGGCGATGGCCAGCGTGGCAAAACCCGCCACCACCACCGTCAGCGGCCCGCCGATGACCATCCAGACGAAAGGCACGCGCCACCACGGCGCCGGGGTGCCCTCAGAGGCGGTGCGGGGTTGCGATGACATGGCAGCTTCTCCTGAAGACGTGCCGCTCAGCGCGGCACCATGAAGGTGGACTTCTCGTCGATCGTGCGCGGCGATTCGCCGCCGTGCACGGGCACGCGCTCGACCGTGAAACGGACGGCGTGGGTGCCGGCGCCGACCTGCGCCGCGGCCTCGGGCGGCACCCGCACGGCCACCGCGACCCAGCGCGCCTGTGCGGGGTCGACGTCGATGTCGCCCTTCTGGTCGGTGGTGATGCGGGGCAGCCCCGTGACGACGATCCGGTAACGCTGGGGCTGCTCGGTGGCATTCATGATCTGAAGGCCATAGACGTTCTCGACCCAGCCGTCCTCGACCAAACGCGCCATCACGCCGCGGTCGCGCACGATGTCGACCTTGAACGGCGAGCGCAGCCAGAGGCTGGCGGCCAGCGCGCCCACGATGACCACCAGCACCGTCGTGTAGATGAGGATGCGCGGGCGCAGGAGGCGACGCAGCAGGCCGCCGCGCCCCAGGGGCTGCTGCGTGCCGGATTGCGTGTCGTAGCGGATCAGGCCCCGCGGGTACTTCATCTTGTCCATGACGCCATTGCAGACGTCGATGCAGGCCGCGCAGCCTATGCACTCGTATTGCAGGCCGTTGCGGATGTCGATGCCCGTGGGGCAGACCTGCACGCACAGGTTGCAGTCTATGCAGCTGCCCAGGCCCGACACCCCGAGCGCGGCCTTGCGGCTGCGTGTGCCGCGCGGCTCGCCGCGTGCGGCGTCGTAGCCGATGACCAGTGTGTCCTTGTCGAACATCACGCTCTGGAAGCGCGCATAGGGGCACATGTACTTGCACACCTGCTCGCGCATCCAGCCCGCGTTGCCGTAGGTGGCAAAGCCGTAGAACAGCACCCAGAAGGTCTCCCACGGCCCCAGGCCCAGGCCGAGGGCCGAAGGCACCAGCGTCTTGACGGGCGTGAAGTAGCCGACGAAGGTCAGGCCCGTCCACAGCCCGATGGCCAGCCACACCAGGTGCTTGCCGCCCTTGCGCGCCAGCTTGCCCGCGTTCCAGGGGCCGGCGTCGAGCTTGATGCGCTTGTTGCGATCGCCTTCGAGGTGGCGTTCCACCCACATGAAGATCTCGGTGTAGACCGTCTGCGGGCAGGCATAGCCGCACCACAGGCGCCCGGCGATGGCGGTGAAGAGGAACAGCGAATACGCCGAGACGATCAGCAGGCCCGTCAGGTAGATGAAGTCCTGCGGGTACAGCACCAGCTCGAAGATGTAGAAGCGCCGCGCGCCGAGGTCGAACAGCACCGCCTGGCGGTGGTTCCAGCTCAGCCAGGGCAGGCCGTAGAACACGAGCTGGGTGAGCCACACCAGCGCCCAGCGCCAGCCGGCGAACCAGCCCGACACCGCGCGGGCGTAGATCTTCTGCTGCTTCTGGTACAGCGAGACGACGACAACGCGTGCGTCGTCGTCGCCCTTCTTCGCTGTGTCGACCGCGGCGGCGGAATCGCTCAAGACTGGGCTGGCCCGCTCAGTTCGCGGCGACGCGGGTCGTCTTCGACAGGTTCAGCACGTAGGCCGACAGCACGTGCACCTGCTCGGGCGTCAGCAAACGGCCCTGCGCCGGCATCACGTTCTGCTTGCCTTTGGTGACGATGTCGACGATGGCCTGCTCGCCCCAGCCGTGCAGCCAGATCTTGTCGGTCAGGTTGGGTGCGCCCAACGCCGGGTTGCCCTTGCCCTCGGGCCCGTGGCAGCCGGCGCAGGTAGCGAACTTGGCCTTGCCGAGTTGCGCACCGACGCTGTTGTGCGGGCTGCCCGCCAGACTCAGCACGTACTGCGCGACGTTTTTCACGTCTTCGGCGGTGCCCACCGCCGCCGCCATCGGCGGCATGTTGCCGGTGCGGCCATCGGCGATCACGCCCTTGACGTAGTCGTGCGTGCCCGCGCCCAGCCAGTCGCCGTCGGCCAGGTTCGGGAAACCCTTGCCGCCGCTGCCGCGGCCGTCCGAGCCGTGGCATTGCGCGCAGTTGTTCAGGAACAGCCGCTGCCCTATGCCCGTGGCCGCGGCATCGCCGCCCAGCTGTTCGGGCGTCATCGCGGTGTACTTGGCGTAGACCGGCGCCAGCGCCTGGCGTGCCTTGGCCTGCTCGGCCTCGTACTGGCCCACGCTGGTCCACTTCAGCGTGCCCTCGTGGGTGCCCAGACCGGGATAGAAGGCCAGGTAGACGGCGGAAAACACCACCGTCAGCACGAACAGGTACATCCACCAGCGCGGCAGCGGGTTGTTCAGCTCGCGCAGGTCGACGTCCCAGACGTGGCCGGTGGTGTTGTCGTTGGCCATCACCTTGCGGCGGCTGGCAATGATGAGCAGGCCCAGGCAGGCGACCAGGCTCAATACGGTGACCACGGCCACGAACCAGGCCCAGCCGCTGTTGACGAAATCACTCACGACTTCTCTCCTCGGGATTCGACGGCATCGTTGTCGCCGGCAAAGGGCAGTTGTGCCGCTTCGTCGTACTCGGCCTTGCGCTTGCGGCTCCAGGTGTAGGCCACGAGCGCGAGGAACAGCAAGAAGAGCGCGACCGTGACGGCCGAGCGCAGGTCATTGACGTCCATGTGCGGCCCCCTTCACTTGCGCGCGGTGCCCAGCACCTGCAGGTAGGCGATGAGCGCGTCCATCTCGGTGCGGCCCTTGACCTCGTCGCCGGCCTTGGCGATGTCTTCGTCGGTGTAGGGCACGCCGACCACGCGCAGCGCCTTCATGCGCGGCGCCATGCTCTCGGGCTTGACCGCGGCGCCGAGCAACCAGGGGTAGGCCGGCATGTTGGACTCGGGCACCAGGTCGCGTGGGTTGATCAGGTGCACCAGGTGCCACTCGTCGCTGTACTTGCCGCCGACCCGGTGCAGGTCGGGCCCGGTGCGCTTGCTGCCCCACTGGAAGGGGTGGTCGTAGACGAACTCGCCCGCCGTCGACAGCGCGCCGTAGCGCAGCGCCTCGGCGCGGAACGGCCGCACCATCTGCGAATGGCAGTTGTAGCAACCCTCGCGGATGTAGACGTCGCGGCCGGCCAGTTGCAGCGGCGTGTAGGGCTTGACGCCTTCGGCCGGCTGCGTGGTCGAGCGCTGGAAGAACAGCGGCACGATCTCGACGATGCCGCCGATGGCCACCGCCACCAGGATCAGCACGATCATCAGGAAGTTGTTGGTCTCGATCTTCTCGTGACCGCGGGGCACGTGTGTGTTTGCCATTTCAGTGGTCTCCTTCGTGCGCTCAGGCGTGGGCCGGCGTGGCATGCACGGGCGGGATGGTGGCCACGGCCGCCTTGCCGCCCTTGACCGTCATGACGACGTTCCAGGCCATGATCAGCATGCCGCCGAGGTACAGCAGGCCGCCGAGCAGGCGCACGACGTAGTAGGGGAAGGTGGCCTTGACGCTTTCGACGAAGCTGTAGACCAGCGTGCCGTCGGGGTTGACCGCGCGCCACATCAGGCCCTGCATGACGCCGGCGATCCACATCGCGGCGATGTAGAGAACGATGCCGATGGTGGCGATCCAGAAGTGCGTCTCGATGGCCTTGACGCTGTACATCTGCTTCTGGCCGAACATGCGCGGGATCAGGTAGTACAGCGAGCCCATCGAGATCATGCCCACCCAGCCCAGCGCGCCGCTGTGCACGTGGCCCACGGTCCAGTCGGTGTAGTGGCTGAGCGCGTTGACGGTCTTGATCGACATCATCGGGCCCTCGAAGGTGCTCATGCCGTAGAACGACAGGCTCACGATGAGGAACTTCAGGATCGGGTCGTCACGCAGCTTGTGCCAGGCGCCGCTGAGCGTCATGACGCCGTTGATCATGCCGCCCCAGCTCGGCGCCAGCAGCACCAGCGAGAAGATCATGCCGATGCTCTGCGTCCAGTCGGGCAGCGCGGTGTAGTGCAGGTGGTGGGGGCCGGCCCACATGTAGGTGAAGATCAGCGCCCAGAAGTGAACGATGCTCAGGCGGTAGCTGAACACCGGGCGCTCGGCCTGCTTGGGGATGTAGTAGTACATCATCCCCAGGAACCCGGCGGTGAGGAAGAAGCCCACCGCGTTGTGGCCGTACCACCACTGGATCATCGCGTCCTGCACGCCGGCGTAGGCCGAGTAGCTCTTCGTCAGGTCGACCGGGATGGCCGCGCTGTTGACGATGTGCAGCAGCGCCACGGCGAGGATGAAGGCGCCGAAGAACCAGTTGGCCACATAGATGTGGCGCACCTTGCGGATGCCCACGGTGCCGAAGAAGACGATGGCGTAGGAAACCCAGACGACGGCGATCAGCAGGTCGATGGGCCACTCGAGCTCGGCGTACTCCTTGCCCTGCGTCATGCCCAGCGGCAGCGTGATCGCCGCGGCCAGGATCACCAGTTGCCAGCCCCAGAAGGTGAACATCGCCAGCCCCGGCGCGAACAGCCGCGTCTGGCAGGTGCGCTGCACCACGTGGTACGAGGTCGCGAAGAGCGCGCAGCCGCCGAAGGCAAAGATCACCGCGTTGGTGTGCAGCGGCCGCAGCCGGCCGTAGCTCAGGAACGAGATGCCGAAGTTGAGCTCCGGCCAGGTCAGCTGGGCGGCGATGATCACGCCCACCAGCATGCCCACCACGCCCCACAGCACGGAGGCCAACGCGAACAGTCTGACGACCGAATCGGTGTAGACGCCTTCTTTGGGCACGGCCAACACGGCGCTGTTTGCCATCTGTCTTCTCCTCACGACGATGAAACTTTTCAGGACGCGCGATTCTCGCGGGCGGGCTCGGGGGCGGATTGATCGGCGTCAACCGGCGCCGCGTCGTCCAGCAGGATGCGCGCGCCTTCGGCCTCGAGGTCTTCGAACTGGCCCTTGTGCAGGGCCCAGCCGAAGACGGCGATGATCCCCAGCACAAGCGCGGCGGACAACGGAATCAGCAGGTAGAGGCTTTCCATGGCGCGTCGGGCTTCAGCGGGCGGCGCGCAAGGCGTTGGTGACGACCACCAGCGAACTGACGGCCATGCCCAGGCCCGCGGCCCAGGGCGGAAGGTAGCCGGCCAAGGCCAACGGGATGCTGACGGCGTTGTAGCTGCCGGCCCACACGAAGTTCTGGCGCACGATGCGCACGGCCCGGCGAGCGGTATCGCGGGCGGCCACAAAGTCGCCCAGCCGGTTGGACGTGATGACCGCGTCGGCCTGGCTGCGCGACACCAGTGCGCCCTGCCCCATCGCCAGCGAGACGTCGGCACGGGCCAGCACCGGGGCGTCGTTGATGCCGTCGCCCACCATCGCGACACAGCGGCCTTCGTCCTGCGCCTGGGCCACCGCGGCGAGCTTGTGCTCGGGCGTGGCGCGGGCGCGAACGTCCTGCACGCCAAGGCGTGCGGCCAGCGCCGAAGCGCGCTGGGGTGTGTCGCCGGTAAGCAGCGTCACCCTCACGCCGCCTTGCTGCAGGTCCAGCAGCGCCTGCGCCACGCCGGGGCGCAGTGCTTCCTCGAACACCAGCGAGGCCAACGGCCGGCCATCGCACGACAGCACGACTTGCGCGTCGTCGGCGCCGGCCGCACCGGCCCACCCGGCGACGCCCAGGCGCCAGACACGGCCTTGGCGGTCGATGGCCTGCACCCCCTGCCCGGCCCTCTCCTGCACGTCGCCACAGCCGTCGAGCGGTGTGGCAGGCGCTCGCGCCGGGGCCGGGGCCGGCGCCGCCGCCTGCGCATCGACCACCGCACGCGACAGCGGGTGGACCGACCAGGCGGCCAGCGTGGCCGCGGCGGTCAGCGCCGTCGCGGCATCGCCCAGCATCGCGCGCCCGGCCTCGGTCAAACGCAGTCCGGCCAGTTGCAGGCGGTCTTCGGTGAGGGTGCCGGTCTTGTCGAAAAACACCTGCTGCACACGGGCCAGGCGCTCCAGCGCGTCCAGCCGCTGCAGCAGCACGCCGCGCCGCGCCAGGCCGCGCGCCGCGGCCACCAGCGTGGCGGGTGCGGCCAGCGACAGCGCGCAGGGGCAGGTGACGATGAGCACCGACACGGCCACCCAGACCGCCCGCGCCGGGTCGATCACGCTCCACGCCGCGGCAGCACCCGCTGCCAGCAGCAGCACCACCCAGAGAAAGGGCCCGGCCCAGCGGTCGGCCAGCGCGGCCGCTGCCGGCCGCTGCGCCATCGCGCTGCGCATCATCGCGACGATGGCCTCGAGCCGGGTGTCGCCGCCGACACGCTGCACGCGCACCAGCACCGGCGCGCCCAGGTTCGTGCTGCCGGCCACCACGGCCGCGCCAACGGGCTTGTCGACGGGCGCCGACTCGCCGGTAAGCAGCGCCTCGTCGGCGCTGGTGTGGCCTTCTTCGAGCGTGCCGTCGGCCGGGAAGGCCTGGCCCAGCGGCACGCGCACGCGGTCGCCGGGCCGCAGCCGCTGCAGGCTCACGGCTTCGGTGCTGCCGTCGGGCAGGACACGCCACGCCGTTTCGGGCAGGCGCGCCAGCGAGGCCTCCAATGCCTCGGCCGCGCGGTGCCGGGCGCCGAGCTCGAGGTAGCGCGCGGCAAGCAGGAAGCTGACGAACATCGTCAGCGAGTCGAAGTAGACCTCGTGACCGAATACGCCGTCGGGCGAGAAGGTGGCACCGGTACTGGCGACGAAGGTGATCACCACGCCCAGTGCCACGGGCACGTCCATGCCGATGCGGCGCTGTCGCAGCGCCTGCCAGGCGCCACTGAAGAAAGGCCCGGCGGAGAAGGCCAGCACGGGCAGCGAGAGCAGCCAGCTGCCCCAGTTCAGCAGCTGGCGCATGTCGGGCTCGAGTTCGCCCGGGCCTGCGACGTAGCTGGGCGTGGCCAGCATCATCACCTGCATGGCGCAGAAGGCGGCCACGAAGAGCCGCCACAGCGCCTGGCGGTGCGCCAGGCGGCGCAGCGCGCGCGCCGGGGCGGCAGCATCCGGCACGGCGCCGTAGCCCGCCGACTGCACGGCGGTGATGAGCGCCGAAGGCCGCGTACGTTCAGGATCCCAGCAGACGGTGGCGCGCTCGGCGGCGGCGCTGACCACCGCCGAGCGCACGCCGTCGACCCGGTGCAGCGCCTGCTCGATGAGGCCGGTGCAGGCCGCGCAGTGCATGCCCGACAGCTGCAGCACCGTCTCCGCCAGTCGCCGGCCTTCCGTGCCGACCACCCAGCGCGTGCAGCCGCTGAACTCGGCGGGGTCGTCGAGCACGGCAAGGTCGGGCGCGGTGGGTACGGCTCTGGCTGGATACATCGGCTTGGCCGTCGGGGTGGCGATAATCTAGGCGAGTACCCATTGCCCGTCCATGATTTCAGTCAAAACCGCCCTGCCGCTGTTGGCGGCCCGAAGCGCGTTGGTCTGCGCGGCCTTGCTGAGTTGCCTCGCGCAGGCGCAGGACGCCCCGCAAGCGCGCCTGCCCACGGTGCAGCTCACGGCCGGCATGCACGTCATCCAGGCCGAACTCGCCGTCTCGCCGCTGCAGCAGCAGGTCGGCATGATGTTCCGGCGCACCATGGGCGCCAACGAGGGCATGCTCTTCGTCAACCAGCACCGCGAGGTGCGCTGCTTCTGGATGCGCAACACGCTGCTGCCGCTGTCCATCGCCTTTATCGCCGACGACGGCACCATCATCAACGTGGCCGAAATGAAGCCGCAGTCCGACCAGTCGCACTGCTCCACCAAGCCGGTGCGCTATGCGCTGGAGATGAACGCCGGCTGGTTCGGCAAACGCGGCTTCAAGGCCGGCAGCAAGCTGCGCGGCGCGCCGTTCGACCCGTAGACCGGGCAGAACGGCCACGGGCCAGCCCGCAGGCTGGCCCGTGTTGAGTGGCGGCGCACAGCGGCGCACGGCGGCGTGCGAGGCGCCGCGCGGCCCGACGGTCAGGCGAAGTTGGCTTCGGCAAAACCCCAGTTCACCAGCTTGTCGAGGAAGGTCTCGACGAACTTCTGGCGCAGGTTGCGGTAGTCGATGTAGTAGGCGTGCTCCCACACGTCGACCGTCAGCAGCGCCTTGTCGGCAGTGGTCAGCGGCGTGCCGGCGGCGCCGGTGTTGACGATGTCCACGCTGCCGTCGGGCTTCTTCACCAA
>PNKD01000152.1 GCA_013822265.1 Leptothrix sp. (in: b-proteobacteria)
CTCGCCGTTCGTGCCTGCCGTGGCCCTGTCAGCAGGCGTCACAACGCATCGCGTGCGAAGTCAAGTTCCACACGAAACGGCATAGAGCCGCGACGGGGAGGGGGTGAATCGGTACCATCTTGTGCGCTCCCAAAGTCGCAGCATATTGGCCCGCGGGCAGCAGGTGAGGGCAGAAGTGAATTCGGCCGCCCGAGGTGTTCGGGCGGCCGACGCCACGGCCGTACCAGCGCCATCACCACGTACACCTGCCCCTGTCGAAACCGTGCCGGCCGATGTGTAGGTTGTGCTGGCCTGAACTTACTGCACGGTGTGCATGTACGGGTGCACATCCTTGCACAGGCCGCTCTCCTCGCCGGCCATCACGTAGTTGCCGGTGCGCAGGGCTTCGGCCAGTTCGGCCTTGACCTGCTCACGGGTGAGCGTGGACTGGACTTGCTTTGCCGCGTAACGGTCAGGGAAGCGCTCGTTGAGCTTTTGGCCACTCTTGTTGGACATGATGTCGCCGGTGCGGACAGCTTCGGCAAACTCTGCCTTCACCTGCTCGCGGGTGAGTTCGGCGAACGCCGGGCTGGCGACGAACATGGCCGAAGCGATGAACAACGCAGGTACTGCGAACTTGGTCTTCATGATGAATCCTTTCCAGGTTGCTTGATCCGATCCGGGCAGCGGGAAGTTGGTGTCCTCGTGCCGGGGTTGAGTCGCCTTGTCGCGACGTGTGAAGCAACTTTAGAAAACACCGACTGGCCGGAGCATGGCTCCTGCATGACAGTTCCGTCACCTGAGGGCGCTGACGCTGACGCCGCAACCGAATCGCGCGAACCGGGTGGCGGGTTGGCAGTGCAGTGCCTGGCCGGCAGCCGGGCCTGCCCGGCACTACCCGCGAACGGGCGCCAGTGGAAGCTGAAGCCGGAAACGGGTGTGGCCACCTGCGCTGCGCACGGTAATGCTGCCGTGGTGGACGCGCGCAATCGAACGCACTATGGCCAGGCCGAGGCCGCTGCCGCCCGCGTCGCGCGAACGTCCGGGATCGGCGCGGAAGAAGCGGTCGAAGACACGGTCGAGATGCTCGGGCGCGATGGCCAGCCCCTGGTTGTCGACCTCCAGGCTGGCCGTGTCGGCGTTCGCCCCGATCTCGATGGCGACCGTGCTGCCTTCGACCGAGTGCCTGATGGCGTTGCTGAGCAGGTTGGTGATGGCGCGCTGGACGAGCAGGCGGTCTGCCGAAACCGGCGGCGCCGTGCCGAGCACGCGCATGTTCACGCCCTTCTCTTCGGCGATCAATGACAGGAAGTCCGCCACCCTGCGGGCCTCGGTCGCCAAGTCCACGGGCTCGGCTTGGATCGGGGCGGCGTCGTGGTCGGCACGCGCGATGAAGAGCATGTCGTTGATGAGCGCGGACAGTCGATCCAGTTCCTGGACGTTGCCCTCCATGACCTCGCGGAACTCGTCTGCGCTGCGGCTTCTGGACAAAGCCACCTGCGTTCGACCCAGCAGGGTGGCCACCGGCGTCCGCATCTCGTGGGCCAGGTCGCCGGCGAACGCCTCGAGTTGCTGATAGCCCTCATCGATGCGACGGAGCATGCCATTGAACTCGGTCGCCATGTCCGCCAACTCGCTGGGCAGGCCCGACACCGCCACGCGCTGGCCAAGCGATCGGGTGCCGATGGAGGCCACCAGGTTCTTGAGGCGACGCACCGGCGCAAGGCCCGTCCTGGCGACGAGCCCCGCGCCCATCGCCACCAGGGCCAGCAGCAAGGGCAGTGCGACCAGGGTGGCCTTGACGAAACCCGCCAGCAATGCAGCGTCGCGTCGCCTGTCGACGGAGAGCAAGTAACTGACTCCACGCCCATCGGCGACCGCCGCCGTGCTGTGCCAGCCGCTGTAGCGCCTGCCGTCGGGCGTCACCCAGGCATGCATCGTGTCCGGAACCGCCTTCGCGTGGCCCAGGCCGACGACGGACTGCGTGGCCACCTCCGAGAACGCGGCGATGACCCTTCCCGTCCCTGGCTCCAGCAGGGCCAGGTGCAGGTCGTCGTGGCCGAAGAACAGATCGGCAAAGCGTTCCTTTGCATCAGCAATGCCGGCCAACGAGGGTGTCGCGGCCAGCAGACGGACCAGCAGTTCCCGGCGGCCCTGCATCTCGATCACGGCGCGCTCGTCGAGTTGCCTGAAGAGACTCCAGTAGCCCACCGCAACCGTGCCGACGGCCACGACGATGCCGAACAGGACGCCAGCCACCGCGATCTGCAGTGCCAACGAGCCCAGCAGGCGTGGCCCAGCCGCAGAGTCGACGCTCATGGACGCGACTCCAGCACGTAGCCCACACCGCGCACGGTGTGGATCAGCTTGTCCGGAAACGGGTCATCGATCTTGGCGCGCAAGCGGCGGATGGCCACGTCCACGACATTGGTCTCGGAGTCGAAGTGGATATCCCAGACCAGGGACGCAATCTGCGTGCGTGACAGCACCTCGCCGGTCCGCTGGACGAGCAAGGCCAGCAGCGCGAACTCCTTCGCACTCAGGTCGATGCGCTGGCCACTCCGAGTGGCCCGGTGGCGCACGGGGTCGATGTCCAGATCGGCCACACGTTGCACAGGATCCGATGGGGCGGGTCTACCGCGCTTGAGCAGGGTGCGCACGCGGGCCAGCAGTTCCGGGAACTGGAACGGCTTGACGAGGTAGTCGTCGGCGCCGAGATCGAAACCACGCACCTTGTCGTTGACCTGCGCGCGTGCGGTCAGCATCAGCACCGGCGTCTGCTTGGCCGTGCGCAGCGCCGAGAGCACCGCAAAACCGTCCAGCCCTGGCAGCATCACATCCAGCACGATCAGGTCGTGGTCGCCGTTGATTGCCGCGTGCAGGCCGTCGGTGCCGTTGAACGCGACCTCGACCACATGGCCGGACTCCGCCAGGCCTTGACGAAGGTACTCGGCAGCGCGACGTTCGTCTTCGACGATCAGGATTTTCATGGGGGCGATTTTGCGGGCTGTGCGCTTGGGTGTTGGTGGCGCGTGCCGAACATTTCAGGACCGTCATTCTGCGGCCATGTCTTGGTGGGGGGGCTGGCTGCTACAGTGACCCTCATGGCGGGCCTTGGTCAGCCTTGATATGCGTCAAGCGGCCGGTGTCGACTGGCACGGAAACTGCGTCCCCAGAGTCTCGAATCCATCCTCGTTTTGCCACCATCCTCCATGTTCCGCCACCATCGACAGTTCCGCCTCTGCGCAGCACGCGTGCTGCTGGTGTGGGTTTTTGCCATGGGAGCCGGGGTCGCCAACGCGTGCTTGTCAGCCGGGGCGACGGAACATGCCGGGCTGCCGACGGCACACGCTGTCGAGACGACGGCCGCGCACCAAAAGGGTTCCGATGCACATCACGGTTCGCCGGGCAAGTCGAATTGCGTGGACTTCTGCGACAGGACCAGTGCCTCGATACCCACGCTCAAGCCGACGCCTGACGACGTGCAGGCCGCTGTGCTGATCTGCCAGGTGGGTGCCACCGCGTTGTCGGTACCGGTCGTCGAGCCGGTACGAGAAAGCATGCCGCGCCGTGACGACGTTCGGGCACCGCCCATACCCATACCCATCGCCTTCCTGCGCCTGGCGCTTTGACGCCTCGCGCGGCCAGATGATTGCCATCGGGCCGCGCTGACTGCAACGGGCCCCGCTTGCCGAGCCGTCGTCCTGCGACGACGGACCCTTTCGCGGCATCCTCGCCGTGCGTCCCTGGCTTTCGCGGCCTTCGCGGCGGGCATCCGGACGCCACCCCTGTTCCCTTACGAAGTCACAGCCATGACCACCATCCGCACCCTCTCTTCTGCCCTCTTCGCCACGACCATCGCACTGGGTGCGATGGCGCAAACCCCACCGGCCCCACCGGCCGCGTCGGCCTCGATGCCGATGGCGGGCGCCACGATGCCGCACGACTGTGCCAAGCCCGCGCCCCGGCACGACCATGGTGTCGAGAAGGGCGTCCACGCCCCGAAGACCCAAGCGGCACCGTGTGCGGGGACGGCTGCGGTGGCGGCACCGGTCCAAGCCGCTTCGGCAGCCGCGAAGCGGCTCAAGCACGATCACACGGGGTCCCGTTGAATCGCGCGGTGTGCCGGCCTGCTCGCCCAGAACATCGCAAGAGGAATCGACTGATGCCGTCCCTTGAAGAACAAGTCCCCGGCGCGACGAAGAGCCACACGGTCTCGCGACGTGAAGTCGGATTCGATGCCCCTTGGAAGCGCGGGCTGCTGTACGTGCTTCTCGCGGGCACGGGTCTTGCCGGCCCGGTGCTGGCGCAGGAGGCCGAACTGGGCAGAAATGTTCAGGGCCTGCTGGCCTATGCCCGGGCCCAGAGCCCCGAGTTGCGCGCCATGCGGCAGGAAGCCGACGCGGCAGCGCAGCGCATCGTGCCGGCCGGGTCCCTGCCCGACCCGGTAGTGCGCGTCGAGCTCATGAACGTCAACAACTACGGCAATGACGCATCGCCCAGCCTGCTGCCCTGGAAAGTGGGCGAGACGCGGTACACGCTGATGCAGTCGTTTCCGCTCTGGGGCAAGCGCGGCTTGCGGCGTGACGCCGCCGCTGCCGACGCCAAGCAGGCCGACGCCAGGACCGATGCCACCTGGCTCGAACTGGCCGCACGCATCAAGACCACCTTCGCCGAGTACTACCGCGCCACGGGCAACGAACGCCTGGCCAGTGAAGTGCTGGACCTGATGGCGCGCCTGGAGCAGATCGCGCAGGCCCGCTACGCTGGCGGCCTGGCCGGCCAGGTCGATGTGATCCGGGCCCAGTTGGAGCAGACGGCCATGCGCGGCGAGCTCATCATGTTCGACAGCGAGAAGCGACAATTGCGGGCGAAGCTGAACGCCCTGCTTGCACGCGACACCGCCGCCGCCCTGGCCGACCCCGAGGCCTTGCGCACGCCTCCCGCCCTGAAGACGGCGGACGCCATATCGCTGGCCGAACGGGCGCGTGAACGCAACCCGCAGATCGCTGCGGAACTGGCACGCCTGACGGCCGCCCAGAAGAACCGTGAACTCACGCTGGCCAACCGCTACCCCGATCTTCAGCTGGGCGTGTCGCCGTCGCAAATGGGTTCGCGCATCACCACCTGGGGCGTGATGTTCGAGATGAACATTCCCTTGCAGCAGGAATCGCGCCGCGGCCAGGAGCGCGAGGCCGAGGCGATGGTCAGTGCGGCCCGATCTCGGACCGACGCACTGTCGAACCAACTGCTGGGCGAACTCGGCGCCAATCTGGCGGGGCTGGACGCCGCACGGCGCACCGAGGCGCTGATCAAGACCCAGCAGTTGCCGCAATCCGAGTTGACTCTGCAATCGGCCGTGGCCGCCTATGAAAACGGCAAGACCGAGTTCACCGTGCTGCTGGAAGCCCAGCGCCAGATACGCAGGGCGCAGCAGGAACTGCTCAAGTCCCAGGTCGAGGCGCAGATGCGCCTGACCGACATCGAACGCATTCTGGGAGAAGACCTTTGAAAGCCACCCACGTCGTACTCGCGGTCGTCCTGCTGGGCGCTGTCGGCGCCGGCAGCTTTTGGCTCGGCACACGCTCACCGGTGGCGGCCCCTGGGGGCGCGACTGGCGCTTCGATGGCCAGTGACGCACCCAAGGCGCGCAAGCTGCTTTACTACCGCAACCCGATGGGCCTGGCGGACACCTCGCCGACGCCCAAGAAGGATCCGATGGGCATGGACTACATCGCCGTCTACGACGGCGAGGACAAACCAGAGCTTGGCGCGGCCACAGGTGCCGCGGCCTCGCCCAACCAGGTGCGCATCAGCACCGAGAAGATCCAGAAGCTGGGCGTGCGCACGGAGGCTGTCCAAATGCGCCTGCTGGGCCGTACCGTGCGCGCCGCCGGGCGCGTGGAACCCGACGAGCGGCGCGTCTACGTCATCGCGCCCAAGTTCGAGGCTTATGTCGAGCGGCTGCACGTCAACGTCACCGGCCAGCTCGTGGCCAAGGGTCAGCCGCTGTTCGAGGCCTACAGCCCCGAGCTTGTGTCGGCCCAGCGCGAATATGCCATCGCGATGCAGGGCACGCAGGCGATGAAGGATTCGGGCCCGGAGGCACAAGGCGGCATGCAGCAGCTGGCCCAGTCGAGCCTGGCGCGCCTGCGCAACTGGGATCTGTCGCCGGCGCAGGTCACGGCGCTGATGAAGTCGGGGCAAGCCCAGCGCAGCATCACCTTCCCCTCGCCGGTGTCGGGCGTGGTGACCGAGAAAAAGGCGGTGCAGGGCATGCGCTTCATGCCCGGCGAGATGCTCTACCAGGTCACCGACCTGTCGTCGGTCTGGGTCATTGCCGACCTGTCGGAACAGGACATCGGCAACGTCAAGACCGGGGCCGCGGCCAGAGTGACCATCACTTCGTACCCGAACGAGGTGTTCAACGGGCGGGTCACCTACGTCTATCCGACGCTGAGGACCGACACGCGCACTATCCCGGTGCGAGTGGAACTCGCCAACCCGGGCCAGCGGCTCAAGCCCGCGATGTTTGCGCAGGTCGAACTGGCCGTAGGTGGCAAGACCCCGGTGCTGACGGTGCCGGACTCGGCGGTGATCGACACCGGCAAGCGCCGGCTCGTGCTGGTGGAGGCCGGCGTTGGCCGATTTGAGGCGCGCGACGTCGAGTTGGGGGCGCGCGGCGAGAACTTCGTCGAAGTCATCAAGGGTGTGCGCGAAGGCGAACAAGTCGTCGTGGCCGCGAACTTCCTGATCGACGCAGAGAGCAATCTGAAGGCGGCTGTCGGTGGCCTCGGTGGGCACGCGGGCCACGGGAACGCGCCGAAGGGCAGCGAAGCCGCGGCCTCCGCTGCGGCGGTGCCGGCTCCGGTCGTCCCGGCAGCACCCGCACCCGCACCGGCACCAGCGCCAGCGCCAGCGAAGGTCGGCCACCAGGCCACAGGCACCGTCGAGGGCATCGATGCAAAGGCTGGAACCTTGCGCCTCAACCATGGCCCCGTCGCTTCGCTGAAGTGGCCGGCAATGACGATGGGGTTCAAGGCCGCGAACACGGCGCTGCTGCAAGGTCTGGTACCCGGTCAGGCGGTGAGCTTCGAGCTGGTGGAACGACAGCCCGGCGAGTACGTGGTGACCACCATCACGGCCACGCCGCGCACTGGCGGCGCCACATCCGCGGCCAAGGCGGCGCCGGCGCCTTCCGCGGCCACAGGTTCGCACAGCGGCCACTGAGCAGGGGACACCATGCTGGCCAAGATCATCCTGTGGTCGGGAAGGAATCCCTTCCTCGTCCTGCTCGCCACCCTGTTCGTCACCATCGGCGGTCTCGTCGCGGTGATGAAGACCCCGCTCGACGCGCTGCCCGACCTCTCGGACGTGCAGGTCATCGTCTACACCGAATACCCCGGCCAGGCGCCGCAGGTCGTCGAAGACCAGGTGACGTATCCGCTCACCACGGCGATGCTGGCGGTACCGAAGTCGAAGGTCGTGCGCGGCTTCTCGTTTTTTGGCGCCTCGTTCGTCTACGTGATCTTCGAGGACGGCACCGACATCTACTGGGCGCGCAGCCGGGTGCTGGAGTACCTGAACTTCGCGTCCAGCCGCCTGCCCAGGGGCGTGTCGCCATCGCTCGGGCCGGACGCCACAGGCGTCGGCTGGGTCTATCAGTACGTGCTTCTGGCCAAGGACAAGACGCTGGCCGAGCTGCGCACCATCCAGGACTGGTACGTGCGCTACCAGTTGACCAAAGCGCCGGGCGTCGCCGAAGTGGCGTCGCTGGGCGGCTTCGTGCAGACCTACCAGGTCACCGTCGACCCGCTCAAGCTGCGCAGCTTCGGCATCCCGCTGATGAAGGTGGCGCAGATCATCCGCGACAGCAACCGCGACGTCGGTGGCCGCGTGGTGGAGATGGCCGAGACCGAGTACATAGTGCGCGGCAAGGGCTACCTGCGCGGCAAGACCGACATCGAGATGCTGGTGGTCAAGAGCGAAGGCGGCACGCCGGTGTTGATCAGGGACATCGCCCGCGTGGAGATGGCCCCCGACGAGCGACGTGGCCTGTCCGAACTGAACGGCGAGGGCGAGGTCGTCTCGGGCATCGCGATGTCGCGCTTCGGACAGAACGCATTGGAAGTGATCCACAACCTCAAGGCCAAGGTGACCGAGATTTCGGCCGGCCTGCCCGAGGGCGTGACGATCCAGGCGGTCTACGACCGCTCGGACCTGATCCACCGCGCCATCAAGAACCTCACCTGGACGCTGATCGAGGAGAGCATCATCGTGGCCGTGGTGTGTGTCGTGTTTCTGATGCACGTGCGTTCGGCGCTGGTGGCGATCCTGATGCTGCCGGTGGGCGTGCTGATCTCGATCATCGCGATGCGGCTGCTGGGGATGAACTCCAACCTGATGAGCCTGGGCGGCATCGCCATCGCCATTGGCGCCATGGTCGACGCGGCCATCGTGATGATCGAGAACGCGCACAAGCACCTGGAGAAGCTGGATCGGCTCAAACCCGTTCACACCTTCAAGGAACGTGCCGACGCGATGATCGCCGCCTGCCAAGAGGTGGGGCCGGCGCTGTTCTTCTCGCTGCTCATCATCACGGTGTCGTTCCTGCCGGTCTTCACGCTCGAGTCGCAGGAAGGCCGGCTGTTCTCGCCGCTGGCCTACACCAAGACCTTCGCGATGGCTGGCGCATCGCTGCTGTCGGTGACGCTGGTGCCGGTGCTGATGCTGCTGTTCATCCGCGGCAAGATCATGCCGGAGGCCAAGAACCCGGTGAACCGCTTCCTGATCTGGGTCTACCATCCGATCATCGAAGCCGTCATGCGATGGAAGAAGCTGACCATCGCGCTGGCCATGATCGCGATGGGGCTGTCCTACTACCCGGCATCGCAGCTCGGCAGCGAGTTCATGCCGACCCTCAACGAGGGCACGCTGCTGTTGATGCCGGCTTCGCTGCCGGGCATGTCCATCACCAAGGCCGCCGAGGTACTGCAGACGCAGAACAAGATCATCAAGAGCTTCCCGGAGGTGGAATCGGTCTTCGGCAAGGCCGGCCGGGCCAACACCGCCACCGACCCGGCGCCGGTGGAGATGTTCGAGACCGTGATCAACCTGAAGCCCCAAAACCAGTGGCGCCCG
>PNKD01000153.1 GCA_013822265.1 Leptothrix sp. (in: b-proteobacteria)
TGATCGGCGGCCAGGGCCGCCAGCCAGTCCAGGGCCTGCGTCTCATCGGCGATCACGCCCATCTCGGGCAACGCGGCCAGCAGGCGCTTGCCGTAAGCCATCTGCCGCACGCGCGGGTCGCACAGCACGAGCAGACCGCGGTCGCTCTCGGTGCGTATCAGGCGTCCGGCGCCCTGTTTCAGCGACACCGCGGCCTCGGCAACGAAATAGTCGTTGAAGGGGTTGCGCCCCTGCTCGCGCAGCTGGCGCACACGCGCCTCGACCAGGGGGTCGTTGGGCGGGGGGAAGGGCAGCTTGTCGATGAGCACGCACTGCAGGGCGTCGCCGGGCATGTCTATGCCCTCCCAGAAGCTCGCCGAGCCCACCAGCACACAGCCGCGGCCGTCGCCGAAACGCTGCAGCAGCGTGCGGCGCGGCTCGCTGCCCTGCACCAGTATGTTGAGCTCGTGCCCCAGCGCGGCGGCCTGCGCACGCAGCGCATCGGCCACCTGCGGCAGCACGCGCAGGGTGGTCGTGAGCACGAAGCTGCGGCCGCCCAGCGCGACGGCGCAGCGTGCGGCCAGCGCCCCGACCGCCGCCGGGTGACCCTCGGCATTGGGCAGCGGCAGCCCGGCGGGCACCCAGACCCGGGCGTGCGCCGGATAGTCGAAGGGGCTGCCGACCCGCAGCCGCTCGGCGTCTTCGAGGCCGGTGCTGGCGGTGAACCACGACAGGGCGTCGTCGTCGCCCAGCGTGGCCGAGGTGAATATCCAGGCCTTGGGCGAGGCCTCGCGCTGCTGCGTGAGCATCTCGCGGATGTCCAGCGGCGACTCGACCAGCCGCGCCTGCTGCGGGCTGAGGTCCAGCCATCTCACCTGGTCGGCCGCTGCGTCCTGCGAGAAGCGGCCGGCCAGCAGCGCCAGGCCGCGCGCACGCTGCTCCAGGCGCGGGAAGTCGGGCGCGGCTTCGGCCACCTGCGCGGCCGCGTCGGCGGCGTCGCGCGCCGCGTCGGCCAGGGCCTGCAGCGGCTCGGCCAGGGCATCGGCGCGCGCTTCCCAGCGCAGCTTGAGCGTGCCGCGCACCTCGCGCAACGGCCCCGCCGCGGCCAGGCGCAGTTCACGCGTGGCACGTTCGATGCCGGCCTGCAGGTCGGCCCAGGGCTGCAGCCCGCGGGCATGCTGCAGCCCGAGGGCCAGCACGTCGCGCGCCAGTTCCAGCGCCTGCCCGGTGGCCAGCGTGGTGCCGAGAAACTGCACGCCGGCCTCGACGAGCTGGTGCGCCTCGTCGAACACCGCCGCGTCCACCGTAGGCAGCAATTCGGCCACGCCGCTGTCGCGCAAGGCCATGTCGGCGAAGAAGAGGTGGTGGTTGACGACCACCAGGTCGGCGGCCATGGCCTCGCGCCGGGCCTGCATCACGTGGCAGTTGCGGTATTCGGGGCACTCGGTGCCGAGGCAGTTGTCGCGCGTCGAGGTGACGAGCGGGATCACCGGTGAGCGTTCGTCCAGGCCCTCGATCTCGGCCATGTCGCCGCTGTGCGTGGCCTGCGCCCAGAGCGCGACGCGGTTCAATGCGCGCAATGCGAAACGGTCGGGCATCTGGCCGCTGGTCTGCGCCTGCTGCAGCCGCCAGCGGCACAGGTAGCTGGCGCGGCCCTTGAGCAGCGCCAGCCTGGCCGGCACGCGCAGCGCCTGCGCCAATCGCGGCAGGTCGCGCAGGAAGAGCTGGTCCTGCAGGCTCTTGGTGGCGGTGCTGACCAGCGCGCGGTGGCCCGACAGCAGCAGCGGCACCAGGTAGGCGAAGGTCTTGCCGACGCCGGTGCCGGCTTCGGCCACCAGCGTGCCCCGCTGCTGCAGCGCCACCGCGATGCGCTCGGCCATCAGGTCTTGTTGCGGCCGCGGGCGGAAGCCGGGTTCGTGCCGCGCCAGCGGGCCGTGCTCGGCGAAGGCGCGGGCAACGGCCGCGACGAGGTCGGCGCTCACGCCGGCTCGGGCGGGGCGATCTGCGTTTCCAGGCGCGCGATCTGGTCGCGCAGCAGCAGGCGTCGCTTCTTCAGCCGGCGCAGCACGAGGTCGTCGCCGGCACCGTCGAGTGGAATGCGGTCGATGAGGTCGTCCAGGTCGGCGTGTTCGATGCGCAACTCGATCAGGCGGCGCTGCGGTGAATGCAGGTTCTCGTCCATTGCTGCACGAAGGGGGTCAGCGGCCGAGTTTATATTCCCGCCCATGTCCTCTGCCGCGCCCTCGTTCCGTTTCAGTGCCGCCACCGGGCTCCACCGTGGCGACCGCGCCTACCAGCAGGATCAGGTCGAGGTCATCGCCCACCCCAAGGTCAGCGGCTCGGTGCTGGCGCTGGTGGCCGACGGCATGGGCGGCAAGAGCGGGGGCCGCAAGGCCGCCGACCAGGTGCTGTTGACCGGCCGCCAGATCTTCGAGCGCTACGTGCCGCTGCAGGACGACACCGCCGAGATGCTGCGCCAGGTGGTGCTCGAGTCGCACCTGATGATCAAGCTCACCGCCATCACGTCGGAAGAAGAACCGCACAGCACGGCGGCCGGCTTCTGCGTCTCGCCGTCGCTCGAGTGCGACGTGGTGCATGCCGGCGATTCGCGCGTCTACCACTTCCGCGGCGCCGAGATGATGCGCCGCACCGTTGACCATTCGTTCGTGCAGCGGCTGGTCGACGAAGGCAAGATCAGCGAAGAGGCTGCCAACACGCACCCGCAGTCCAACCTGCTGACGGGCTGCCTGGGCACCCATGCCGACCCGCCCGTGGCGCTGTGGCACATCGACAAGCTGGAGTTCGGCGACACCATGCTGGCCTGCAGCGATGGCCTGTGGCACTACTTCACGCCGAAGGAAATCGGCGCCATCCTGCACGCGCTGCCCCCGCGCGAGGCCAGCGAGATGCTGATCGGCAAAGCGCGGCAGCGCGCCCGCGGCGGCGGCGACAACCTGTCGCTCGCACTGGCGCGCATCGACCCGCTGCGCTGAGCGGGCCGCTGCGGCGCGCGCCCGCGCCGCGTCAAGGGCGGCGTACTCCCGAGGGCAACACGGCACCGACGCCCGACGCGGCAGGCACCGGCAACGGCAGCGACGGCCTGCCGCGCTGCTCACGATCTGTCCGGCGCGCCGTGATGCGAGCCTGTTCGGCCTGGATGGCCGCCTGCCTGAGGCGCGCCGCGGCGGCGCGCCGGGCCGCAGCCGCCTCTGCGGCGGAAGTCGCCGGCGGCCGGGCCAGGTCCGACGGCGCAGGCCGCGATGGCGGCAGTGCAGCCGGCCAGGCCTGCCGTGCCGGGGGACTTGCCGGCGCCATGCCGGGCGTCGTCGCCGGCAGCGCCTGCGTGGCCTGCGGCAGGCGCTCTGCGGCCTGCTCTTGCTTGCGCTGCACCGCCTCGCGACGCGCCGCAGCGCGCTTGTGGCGTTCGGCATCGCCGAGCCCTTGTTCGCGGGCGAGCGGGCCCGCCAGCGCCGCCCGCCGGCGTTCGAGCGCGTCCTCACGGCAGGCGGTGGCGGCAAAACGCTCCGCACAGCGCGCCTGCTCGACAGCAAACTGCGCCTCCAGGCGCTGGCGCTCGGCGGCAATCTCTGCACGCTCGCCGGCCACGCGTTGCGCAGCCTGCGGGGCGGGTCCGGCAGCCCTGGCCGGCCCGGCGGTCGACAGCATCACTGCCAGCAGCAGGCACGCCGCCTTGGCGGGCCTGTGCAGCGGCAAGTGCGGCATCGCGACGCTCAGGTCAGGGTGGTGTCGACATTGCGACGCTGCAGCGCCAGGAACTCGGCCGACTGCATCTCCTGCAGCCGCGACACCGTGCGCGGGAACTCGTGCGCCAGCGGGCCTTCGGTGTACAGCTCGGCCGGCGGCACGGCGCAAGACATCACCAGCTTGACGCGGCGGTCGTACAGCACGTCCACCAGCCAGGTGAAGCGGCGCGCCTCGCTGGCCAGGCGCGGCGGCATCTGCGGCACGTTGGACAACAGCACGGTGTGGAAGCGCGACGCGATCTCGAGGTAATCGTTCTGCGAGCGCGGCCCGCCGCACAGCGTCTTGAAGTCGAACCACACCACGCCGCCGGCGCGGCGCAGCGCGCTCAGCTCGCGGTGCTCGATGTACATCACCGGCTGCTGCTCGCGTGCCTCGGCCAGGCGCTCGAAGGCCCGTGCCATGGCGGCATCGGCCTCGGGGCCCAGCGGGCAATGCAGCGTGTCGATCTGCGCCAGGGTCTGCTGCCGGTAGTCGGTGCCGGCGTCGACGTTGATCACCTCGAGCCGGCTCTTCAGCAGCTCGATGGCGGGCAGGATACGGTCGCGATGCAGGCCGTTGGGATACAGCACGTCGGGGTGGAAGTTCGAGGTCGTCACGATGCTCACGCGGTTGGCGAACATCGCATCCAGCAGGCGGTGCAGGATCATCGCGTCGGTGACGTCGGCCACATGGAACTCGTCGAAGCAGATCAGGCGAAAGCGCCGCGCGATGCGCTTGCCCAGTTCATCGAGCGGGTTGACGGTGCCCTTGAGGTCCTGCAGTTCGCGGTGCACCTCGCGCATGAACTCGTGGAAGTGCAGCCGCGTCTTGCGCGTCAGCGGCACGGCCTGGAAGAAGCAGTCCATCAGGAAGCTCTTGCCCCGGCCGACGCCACCGTACATGTAGACGCCGCGAGGTATCGGCGGCCGGCTGATGAGCTTGGTCAGCGCATTGCTGCGGCGCGCCTTGTAGTCGGCCCATTCGCGTTCGCAGCGCTCGAGAGCATCGACGGCGTGCAGCTGCGCGGCATCGCTACGGAAGCCGCGCTCGACGAGTGTGGTTTCGTACAGCTCGCGAACGCCCACGGACCTAGAAGTTCAATGTGCGCTTGTCGACGGCGAGCGCGGCTTCCTTGGTCGCTTCGCTCAGGCTTGGGTGGGCGTGGCAGATGCGCGCGATGTCCTCGGCGCTGGCCTTGAAGGCCATCGCGACGACGGCCTCGCTGATCAGTTCGCTGGCCATAGGCCCGACGATGTGCACGCCCAGGATCTCGTCGCTGGCGGCGTCGGCCAGGAACTTCACCATGCCGGTGGTGTCGCCGAGCGCACGCGCCCGGCCGTTGGCCAGGAACGGGAAGCTGCCGGCCTTGTAGGCGCGGCCCGCGGCCTTCAGCTGCTGCTCGGTCTGCCCGACCCAGGCGATCTCGGGGCTGGTATAGATGACCCAGGGCACGAGGTTGAAGTCGACGTGGCCGTGCTGGCCGGCCATGCGCTCGGCCACCGCCACGCCCTCTTCCTCGGCCTTGTGCGCGAGCATCGGGCCACGCACCACGTCGCCCACCGCCCACACGCCGGGCAGGTTGCTGCGGCAGTCGTCGTCGACGACGATCGCGCCGCGTTCGTCCAGCTTCAGGCCCACCGCTTCGGCGTTCAGCCCCGTCGTGTTGGGCACGCGACCGATGCTGACGATGAGCTTGTCGACGTCGAGCCTGTGCGCCTCGCCCTTGGCGTCGCTGTACTCGACGCTCACGCCCTTCTTGCCGCTCTTGACGGCGCCGACCTTCACGCCGAGCTCGATCTTCAGCCCCTGCCTGGTGAAGGCCTTGTGCGCTTCCTTGGCGATCTGCTCGTCGACCGCGCCCAGAAAGGTCGGCAGCGCCTCGAGCACCGTCACTTCGGCGCCCAGGCGGCGCCACACCGAGCCCATCTCCAGGCCGATGACGCCGCTGCCGATGAGGCCCAGCCGCTTGGGCACGTCGCCGATGCGCAGCGCGCCGTCGTTGCTGAGCACCATCTCTTCGTCGAAGGGCGTGCCGGGCAAGGCGCGAGCGCTCGAGCCCGTGGCCACCAGCACCTGCTTGGCCGTCAGCGTCTCGTCGCCGACCGCGATCTCGTAGCCGCCCAGCCCCCCGTCCAAGGCCTTCACGAACGAGCCGCGGCCATGGAAGAAGCTGACCTTGTTCTTCTTGAACAGGTAGAGGATGCCTTCGTTGTTCTGTGTGACGACCTTGTCCTTGCGCGCCAGCATCTTCTTGACGTCGATGCTGAGGTCCTTCAGGGCGATGCCGTGGTCGGCGAAGGCGTGGCCTGCATGTTCGAAGTGTTCGCTGCTCTGCAGCAGCGCCTTGCTCGGGATGCAGCCGACGTTGGTGCAGGTGCCGCCCGGCGCGGGGCCGCCCTTGCCGTTCTTCCACTCGTCGATGCAGGCGACGTTGAAGCCCAGTTGCGCGGCGCGGATGGCGCCGATGTAGCCACCGGGGCCGGCGCCGATGACGATGAGGTCGAAATTCTTGGCCATGTTGCTTGTTGCTGATGAGGTGAGGCCGGGCGCCGCCCGGACCGGACCCAGGGCTAGAGGCCCTCGTCCGGCACGAAGATCCAGAGCAGGATGTAGAAGACGACGCCGGCGCCGCCGAGCATCGCCAGCGCGACGAAGACCAGGCGCCAAATCCACGACTCGACGCCGGTGAGCGCGGTGAGGCCGCCGCAGACGCCGCCTATCCAGCGGTCGGCGCGGCTGCGGCGCAGCCTGTTGACGGCCGCCAGCGCGGGAATCTCGTCGGCTGCGGTGCCGCCATTGAGCAGCTTGGCCTTGGCGCGCTGGAACTCGTCTTCACCGAGCGCACCGCGTGAACGCAGGTCGTCCAGCCTTGCCAGATCGTCGACCAAGCCCATGTGGCCCTCCTTGCCCGCCATGCGGCGAGATTCAGATGTCGAACAGCAGCCGCGCCGGATCTTCCAGCGCTTCCTTCATCGTCACCAGGCCGAGCACGGCCTCGCGGCCATCGATGATGCGGTGGTCGTAGCTCATGGCCAGGTAGTTCATCGGCCGCACCACGACCTGCCCGTTTTCGACCACCGCGCGGTCCTTGGTGGCGTGCACGCCCAGGATGGCGCTTTGCGGCGGGTTGATGATGGGCGTGGACAACATCGAGCCGAAGGTGCCGCCGTTGCTGATGCTGAACGTGCCGCCGGTGAGTTCGTCGATGCCGAGCTTGCCGTCCCGGGCCTTCTGGCCGTACTCGGCGATCTTCTTCTCGATGTCGGCGAAGCTCATCTGGTCGGCGTTGCGCAGCACCGGCACCACCAGCCCGCGCGGCGAACCCACTGCGATGCCGATGTCGAAGTAGCCGTGGTAGACGATGTCGTTGCCGTCGACCGAGGCGTTGATGACCGGGAACTTCTTCAGCGCCGCCACGGCCGCCTTGACGAAGAAGCTCATGAAGCCGAGCTTGACGCCGTGCTCCTTCTCGAACTTCTCCTGGAAGCGCTTGCGCATCTCCATCAGCGGCGCCATGTTGACCTCGTTGAAGGTCGTCAGGATGGCGTTGCTGCTCTGGCTTTGCAGCAGACGCTCGGCGATGCGCGCACGCAGGCGCGACATCGGCACGCGCTGCTCGGGGCGGTCGCCCAGCGCGGTGCCCAGCGGCGCGGCCACCTGAGGCAGCGGTGCGGCCGCTGGCGCCGCCGCGCGCGGTGCCGGGGCGGGTGCGGCGGGCGCGGGTGGCGGTGAAGCCAGCGCCCCGAGCACGTCGCCCTTGGTGACGCGGCCGTCCTTGCCGGTGCCGGCCACCGAGCCGGCAGCCAACTGGTTGTCGGCCATCAGCTTGGCGGCGGCCGGCATGGCCACGCCGGCCTTGCCGGTCGGCGCAGCGGCTGCAGCGGCCGGCGCAGGCGCGGGTGCCGCAGCTGCAGCCGCGGCCGTCACGCGGCCCTCGGTGTCGATGCGCGCGATCACCTGCTCGGCGGCCACCGTGGCGCCGTCGCCCTGGACGATCTCGGCCATGACGCCGGCGGCCGGCGACGGCACTTCCAGCACGACCTTGTCGGTCTCGACCTCGATCAGGATCTCGTCCATCGCCACGGCGTCGCCGGGCTTCTTCTTCCACTGCAGCAACGTGGCCTCGGCCACCGATTCGGAGAGCTGCGGAACCTTGACTTCAACGATTGACATGGTCTGTCTCTTCAGCGTTCTTGCCTATTTGGTGAGCACGAAGCCCTTGAGCTTGGCGAAGGCCTGCTCCAGCAGCGCCTTCTGCTGCTCTTGGTGCAGGTGCGAGTAGCCGACCGCGGGCGAGGCCGAAGCCGGCCGGCCCGCGTAGCTCAGGCGCTGGCCTTCGAGCATGTTCTCGTGCACGTAGTGCTGCACGAAGAACCAGGCCCCCTGGTTCTGCGGCTCGTCCTGGCACCACACCACCTCGGTGGCGTTGGGGTACTTCTTCATCTCGGTGGCGAAGGCCTTGTGCGGGAACGGGTAGAGCTGCGCCACCCTCAGGATGGCCACGTTGTCGGCCTCCCTCTCGACGCGCTTGCGGGCGAGGTCGTAATACACCTTGCCCGAGCAGCAGATCACGCGCTTGACCTTGGTGGCCACGATGTTCTCGTCGCTCTCGGGCACCACGGTCTTGAACTCGCCACGCGTGAACTCGCTCAGCGGCGACGAGGCGTCCTTGGCGCGCAAGAGCGACTTGGGCGTGAAGATGATCAGCGGCTTGCGGAACTGGCGCACCATCTGCCGGCGCAGCAGATGGAAGATCTGGCTCGCGCTGGCCGGCTGGCAGACCTGCATGTTGTTGTCTGCGGCCAGCTGCATGAAGCGCTCCAGGCGCGCCGAGCTGTGCTCGGGGCCCTGCCCTTCGTAGCCGTGCGGCAGCATCAGCGTCAGGCCGTTGACGCGGCCCCACTTGACCTCGCCGCTGGCGATGAACTGGTCGATGACGACCTGCGCGCCGTTGACGAAATCGCCGAACTGGGCCTCCCAGATCGTCAGCGTGTTGGGCTCGGCGCTGGCGTAGCCGTACTCGAAGCCGAGCACCGCCTCTTCGGACAGCAGCGAGTCGATCACCGTGAACGGCGCCTGGCCGTCGGCGACGTTTTCCAGCGGCACGTAGGTGCCGGTGTCCCACTTCTCGCGGTTCTGGTCGTGCAGCACGGCGTGGCGGTGCACGAAGGTGCCGCGCCCGCAGTCCTCGCCCGACAGGCGCACGGCGTAACCGCTGGCCACCAGCGACGCGTAGGCCAGCGTCTCGCCCATGCCCCAGTCGACGTTGATCTCGCCGCGGCCCATGGCGGCGCGGTCGGCCAGCACCTTCTCGACCAGCGGGTGCACCTTGAAGTTGGCCGGCACCGTGGTCAGGCGCTCGGACAGGCGCTTGACCTCGGCCAGCGGCAGCG
>PNKD01000154.1 GCA_013822265.1 Leptothrix sp. (in: b-proteobacteria)
GCTCAGCACGCCGGCTTCGGTGTGCTGGCGCTCCTCGAGCCGCGGAAACATGCCGTACATGTCGTCGGCGCTCCAGCGCCCCGGCCTTGCACCGCGCTTCTGCCCCAGCATCAGGTTCTGGTGCACGGTGAGGGTGGGAAAGATGTCGCGGCTCTCGGGCACGTAGCCGATGCCGGCGTGCGCCACCTCGAAGGCCTTGCGGCCCATCATCTCCGCGTCTTTCCAGCGCACCGAGCCCGTGCCGTCGACCAGGCCCATGATGGCCTTCACCGTGGTGCTGCGGCCCGAGCCGTTGCGCCCCAGCAGCGCCACGATCTCGCCCGGCCGCACCTCGAGGTTCACGCCGTGCAGCACGTGGCTCTTGCCGTAGTAGGCGTGGACGTCCTCGAGCACCAGCATGCTCAGTGCTCCCCGGCCGGCGACGCGCCGAGATAGGCCTCTTTGACGCGCTCGTCGGCGCGCACCTTCTCGGGCGTGTCGAAGGCGATGACCTCGCCGTAGACGAGCACCGCGATCTTGTCGGCGAGGCCGAAGACGACACCCATGTCGTGCTCCACCGTCAGCAGCGTGCGGCCCACCGTGACCTCGCGGATCAGGTTGACGAAACGCGCCGTCTCGCTGCGGCTCATGCCGGCGGTGGGCTCGTCCAGCAGCACCACGCCGGCGCCGCCGGCGATGGTGATGCCGATCTCCAGCGCCCGCTGCTCGGCATAGGTGAGGTTCATCGCCAGCACGTCGCGGCGCTTGTGCAGCTTGATCATGTCCAGCAGTTCCTCGGCGCGCTCGTTGGCGTCGTCGAGCTCGGCCAGGAACTTCCAGAAGGCGTACTTGTAGCCCAGGCTCCAGAGCACGGCACAGCGCAGGTTCTCGAACACGCTGAGCCGGGCAAAGAGGTTGCTGACCTGGAAGCTGCGCGCCAGCCCCAGGCGGTTGATCTCGTAGGGCTTGAGGCCGTCTATCCTGCGGCCATTGAGCAGGATCTCGCCCGAGCTCAGGCCGAAGCGCCCGCTGACGAGGTTGAACAAGGTGCTCTTGCCGGCGCCGTTGGGCCCGATCACGGCCACGCGCTCGCCCGGCTTCACCGCCAGGCTGGTGCCGCGGATGATCTCGGTCTTGCCGAAGCTCTTGCGCACGTCGCGCAGTTCCAGCGCGTAGCCGGGCGCTGTGGTGGCGTTGGCCGCGGGCATGGCACTCATATCGCGGCCTCGCGGCGCTTGATCTCGCGCTCTATCTGTTCCTGCGTGCGGCCCCACTGCAGCGCGAAGTGCCGCCGCACCAGTTCGAACAACGCCGCGCCCACCACCAGCACCAGGCCGGCGCCGAACCAGCTGTCCACGCCGCGGGCGTTCAGCGTCGCGCCCATGAACTTCAACTGCGGGCCCAGGGCTTCGTTGAGCTGCAGGTGGTAGACCATCTCGACCATCGCGCCGGCGCCCACGAACACGGTCGCTCCCGTGCCCAGCAGCGCCAGGTACGACGCCAGCAGCGGCCGCAGCTTGCCGAAGGCCGCCACGCGCAGGTTCATCATGATCAGGCTGCTCAGGCCGCCCGGCGCGTAGATGACCACGAAGACGAAGATCAGGCCGAGGTAGAGCAGCCAGGCCTGCGTGAGCTCGCTCAGCAGCACCAGCGCCACCACCATCAGCACGGCGCCGATGATGGGGCCGAAGAAGAAGCCCGCGCCGCCCAGGAAGACGAACAGCAGGTAGGCCCCCGAGCGCCCGGCCCCCACGACCTCGGCGGTGACGAGCTCGAAGTTGAGGGCCGCCAGCCCGCCGGCCACGCCCGAGAACAGGCCCGAGGCCATGAAGGCCAGGTAGCGCACGCGCTGCGTGCTGTAGCCGATGAACTCGACCCGCTCGGGGTTGTCGCGCACGGCGTTGAGCATGCGGCCCAGCGGCGTGCGCGTGAAGGCGAACATCAGCGCCGTGCAGACGAAGCAATACGCAGCGATGAGGTAGTAGACCTGGATCTGCGGCCCGAAGCTGATGCCCCACACCGGCGGGCCGACGACGCGGTTGCTGCTGATGCCGCCTTCGCCGCCGAAGAACTCGGGCAGCATCAGCGACATCGACCACACCAGCTCGCCAATGCCCAGCGTGATCATCGCGAACGGCGTGCCGGCCTTCTTGGTCGTCACGTAGCCCAGCAGCGCCGCGAAGAACAACCCGCCTGCCGCGCCGGCCAGCGGCACCAGGCTCACCGGCAGCGCCAGCGTGCCGGCGCCCACCATGTTCAGCGTGTGGATGGCCAGGAACGAGCCGAGCCCGGTGTAGACGGCATGCCCGAAGCTGAGCATGCCGCCCTGCCCCAGCAGGATGTTGTAGGCCAGGCAGGCGATGACGGCGATGCCCATCTGCGACAGCATGGTGAGCGCGAATCCCGACGACCACAGCAGCGGCGCCACGCCCAGCACCAGCGCGAACAGGCCCCACAGCACCCAGCGGCCGACGTTCCAGGGCTTGAAGTGGAAGTGCGGGCGCGTGGCGTGGCGGTTGCGGGCCATGCCTCTAGCCCTCTCGCGTGCCGAGCAGGCCCTTGGGCCGGAAGATCAGGATCAGCACCAGCAGCAGGTAGGGCAGGATGGGCGCGGCCTGGGCCAGCGTGACCTTGAGCAGCGGGTAGCCGAAGTCGCCCGGTCCGAAGGCCCAGCCCAGCGTGCGCAGCAGGTCGACGAGCGACTTGTCCACCGTCAGCGGCAGCGTCTGCAGCAGGCCTATGAGCAGCGAGGCGACGAAGGCCCCGGCCAGCGAACCCATGCCGCCGACGACGACGACGACGAAGATGATGGTGCCGACGATGCCGGCCATCGAGGGCTCGGTGACGAAGGTCATGCCGCCGATGACGCCGGCCAGCCCGGCCAGGCCGCAGCCGCTGCCGAAGACCAGCATGAAGACGCGCGGCACGTTGTGGCCCAGCGCTTCGACCATCTCGGGGTGGGTCAGCGCGGCCTGGATGACGAGGCCGATGCGCGTGCGCGTCAGCAGCGCCCACAGCGCCACCAGCATCACCAGCGCCACCACCATCATGAAGAAGCGCGTGGCCGGGAAGGTGGAGCAGTGCACCACGGCGGCGGCCGTCGACACGCAGGCCTGTGGCGGCGCCGCACCCCAGGCCAGGCTCAGCCCGTCGGCGGCCGACTGCACCACGGTGAACGCCGCCCCTTGCAGCAGCGGCGGCGGCGCGAAGGGCACCGACGACAGGCCCCAGACCAGCTTGGTCAGCTCGAGCATCACGAAAGACAGGCCGAAGGTGATCAGCAGTTCGGGCACATGGCCGAACTTGTGCACGCGGCGCAGCGCCGTGCGCTCGAACAGCGCGCCCAGGCCGCCCACCAGCAGCGGCGCCAGCACCAGCGCCGGCCAGAAGCCCAGCACGCCGGCCAGCGAGTAGGCGATATAGGCGCCGACCATGTAGAAGCTGGCGTGCGCGAAGTTCAGCACGCCCATCATGCTGAAGATCAGCGTCAGCCCCGAGCTGAGCATGAACAGCAGCAGCCCGGCGCTGATGCCGTTCAAGACGTTGATGAGCAGCTGGTCCAAGGGCGGTCAGGCGGCGGTCGGAGGCCATGGCCGCGCCCCGGGGTGCGCGCCCCCGGGGATCGGGCCCGCGGCAGCAGCGGTCAAAGGCCGGCCGGCCGCTTCATCTGGCAAGAGGTCGGCGTGCTGGCCACGTAGGGCTCGAAGGTCTTGATGGTCTTGAAGTTGTAGCCCGTGTTCTCGACGCTGTAGTCGAGCGGCTTGGCGCCGGCCTTCTCCCAGCGCGAGATGTAGACCGCCTGCTGCAGCTGGTGGTCGGTCTTGCGCATCGTGATGTTGCCGCTCA
Organism: Leptothrix sp. (in: b-proteobacteria); assembly: GCA_013822265.1. GTDB lineage: Bacteria > Pseudomonadota > Gammaproteobacteria > Burkholderiales > Burkholderiaceae_C > Rubrivivax. Next base: position 3,826 of record PNKD01000154.1, read on the forward strand.
GGCCGGGCACTTCCAGGCCCTCCATCGCCGCGGCCACCTTGATCGGCGCCGTGCTCTTGGCCTTGGCGATGGCCGCGCCCAGCAGCGCGTAGGCGTTGTAGATCTGCGCCGTGTAGAAGTCGTCGTTGAACTTCGCCTTGTACTCGTCCATCAGCTTGCGGCCGGCGGCGGACTCGAAGGGCATCACGCCCACCTGGTAGACGCGCCCGGCGGCATTGGCGCCCATCGCCGTGGGCGTGCCGCTGACGCTGGCGTAGTAGGTGTAGAACTTGGCAGTCAGGCCGGCGTCGTTGGCCGCCTTGACCAGCAGCGTGAGGTCGGACGACCAGTTGCCGGTGACCACCGTGTCGGCGCCGCTGGCCTTGATCTTGGCGATGTAGGGCGCGAAGTCGCGCGTCTGCGCCAGCGGGGTGAGATCCTCGCCGACGATCTTGACGTCAGGCCGCTTGTTGCCCAGGTTCTCCTTGGCGTACTTCACCACCTGGTGGCCGTGGGCGTAGTTCTGGTTGATCAGGTAGACGTTCTTGATGTCCTTCTGTTCCTTCATGAAGGTCGTCAGCGCCTCCATCTTCATCGAGGTGTCGGCATCGAGCCGGAAGTGCCAGAAGCTGCACTTCTCGTTGGTCAGCGACGGGTCGACCGCGGCGTAGTTCAGGAACAGCACCTCCTTGCCGGGGTTGCGCTCGTTGTACTTGTTGAGGAAGTCGATGATGGCCGTGGCCGGGCCGGTGCCCGTGCCCTGGGCGACGTAGCGGATGCCCTGGTCGATGGCCGCCTGCAGCGCGTTGACCGTCTCCTGCGGGCTGAGCTTGTTGTCGAAGGACACGATCTCGAACTTCACGCCGGCCGGGTTGCTCTTGTTGAAGCGCTCGGCCATGAACTGGAAGCCCTTGAGCTGGTTCTGCCCCGTGGCCGCGGTGAGCCCGGTGAGGGCGTCTATCCACGCGATCTTCACGGTCTCGCCCTTCTGGGCCAGCGCGCTGCCGGCGGAAAGAGCCAGCGCGCCGCCGAGCAGCAGGCCGAGGGTGGTCTTGCGATGCGTCATGTCTTGTCTCCTGGATTGTTTCTGCGAACCCGCCGGAGTGTGCCCAAGCGCCGGCCTGCCTTCCCACAGGGACTACCCCGAAGCCTTGTCACCCGGGCGACAGGGTTTTGACCCCATTGCCGGGGCGCAAGGCGCGGCGGCGGACAATGGCGCCATGAACGCAAGAGACATCGCCGCACCGCTGGCCGACACGCCGGTCGACGGGCCGGCGTGGCGGCCCCACGGCCTGCTGCGCCGCCTGGGCGCGCCCTTTGCGGTGGCGCAGCCGCCCCAGGCCCTGCCCGGCGTGCACTGGATCGCCCGCAACCACGGCCTGGCCGCCGAACTGGGCCTGGGCGCGTGGCTGGCCGGCGAAGATGCCCTGCCGCTGCTGGCGGGCAACGCGCAGCCCCCGCACGGCACGCTGGCCAGCGCCTATTCGGGCCATCAGTTCGGCGTCTGGGCCGGGCAGCTGGGCGACGGGCGCGCCCTGCTGCTGGGCGAGGTCGACACGCCGCAGGGGCCGATGGAACTGCAACTCAAGGGCAGCGGGCTGACGCCCTACTCGCGCATGGGCGATGGCCGCGCCGTGCTGCGCTCGTCGATCCGCGAATACCTGTGCAGCGAGGCCATGCACGGGCTGGGCCTCCCGACCACGCGCGCGCTGGCGCTGGTGGGCTCGCCACAGGCCGTGCGGCGAGAGACCGTCGAGACCGCCGCCGTCGTCACGCGCGTGGCGCCCAGCTTCCTGCGTTTCGGCCACTTCGAGCACTTCACGCACACGGCGCAGGACACGGCGGCACTGCGCACGCTGGCCGACGCCACCATCGCCGCCTTCTACCCCGAGGCACGTGACGCCGCCGAGCCCTACGCGGCGCTGCTCGAAGCCGTGACGCGCCGCACCGCCGCGCTGCTGGCGCAGTGGCAGGCGGTGGGCTTCTGCCACGGCGTGATGAACACCGACAACATGTCCATCCTGGGCCTGACCATCGACTACGGACCCTTCGGCTTTCTCGACGCCTTCGACCCCGGCCACGTCTGCAACCACAGCGACCACCAGGGCCGCTACGCCTGGGCGCGCCAACCCAACGTGGCGCTGTGGAACCTGCATGCGCTGGCGCAGGCGCTGCTGCCGCTGATGGGCGACGACACAGAAACTGCGCTGGCCGCGCTGCAGGCCTATCACACCGCCTACCCCGAGGCCATGCTGGCGGCCTGGCGCGCCAAGCTGGGCCTGGCGGCCACGCGGGAGGGCGACCGCGAACTGGCCGACGACCTGCTCAAGCTGATGGCGCAGGACCGCGCCGACTTCAGCATCACCTTGCGCCGCCTGGCCGGCTTTTCGACCGCGCCGCGGGCCGACAACGCCCCGGTGCGCGACCTCTTCATCGACCGCCCGGCCTTCGACGCCTGGGCGGCGCGCTACGCCGAACGCCTGGCGGCCGAGCACAGCGTCGACGCCGAGCGCGCGGCGCGCATGAATGCGGTCAACCCCAAGTACGTGCTGCGCAACCACCTCGCCGAAGGCGCCATCGCCCGTGCCCGCGAGGGCGACTTCAGCGAGGTGCAGCGGCTGCACGCGCTGCTGCAGCGCCCTTACGATGAACAGCCCGCCAACGAGGCCGACGCCGGCTTTCCGCCCGACTGGGCGGCGCAACTGGAGATCTCCTGCTCGTCATGAAAGACCAAGGCCCCCACGACCACGACGACCCGCGCTACCCGGTGCGCAAGAGCGACGCCGAATGGCGCGCCGAACTCGACCCCATGCAGTACCGCGTGGCGCGCCACGCCGACACCGAGCGCGCCTTCACCGGCAAGTACTGGGACCATTTCGAGGCCGGGCACTACAACTGCGTGGGCTGCGGCACGCCGCTGTTCGAGAGCGCCACCAAGTTCGACGCCGGCTGCGGCTGGCCAAGCTACTGGCAGCCGGTGAACGGCGAAGTGGTCGAGCGCGTGGTCGACGCCAGCCACGGCATGGTGCGGGTGGAGGTGCGCTGCAACCAGTGCGGCAGCCACCTCGGCCACGTCTTCGAGGACGGGCCCGAGCCCACCGGCGAGCGCTTCTGCATCAACTCGGCGGCGATCGATTTCAAGGCAGGCGGCGCATGAACGCCACGGAGATCGAGACCCGGCTGCGCGACGCGCTGGCGCCGCTGGCGCTGCAGGTCAGCGACGACAGCCACCTGCACGCCGGCCACGCCGGCGCGCGCGAGGGCCGGCACTTCAGCGTGGCGATCACCAGCGCGCGCTTCAGCGGCCTCGGCCGGGTCGCGCGGCACCGCCTTGTGTATGATTCTCTGGGCCCTCTGGCTCAACAGGGTGTGCATGCGCTGGCCATCGTGGCCAAGGCGCCCGGCGAAGATTGAACCTTTGGCCGCGGCGCGGCTCCGACACCGCGCCACTCACCTCCCCAGCTGCTCCGAGCGGGCAGCGCCCTCCCCCCGAAAGCCCCACCTGCCCATGAAGCTGAAGACCCCTGCCGCGCGCGCGGCGCTCGTCCTGGCCACGGCCGCCCTGCTGGCGCCTCTTGCCGCGTCGGCCCAGAACCTCGCCCTCGTCAACGGCAAGCCCGTGCCCAAGTCGCGTGTCGACGTGCTGGTGCAGCAGGCCACCCGCGCCGGCCAGCCCGTGACGCCCGAACTCGAGACGCAGGCCCGCGACCAGGTCGTGCTGCGCGAGATCTTTGTCCAGGAGGCCACGCGCAAGGGCCTGGGCGCCAGCAAGGACGTCGCGGCGCAGATGGCGCTGGCGCGCGAGAGCATCCTGATCCGCGAACTCTTCGAGGACTTCCGCAAGAAGAACGCGGCCACCGACGAGGCGGCCAAGGTCGAGTACGCCAAGTTCAAGGCCCAGGCCTCGGGCACCGAATACCGCGCCCGCCACATCCTGGTCGAGAAGGAAGACGACGCCAAGGCGCTGATCGCCCAGATCAAGGGCGGCGCCAAGTTCGAGGACCTGGCCAAGAAGAGCAGCAAGGACACCGGCTCGGCCGAGAACGGCGGCGACCTCGACTTCGCCAAGCCCGAGAGCTACGTGCCCGAGTTCGGCGGCGCACTGCAGAAGCTGAAGAAGGGCGAGATGACCGAATCGCCCGTGAAGAGCCAGTTCGGCTACCACATCATCCGCCTGGAGGACACACGCGAGGCCTCGTTCCCGGGCTTCGACGAGGTCAAGGCGCAGATCAAGCAGCGCCTGGAACAGACGCGCCTGCAGCAGTACCAGGAAGAACTGCGCACCAAGGCCAAGACCGACTACCAGTTCTCGGCCCGCTGAACCCCTGATCGCGGCGCGGCGCCTCGGCGCCGCGCCGCGCCGCACCACACCACGCCGCGCACTGCGCGGCGTGGTCGCTTTCAGGGCAGCAGGATGGTCGAGCCCGTGGTCCGGCGCGCTTCCAGCGCGCGGTGCGCCTCGGCCGCCTGCGCCAGCGCGAAGCGCTGGTCGATGCGGATCTTCACCGCGCCGCTGCCCACCACCGCGAACAAGTCGTCGGCCATGGCCTGCGTGCTCTGGCGCGTGGCGATGTGGCTGAACAGCGTCTGCCGCGTCAGATAGAGGCTGCCCTTGGGGCCCAGCGCGCCGGGCGCAAACGGCGGCACCGGCCCGCTGGCGTTGCCGAAGCTGGCCATCAGGCCGAACGGGCGCAGGCACTCCAGGCTCTTGTCGAAGGTGTCCTTGCCCACCGAGTCGTAGACCACCTTGACGCCCTTGCCGCCGGTGATCTGCTTCACCCGCGCGACGAAGTCTTCCTGGTTGTAGTCGATGGCGTACGCCGCACCGTGTTCCAGCGCCAGCGCGCACTTGGCGGCGCTGCCTGCGGTGCCGATGAGCTGCAGCCCCAGCGCCCTGGCCCACTGGCAGGCGATGAGGCCGACGCCGCCGGCGGCGGCGTGGAAGAGCACGAAGTCGCCGGGCTCCAGGCCTTCGACCGGGCGCGTCTTCTTCAGCAGGTACTGTGCCGTCAGGCCCTTGAGCATCATGCCGGCGGCGGTCTCGAAGTCGATGGCGTCAGGCAGGCGCACCACGCACTTGGCCGGCATCACGCGGACATCGCAATAGGCGCCCGGCGGCTGGCTGGCGTAGGCGGCACGGTCGCCGGCGGTCAGGTGCATCACGCCCTCGCCCACCGCCTCGACGATGCCCGCCCCTTCCATGCCCAGCGTCAGCGGCAGTGGGTTGGCGTAGAGGCCGGTGCGCTGGTAGACGTCGATGAAGTTCAGGCCGCAGGCCTGGTGGCGGATGCGGATCTCGCCCGGG
>PNKD01000155.1 GCA_013822265.1 Leptothrix sp. (in: b-proteobacteria)
AGGCCGGGCGCTGCGGCCCTGCGAACGGGCCGCAGCGCCCCCTGGCCCCTGGCTTCACCAGACCTTCCACCAGGGCCTGGCCTGGCCCGCCAGGCCACCGCCCAGGAAGGGGCTTTGCGGGAAGTTCTGGCGCAGCACACGCGCCGCGGCGTCGCGCAGCTTGGGCAGCGCCAGCTTGTCGTAGCTCTCGACCATGATGAACAGCGCTTCCTCGGCCGCCGGCGACTGCGCGTACTCGGCCACCGCGGCCTGCGCGCGCGCCGCCGCCGCCACGTAGGCGCCACGGCGCAGGTAGTAGCGCGCCACGTGCACCTCATAGCTGGCCAGCGAGTTGACGATGTGGTTCATGCGCAGCCGCGCGTCGGGGGCGTAGCGCGACTGCGGGAACTGGTCGACCAGCTGCTTGAAGGACTGGTAGGCCTCGCGTGCGGCGGCCTGGTCGCGTTCGGAGATCTGCTGCCCGAAACGTGCACCGAACAGGCCCAGGTCGTCGATGAAGTTGATGACGCCACGCAGGTAGAGCGCGTAGTCGTAGGCCGCGCTCGAGGGGTTGAGCTTGATGAAACGGTCGACCGCCGTCAGTGCCGCCGCCCGTTCGCCGCTGCGCCAGTTGAGGTAGGCCGTGTCGAGCAGCGCCTGCTGCGCCAGCAGCGACCCGGCAGCCAGGCTCTCGACGCGCTCCAGCAGCTTGATGGCGCGGTCGTAGCTGCCCGACTCCATGTCCTCGCGGGCGTCTTTGTACAATCGCTCGGCCGTGGCCTCAGGGGCTTCGTCCTTGGGCGTCGAGCTGCAACCCGCCAGTTGCAGCGCCGCTGCCAACAGGCCCACCAGCGCAGAGCGCCACAACAGGGAAACAGTCATCGGGAGAGGTGCCGGTCGTGCAAGAAGGCGCCGATTATAGGGAGCCTCCCCCGGTCGACCCCGACGCCGAAGAAGCCGGCGCCGGCGCCGGCGAGGCCGGCCACGAACTGCGCAGCGCCACGGTCACCGGCCCGCAGCATGGCGAGCGCCTGGACAAGGTGCTCGTGGCGATGGCGCCGGAGTTCTCGCGCAGCCACCTCCAGCATCTGCTGGCGCTGGGGCATGTGCAGGTCGACGGCGTCGTGGCCACGCTGCCTGCCCGCCGCATGCGCGCCGGCCAGCAGCTGCGCCTGGAACTGGTGCCCACCGACGAAAGCCGCGCCTTCCGCCCGCAGGCCATGGTGCTGGACATCCTCTTCGAGGACGAGCACCTGCTGGTGCTGAACAAGCCCGCTGGCCTCGTCGTCCATCCGGCGCCGGGCAACTGGGCCGGCACGCTGCTCAACGGGCTGCTTGCCCACCACGCCGGCGCAGCGGCGCTGCCGCGGGCCGGCATCGTGCACCGCCTGGACAAGGACACCTCGGGCGTAATGATGGTCGGCAAGAGCCTGCCCGCGGTGACGGCGCTGGTGCGCGACATCGCGGCGCGCGACGTGCACAGGCGTTACCTGGCCCTGGCCCACGGCATTCCGGCGCAGGCGGCGTTCAGCGTCGAGGCGCCGATCGGGCGCGACCCCGCGGTGCGCGTGCGCATGGCCGTGGTGGCCGGCGGTCGCGCGGCGCGCACCGATGTCCAGTGCCTGGGCGCACTGTCGGGGCGCGATGCCGTCAGCGCGCTGAGCTGCACGCTGCACACCGGCCGCACGCACCAGATCCGCGTGCACCTGGCTTGGAAGGGCCATGCGCTGGTGGCCGATGCGCTCTATGGCGGCCGCCCGCTGCTGGGCATGGAGCGGCAGGCACTGCATGCCACCGAGCTGAAGCTCGCGCACCCGATCAGCCGCGCACCGATGGCTTTCGACTGCCCGCCGCCGGCCGATCTGCGTGCCGCCTGGCAACAGGTCCGCGGCTGAACGCACGGGCCTGCGGCACAGGCGTTACACTAGAGGCCAAATCACAGCGCCGCCGCATGCACCCGTGTGCCGCGCCTGTTCGACGACCCGCTGCACCGTCCCGGTTCCAGGCACTGCCGCACCGGGTCCAGCCCGCGCCGAGAAGACTCGCGCGCGTTGTCCCGAACCTTCGGATGAACTCCCAGGCCATCGCCCAGACGGTGGCCCTACACCTAGCGCAGGCATGAATACAGCTGAGGCCAAACGGGTCCTCGAGACGGCGCTGATATGCGCCACGGCACCGCTGCCGCTGTCCGAGATGCGGGCGCTCTTCGACGGCGAGGTCGGCAACGACAGCTTGCGACGCCTGCTCGACGAACTCGTCGACGACTGGCAGGGCCGCGGCGTCGAACTCGTGGCGCTGGCCAGCGGCTGGCGCTTCCAGAGCCGGCCCGAGTTGCGGCCCTATCTCGACCGCCTGCATCCCGAGAAGCCGCCGAAGTACTCGCGCGCGGCGATGGAGACTTTGGCCATCGTGGCTTACCGCCAGCCCGTGACGCGCGGCGACATCGAGGACATCCGCGGCGTCACCGTCAGCAGCCAGATCGTCAAGCAGCTGGAAGACCGCGGCTGGATAGACGCCATCGGTTATCGCGAGGCCCCTGGCCGGCCGGCGCTGTATGCCACGACCCGGCAGTTTCTCGACGACCTGGGGCTGGCCAGCCTGGACCAGTTGCCGCCCATCGATGGCACGGCCGAGGCGCTGCGCCATGCCGACGCGCTGGCCGCGCTCGAGCAGGGCGAGGCTTTGCTCGACGACGGCCAGGGCCGTCTGGCGCTGGACACCGAGGGTGTTGCGCCCGACATCGAAGCCCATGTGTCGGCGGCCGCTGTGCCCGACCCCTCGTTCCGCGACGCCGACACCAGGCCCCCCGAAGACGCCATCCCAGCGGCCGAAGACGCCGCGCCACCTCCCTCCACCGACCACCCCGCATGAACCCTTCAGACACCGACCTGCCCGAGGCACCCGCCGCCGATGCGGGCAGCGACGCACCGGCCGACAAGCCCAAGCGTCGCCGCGCACCGCGCAAGGTGGCCACGGCCGATGCCGCCGTGGCTGCGGCCGAAGGCGTCGCGAACGCGCCCGCGCCCGAACGCGCGGCGTCCGATGTCGAGTCGCACGCGGCGCCGCGGCAGACTGCACCGGTGGCGCAGCCTGCCCAGGAGCCCGCGGCCGACCCCGGCGACGGCGGTGGGCACGAAGCGGATGCGGGCGGTACGCGTGACGGCGGCGACGTCGCCGTGGCGGGCGAAAGCGCCCACGGTGCCAAAGGCGCCGACGGCGAACGCGCCGGTGGGCGCAAAAGCCGCAACCGGCGGCGGGGCCGCCGAGGCGGCGCACGCGACGGTGACCGCGAGGGCGCCGCAGGCGAGGCGGGCGAGGCGGGCGAGGCCGGCGCTGAAGGCGCCGCGGGCCGTGGGCCTGCGTCGGTCCGCCCCGCGCCGCCGGTCGTGGACGAAGTCTTTGCGCAGGTGCTGTCGGGCGAGTTCGACATCGAGCCCATGCCCGCGGAGGGCGTGCCCGACGCCGGCGCGCCGGCGTCGGCGGCCGAGGCCGAGGCCGAGCGTGCGGCCGATGCCGAGAGTGCGCCTGAGGCCGAAGCCGCCGCCGCCAAGCGCGTGCTGGCACCCGACGCCGACGCGCCCAAGCTCCAGAAGGTGCTGGCGCAGGCCGGCGTGGGCTCGCGGCGCGACCTCGAGCAGATGATCGGCGAGGGCCGCGTCACCGTGAACGGCGAGCCCGCGCACATCGGCCAGCGCGTCTCGTTCGGCGACCGCATCGCGCTCGACGGCAAGCCCGTGCGCTACCGCATCGCGCCGCCGCCGGCGCGTGTCATCGCTTATCACAAGCCTGCCGGTGAAGTCGTCACCCACGACGACCCGCAGCAGCGCCCCACGGTGTTCCGCCGCCTGCCCAGGCTTTACCAGGGCAAGTGGCAGTCGGTCGGCCGGCTCGACATCAACACCGAAGGCCTGCTGCTGTTCACGACTTCGGGCGAACTCGCCAACCAGCTGATGCATCCGCGCTTCGGCGTCGAGCGTGAGTACGCCGTGCGTTCTCTCGGTGTGCTCGGCCCCGAGGCCAAGGCCAAGCTGCTCGAGGGCGTCGATATCGAAGGCCAGCGCTGCGCCTTCAAGAGCATCGAGGATGGTGGCGGAGAAGGGGTCAACCACTGGTACCGCTGCGTCATCACCGAGGGCCGCAACCGCGAGGTGCGGCGCCTGTTCGAGGCGGTCGGCCATGCGGTCAGCCGGCTCATCCGCATCCGTTACGGCTCGGTGGTGCTGCCGCGGGGGCTGAAGCGCGGGGTCTGGGTCGATCTCGACGAACACGACCTGCGCAACCTGCGCCGCCTGGCCAGCGGGCCACGGCCGCAGGGCGCTGACGGCCGACCGGCGGGGGCCGATACGACACCGCGCGAAGGTGAGGATGATGGCCCGGCGCGCCGCGGCCGCAACCGCCGTGGCGGCAAGCGCCGCGGCGACGAGGCAGACCGTGGGCCGCGCCCGCAGCAGGGCGGTGAGGCACAGCTGCGGCCGCCACGCGAAATGCGTGAACCGCGCGAGGTGCGTGAGCCGCGCGAGGTGCGTGAACCTCGTGAACCGCGGCCAGCGCGCGAGCCGCGACCGCCGCGGGGCGAGCCCGGTGAGGGCGGCGCCATCCCGAACCCGTTGCAGCAGACCTTCGACAAGCGCGCCTTCCAGCAGGATCGGTCGCAACGGCGCGAGTTGTCGGACGACGCCCCGATCCCGAACCCGCTGCAACAGACCTACGACAAGCGGGCGCTGCAGCGAGACCGCGCCCCGCAGCGCGAGATCCCCGAAGACGGCCCGATCCCGAATCCGCTGCAGCAGACCTACGACAAGCGTTTTGGCGGTGGTGGCGGCGGCTTCGGCCCGGGCGGCAGCAGTGCCGGCGGCGGGCAGGGCGGCAAGCGGGGCCGTGGCGGGCGTGCCGGGCCGAAGAAGTCCGGCGGCGACCCCAACCGCGTGCCCGACCCGCTGCAGACGGCGGTGGGCTATATCGGCGCCGATGCCTTCCTGCGCAAGGGCAAGGGCGGCAGCGCCGGCCGCGGCGGGCCACGGCGTTCGGGTGGCGGCGCGGGTGGTGGCGGCGGCGGCGGTGGAGGTGGCCCGGGCCGCGGCGGCCCGCGCGGCGGCCGCGGCGGTGGCCGCTGACGCACTGCAGCCGCCCCACGCAGCCCCGGCAAGGGGCGCGCCGCGGGCTACAATCAAAAGCTTTGCCAAGTCGTTGATTCAGGAGAACTTTTCATCATGGCCATTGAACGCACCCTCTCGATCATCAAACCCGATGCCGTGGCCAAGAACGTCATCGGCCAGATCTACGCCCGCTTCGAGGGCGCCGGTCTGAAGGTCGTGGCCGCCCGCATGGCCCACCTGTCGCGTGGCGAAGCCGAGGCCTTCTACGCCGTGCACAAGGCGCGCCCCTTCTTCAACGACCTCGTGAACTTCATGATCTCGGGCCCGGTGATGATCCAGGCGCTGGAAGGCGAGGGCGCGATCGCCAAGAACCGAGAACTGATGGGCGCCACCGACCCCAAGAAGGCCGACAAGGGCACCATCCGCGCCGACTTCGCCGACAGCATCGACGCCAATGCCGTGCACGGCTCTGACGCTCCGGAGACGGCCGCGGTCGAGATCGCGTTCTTCTTTGCCGGCATGAACGTCTACAGCCGCTGAAATGAGGCCCCCACGCTCACTTCGTTCGCTGCCCCCCGAGGGGGCTCTTGCTGCAGCCCGGCAAAGCCGGCTCTGCGCAAGGCCTTGGTCGGTGTGTTGCGAGCGGCGTGGGCGCTGCGTGGGCATGGTGACTTGCTGAGACGGAAGTGGCAGTGAACCTGCTCGACTTCGATCTCGAGGGGCTGGCGGCCTTATGCGAAGGCCTGGGTGAGAAGCGCTTTCGCGCCGTGCAGCTGTTTCGCTGGATTCACCAGAAGGGCGCTGCCGACTTCGAACAGATGTCGGACCTGGCCAAGTCGCTGCGAGGCAAGCTTGCCGGCGCGGCCGAAGTGCGTGCACCGGCGGTGATCAGCGAACACGTGTCGGCCGACGGCACGGTGAAGTGGCTGTTCGACGTGGGCGCGGGCAACGCGGTGGAGACGGTGTTCATCCCCGAGGCCGACCGCGGCACGCTGTGTGTGTCCTCGCAGGCCGGCTGCGCCGTGGGCTGCCGCTTCTGCTCCACCGGGCACCAGGGTTTCAGCCGCAACCTGAGCACCGGCGAGATCGTCGGCCAGCTCTGGTTCGCCGAACACCGCCTGCGCCAGACCTTGAAGCTGCCTGTCGGCGACCGTGCCATCGACAACGTCGTGATGATGGGCATGGGCGAACCGCTGCAGAACTACGACGCGCTCGTGCCGGCGCTGCGGACGATGCTGAACGACCATGCCTACGGCCTGTCGCGCCGCCGTGTCACGGTCTCGACCTCGGGCCTGACACGCATGATCGAACGCCTGCAGCGCGACTGCCCGGTGGCGCTGGCCGTATCGCTGCATGCGCCCGACGATGCCCTGCGCGACCAGCTGGTGCCGCTGAACCGCAAGCACAACATCGAAGAGCTGCTCGACGCCTGCGTGCGCTACCTGCCCGCCGCGCCGCGCGACTTCATCACCTTCGAGTACTGCATGCTCGACGGCGTGAACGACACCCCCGAGCAGGCGCGTGCGCTGGTGCGCCTGGTACAGGGGCGTGTGCCGTGCAAGTTCAACCTGATCCCGTTCAACCCCTTCCCGGCGTCGGGCCTGAGGCGGTCGTCCGTAGATCGGGTGCAGGCCTTTGCGCAGGTGCTGCAGGCCGCGGGCATCGTCACCACCGTGCGCAAGACACGCGGCGACGACATCGACGCCGCCTGCGGCCAGTTGGCTGGTGAGGTGCAGGACCGCACCAACGCGCGCGAACGCCTGGCGCGGCAGCGCGTGATCCCCATCGCCGAACGCGGGGCGGCGGCATGACGCGGCGGCTGCTCGCCGGGGTGACGGCTTGGCTGGCGGTGCTGCTGCTGGCCGGCTGCGTCAGCACCACCACCGGCGGCCCGGCACGCGTGGAACCTGACCCGGCCGACGCCGACAAGCGCGCCCGCGTGCGCCTCGAACTGGCGGGCCTCTACCTCGGGCGCGGCCAGACCGAGACCGCGCTGGGCGAGGTCGACCGCGCCATCGCCGCCAAGGCCGATCTGCCCGAGGCCTACAACCTGCGTGGCCTGATCTACGCCACCCAGGGCAACCTGGCGCAGGCCGAGCAGAGTTTCCAGCGCGCGCTGCAGCTGGCGCCGGGCAATGGCGACGTCATGCACAACTACGGCTGGTTCCTGTGCCAGCAGAGGCGGTGGGCGGATGCCGACGCCCAATTCAGCGCCGCGCTGGCGCTGCCGCAGTACCGCGACGCCATGCGCACCCTGCTCGCACAGGGCGTCTGCCAGGCCCGCGCCGGGCACTGGGCCGACGCCGAGCGCACGCTGTCGCGGTCTTACGAACTCGACCCCGGCAACCCGGTCACGGCCTACAACCTCAGCGAAGTGCTGATGCGCCGCGGCGAACTGGAGCGGGCGCGTTTTTACATCGCACGCATCAACTCGCAGCCTGAACTCAGCAGCGCCCAGAGCCTGTGGCTGGCGGTGCGTATCGAGCGCCGGCTGGGCAATCTCCAGGCCGTGCAGGACTTCGGCCGCAAGCTGCAAGAGCGCTACCCCGAATCGAACGAGGTGCTGCTCTACGAACGGGGGCGTTTCGATGACTGAGCCCGACAGGGGCCCCGCCACCGCCGGCAGCCTGCTGCGCGCCGCGCGCGAGAAGCAGGGCCTGCACATCGCGGCACTGGCTGCGGCCATCAAGGTGTCGCCGCGCAAGCTCGACGCACTGGAGAACGACCGCTACGAAGAGCTGCCCGACGCCACCTTCGTGCGCGCGCTGGCGCAGACCGTCTGCCGCACACTGAAGGTCGACGCCAGGCCGGTGCTCGACCTGCTGCCGCCCGCAGCCTCGGTGGTGCTGGAGCCCGGCAAAGGTGGCCTGGGCACGCCCTTCCGCGAGCGGCCGGCGCGCACCGAGCCGGGGCTGTCGGTGTCGGGCGTGCGCCCGCTGGTCTGGGCCGCCGCGATCCTGGTGCTGGCCGCGCTGGTGATCTACCTCGTGCCCGCAGCCTGGTGGAGCGCCTTGCTGCCCGCCCCCCAGGCCGCCGACACCGCGCCTGCTGTCGGTGCGCTGCCTGCACCTGCGCCTGCGTCTGCGCCTGTTGCGGTGGTGAGTTCGGCAGCGCCGCCGCCGGACAGCGTGTTGGCGCCGGCCGAGGCGGCGGCCTCGCAGCCCCGCATCGAGACCGTGTTCTCTGCGCCGCCCGACGAAGCCGCCAGCGGCGCGGCCGCAGCCGTGTCCGGCATGCTGCAACTGCGCTGTGCCGAGGAATCCTGGGTCGAGGTGCGCGACGGGCGCAACCGGGTGCTGCTGTCGCGCAACGTGCAGGCCGACGAACGCGTGGGACTGGACGGCGCGCTGCCGCTGCGCCTCGTCATCGGCAATGCCGCTGCCACGCAGCTGGCCTTTCGCGGCAAGCCGGTGAACCTGGCTGCCAGCACGCGCGACAATGTGGCCCGCCTCGAGCTGCCCTGACTGCTGACCGCGGGCGCTGCCCCCGGCCGGGCGGCTCAGGGCCATTGCACCGGGCGGCCGAATCACGAACGATGGACCCGCATGAACGACCCTGAAGCCCTTGCCATCATCGAAGCCGCGCGGCCTGCGGCCAGACGCTCGCGCCAGGCGCGCGTGGCCTGGGGTGACCACGTGGTGACGGTGGGCGGCGATGCGCCGGTGCGCGTGCAGAGCATGACCAACACCGACACGGTGGACGTCATCGGCACCGCCATCCAGTGCAAGGAACTGGCGCTGGCGGGCTCGGAGCTGGTGCGCATCA
>PNKD01000156.1 GCA_013822265.1 Leptothrix sp. (in: b-proteobacteria)
GCGATGGGCATCGAGAAGCGCAGGAAGCCGTAGGCGCCGAGCTTCAGCATGATGGCTGCCAGCACCACCGAGCCGCCGGTGGGCGCCTCGACGTGGGCATCGGGCAGCCAGGTGTGCACCGGCCACATCGGCACCTTGACCGAGAAGGCGGCGAAGAAGGCGAAGAACAGCAGCGTCTGCGCGTTCAGCGGCAGCGGCAGGCGGTGCCAGGCCTGGATGTCGAAGCTGCCGCCGCTCTTGTAGTAGAGGTAGACCAGCGCCACCAGCATCAGCAGCGAGCCGGCCAGCGTGTAGAGGAAGAACTTGAACGCCGCGTACACGCGGTTGGGCCCGCCCCAGACACCGATGATGATGTACATCGGGATCAGCGTGGCTTCGAAGAAGACGTAGAAGAGCAGCCCGTCGAGCGCGCAGAAGACGCCGACCATCAGCCCCGAGAGGATGAGAAAGGCGCCCATGTACTGGGCCACGCGCTCCTCGATCACCTGCCACGCGGCGATGACCACGATGACGGTGATGAAGGCCGTCAGCGGCACGAACCACAGCGACAGCCCGTCGACGCCGAGGTGGTAGTTGACGTTGAAGCGGTCGATCCAGGTGAACTTCTCGACGTACTGCATCGCCGCCGTGGTGGTGTCGAAGCGCGTGACCAGCGGCAGCGTGACGAGGAACGACGCCGTGGCGCCGACCAGCGCGACGGCGCGCACGACGCCGGCGTTCTGGTCGCGGCCGACGGCGAGCAACAGCACGCCGAAGACCACCGGCAACCAGATAGCAAGGCTCAACAGACCCATCTTCAACTCATCCTTGTTCTTCGTTCGCCGCCTTCGAGCGGCCGCCGCGGAACCGGCTTCGCCGGGCCGCCGGGGGCGCCCCCTCGAGGGGGAGCGCCGAAGGCGCTTCGGGGGTGGGTCATCTCATCAAGCCGCTGAAGTAGGGCCAGAGCTGCCAGGTCAGCAGGAAGAAGATGCCCAGCAGCATCACCAGCGCGTACTGGTAGAGGTGGCCGCTCTGCAGTTGCCGCGCGTAGCCGGCGATGCGGCCCACCAGGCTGGCCGAGCCGTTGACCAAGGCGCCGTCGATCAGCATCTGGTCGCCGCCCTTCCACAGCCCGGTGCCGATCAGGCGCGCACCGGCGGCGAGCACGTGTTCGTTGAACCAGTCGAGGTAGTACTTGTTTTCGAGCACTGTGCGCAGCGGCTTCAGCCAGCGGTCCAGCGCGGCCGGGATGGCAGGCATCTTCAGGTAGAAGAGCCAGGCACAGAACACACCCGCCGACGCGAGCCAGAACGGCAGCGTCTGCAGGCCGTGCAGCGCCATCGCTGCAGCGCCGTGGAAACCTTCGGACAGCACCGCCATCGCCGGGTGGCGGGCGGTGTCGACGACGATGGCGTCCTTGAGCAGGTCGCCGAAGAGCATCGGCTGGATGGCCATGAAGCCGATGACCACGGAAGGGATCGCCAGCAGCACCAGCGGCGCCGTCACCACCCAGGGCGACTCGCGCGGCGTGGCGTCGTGGTGGTCACCGTGGTCGTCGTGCGCGTGGTCGTCCTCCGGCGCGTCATTGGGAGGAAAAGGCTTGTGGTGGAAACGCTCTTCGCCGTGGAAGACGAGGAAGTACATGCGGAACGAATAGAAGGCGGTGACGAAGACACCCGCGACCACCGCGAAGACGGCAAACGGCGTGCCCGGCAGGTTCGAGGCCTCGACCGCCAGGATGATGCTGTCCTTGCTGTAGAAGCCCGCGAACAGCGGCGTGCCGATGAGCGCCAGGCTACCCAGCAGCGCGGTAATCCAGGTGATGGGCATGTGCTTGCGCAGGCCGCCCATGTTGCGGATGTCCTGGTCGTGGTGCATGCCGATGATCACGCTGCCGGCGGCCAGGAAGAGCAGCGCCTTGAAGAAAGCGTGCGTCATCAGGTGGAACACGGCCACGCCGTAGGCCGACGCGCCCAGCGCCACCGTCATGTAGCCCAGCTGGCTGAGCGTGGAGTAGGCCACCACGCGCTTGATGTCGTTCTGGATGATGCCCAGGAAGCCCATGAACAGCGCCGTGATGGCGCCGATGACGAGCACGAAGTTCAGCGCCGTATCGCTGAGCTCGAACAGCGGCGACATGCGCGCGACCATGAAGATGCCGGCCGTGACCATGGTGGCGGCGTGGATCAGCGCGCTGATCGGCGTCGGGCCTTCCATCGAGTCGGGCAGCCAGACGTGCAGCGGGAACTGCGCGCTCTTGCCCATCGCGCCGATGAACAGGCAGATGCAGATCACCGTGATGAGCATCCAGTCGCCGCCCCAGGTCGGGTAGGGGAAGGTCAGCTTCGCGATCTCGGGCGCCTTGGCAAAGACCTCGGCGTAGTTCAGCGAGCCCGCGTAGGCCATCACCAGGCCGATGCCGAGGATGAAGCCGAAGTCTCCGACCCGGTTGACCAGGAAGGCCTTCATGTTGGCGAAGATGGCCGTGGGCTTCTTGAACCAGAAGCCGATGAGCAGGTAGCTCACCAGGCCCACCGCCTCCCAGCCGAAGAACAGCTGCAGGAAGTTGTTGCTCATCACCAGCATCAACATGCTGAAGGTGAACAGGCTGATGTAGCTGAAGAAGCGCTGGTAGCCGGGGTCGCCTGCCATGTAGCCGATGGTGTAGACGTGCACCATCAGCGAGACGAAGGTCACCACCACCATCATCATGGCCGTCAGGCCGTCGACCATGAAACCGACCTCCATCACCAGCTTGCCGACCACGGCCCACTGGTAGATGGTGTCGTTGAAGCGTGCGCCGCCGCTCACCTGGTACAGCACCATGGCCGAGCCTATGAAGGCGATGAGCACGCCCAGGATGGTCACCGTGTGGGCGCCGCGCTGGCCCACGGCCTTGCCGGCCAGGCCGGCGACGATGGCACCGGCCAGCGGCGCCAGCGCGATGGTGAGCAGCAGATTCTGAGAAATGGACATGTCAGTGGCCCAGCCAAACCTGGTCCGACCAAGGCCTTGCGCGGAACCGGCTCTGCCGGGCCGCTGCAAGAGCCCCCTCGGGGGGTAGCGAGCGAAGTGAGCTTGGGGGCTTCATCCTCTTAGCTCGTCGAGCTCTTCGACGTTGATCGAGGCCCGGTTGCGGAACAGCACCACCAGGATCGCCAGGCCGATGGCCGATTCGGCCGCGGCCACGGTGAGGATGAAGAACACGAACACCTGCCCGGCCATGCGGTCGGCTTCCAGCGGCAGGTAGTGCGAGAAGGCGATGAAGTTCAGGTTGACGGCCAGCAGCATCAGCTCGATGGCCATCAGCAGCACGATGAGGTTGCGGCGATTCAGGAAGATGCCGATGACCGACAGCGCAAAGAGGATGCCGCCCAGGCTGAGGTAATGCCCCAGCGTGATGGTGCCGAGGCTCATGGCGCCGCCCCCCCTTCCTTGGGCGCCGAGGGCAACTCGACCGTCGGGTCCATCTTCACCAGCCGCACGCGGTCGGCCTTCTTCGCGCGCACCTGCTGCGACGGGTCCATGCGGCGGCTGTCCTTGCGAGCGCGCAGCGTCAGCGCGATGGCCGCGATGATGGCCACCAGCAGCAGCACCGCCGCCAGTTGCAGCGGGTAGAGGTAGTTCGTGTAGATCTCTATGCCCAGCAGCTTGGTGTTGCCCATCTCGAGGTCTCGTGCGGTGGGCGCCGGGGCCTGCAGCTGGAAGCCGCGCATCAGCACCAGCGCCATCTCGAGCGCGATCACCGCACCCACCAGGCCGGCCACCGGCAGGTGCGTCCAGAAGCCTTCGCGGAACTTGTCGGTGTTGATGTCGAGCATCATCACCACGAAGAGGAACAGCACCATCACCGCGCCGACATAGACCAGCACCAGCGCGATGGCCAGGAACTCGGCGCGCAGCAGCATCCAGATGCAGCTGGCGCTGAAGAAGGCGAGCACCAGGAACAGCGCCGCGTGCACGGTGCTTCGCGCCGTGATGACGCGAAATGCCGCCAGCAGCAGCACCGCGGCGAAGACGTAGAAGAGTCCGGTGATCGTGTTCATGTCAAATGGGCGAAACGACGCGCCGACCCAGCTTGCCGCCATGGAACCGGCTCTGCCGGGCCATTGGTCGACGGTCCCCGTGCGGGGCGGCGAGCGCGAGCGAGCTTGAGGGTCTCATCGGTAAGGGGCGTCCGCTGCCCGGTTGGCGGCGATGTCCTTCTCGTAGCGGTCGCCCACGGCCAGCAGCATGTCCTTGGTGAAGTACAGGTCGCCACGCTTTTCGCCGTGGTACTCGAAGTGGTGGGTCTCGACGATGCTGTCCACCGGGCAGCTCTCTTCGCAGAAGCCGCAGAAGATGCACTTGGTGAGGTCGATGTCGTAGCGCGTGGTGCGGCGACTGCCGTCTGCGCGCACTTCGCTCTCTATCGTGATGGCCATGGCCGGGCACACGGCCTCGCACAGCTTGCAGGCGATGCAGCGCTCTTCGCCGTTGTCGTAGCGGCGCAGTGCATGCAGCCCGCGGAAGCGCGGGGAGAGCGGCGTCTTCTCTTCCGGGAACTGCACCGTGATGTTCTTGGCCAGGAAGTGTTTGCCCGTGACGCGCATGCCCTTGAAGAGCTCGGCCAGGAAGAGGCTGGAGACGACGTCCTTGATGGCGGCGATGGTCGACATGATTGCGGCCCTCAATGCCAGATGTTGTAGGGCGACTGGATCCACAAGCCGACGACGACCAGCCAGATCAGCGTGATGGGGATGAAGACCTTCCAGCCCAGACGCATGATCTGGTCGTAGCGAAACCGCGGGAAGGTGGCGCGCACCCACAGGAACATCGTCGCGACGACGAAGACCTTGGCCGCCAGCCAGAACCAGCCGTCGGGCAGGAAGCCGACCGGGCTGAGCCAGCCGCCCAGGAAGAGCAGCGTGGTGAGCATGCTCACCAGGATCATGTTCGCGTACTCGGCCAGGAAAAACATCGCGAACGACATGCCGCTGTACTCGATCATGTGGCCGGCGACGATCTCGCTTTCGCCCTCCACCACGTCGAAGGGGTGGCGGTTGGTCTCGGCCAGGCCCGAGATGAAGAAGACGACGAAGATCGGCAGCAGCGGCAGCCAGTTCCAGGACAGGAAGCCCAGGCCCAGCGTGGCGAAGGTGCCGCGGCCCTGCACGGCGACGATCTCGCTCAGGTTCATGCTCGCCGAGACCATCAGCACGACGACGAGGCAGAAGCCCATCGCGATCTCGTAGCTGACCATCTGTGCCGATGCGCGCAGCGCGCCCAGGAAGGCGTATTTCGAGTTGCTGGCCCAGCCGGCGATGATGACGCCGTAGACCTCCATCGAGGTGATGGCCATCAGGAACAGCAGCCCGGCGTTGACGTTGGCCAGCGCCACGTCGGGGCCGAAGGGGATGACGGCCCAGGCGGCCAGCGCCGGCATGATGGTCATCACCGGGCCGAGGAAAAACAGGCCCTTGTTGGCCGCGGTGGGGCGGATGATCTCCTTGAAGATCAGCTTCACGGCGTCGGCGATGGGCGTGAGCAGCCCGTAGGGGCCGACACGGTTGGGGCCGGGGCGGATCTGGCTCCAGCCTATGGCCTTGCGCTCCCACAGCGTGAGGTAGGCGACGCAGCCCATCAGCGGCAGCACGACGGCCACGATCTTGATCAGCGTCCACAGCACCAGCCACAGGCCGGTGCCCAGGGTGGCGTTGCCGAAGGCGTGCAGGGAATCGAACATGGCGCTCAAGCCCTTTCCACGGTCAGCGGGCCGAACATCGCGCCCAGCGACGCCGTCGCCTGGTGGCCGGCGGCGACCCGCACCGTGCCGGCGGCCAGGCTCGCGTCTTCGCGCGCTGCCAGCGTGGCACTGCCCTCGCCCTGCACGATGCGCACACGACTGCCGGGCTGCAGGCTGAGCTGCTGCCACAGCGACGTCGGCAGGCCGGCCAGCGGCGCCTTGGCGTCGGCCGTGAGCTGCAACGACACCGCGCGGCGCACGGTGGCGTCGGTGCAGTAGATGGGCACGTCGGCCACGCGCTGCAGGCCATCGCTGGCGACGGCCAGCGCCGCCGCGTCGGGCAGCGCCCCGGCGTTGTCCAGCCGCGCTGCGATCTTGCTCGGGTCACCCAGCGCCTCGGCACGCACGTCTTCGGCGGTCTCGAAATCGAAGCCGGGCAGGCCCAGCAGGTTGCCCAGTACGCGCAGCACCTTCCAGGCCGGGCGCGCGTCGCCCGCAGGCTTGACGACGCCGTGGAAGCTCTGCAGCCGGCCCTCGGTGTTGACGAAGCTGCCCGCGGTCTCGGTGAAGGGGGCGATAGGCAGCAGCACGTCGGCGACGTCGGCCATGGTGTTCTTGAACGCGGTGAGGCCCACCACCAGTCCCGAGCCGCCCAAAGCCTGGCGCGCGGCCGCGGCATTGGCCGCGTCGAGCACCGGCTCGGTGTTCAGCAGCAGCAACGCCTTCATGGGCTGGCTCAGCATCTGGCCGGCGTTCAGGCCGCCGGGGCCGGGCAGCGCGCCGACGAGTTGCGCGCCGACGGCGTTGGCACCGTCGCCGAGCACGCCGACGCTGGCGCCGACGTGCTCGGCGATCCAGCCGGCCAGCGCCAGCAGCGCCGACGCCTGCGGATGCTGAACCGCCGCGTTGCCCAGCAGCACGGCCTTGCGTTCACCCGAGAGCAGCGACGCCGCCACGGCCGCGGCATGCGGGCCGGGGTCGGCGGGCAGCGGCGCGGCGATGCCCCTGGCCTTGGCGACGGCGGCGGCCACGTCGGCCAGCTGCTGCAGCCAGGCCGAGGGCGCGGCGGTGAGCGTGTGCGCCACCGGCATCGCCCAGTCGTCATGCACGGCGTGCAGGCTGCTGAGCTGCGCGCCGTGGCGCACGGCCTGGCGCAGCCGCAGCGCGAACAGCGGATGGTCCTTGCGCAGGAAGCTGCCGATCACGAACGCGCGGTTCAGCCCGGACAGCGACGCGATGGGCGTGCCCAGCCAGCGTGCGCTGCCCGCTGGCGCGGCGCCGAAGTCGGCATGGCGCAGCCGGTGGTCGACGTTCTCGCTGCCCAGGCCGCGAACGAGCTTGGCCAGCAGGTGCAGCTCTTCGACGGTCGAGGAGACATGGCCCAGCGCGCCGATGCCGGCACCGGCCTGCCTGCCGCCGAACTCGGTCTTGACGCGCTTCAGGCCGTCGGCGACATAGGCCAGCGCGGTGTTCCAGTCGGCCGGCTGCCACTGGCCGCCCTGCTTGATCATGGGCTGCGTCAGGCGCGATTCGCCGTTCAGCGCCTCGTAGGCGAAACGGTCGCGGTCGGCGATCCAGCACTCGTTGACGTCGTCGTTCTCCAGCGGCACGACGCGCATCACCTTGTTCGCCTTGACCTGCACGACGAGGTTGGCGCCGGTGCTGTCGTGCGGCGAAACCGACTTGCGGCGCGAGAGCTCCCAGGTGCGTGCGCTGTAGCGGAAGGGCTTGCTGGTGAGCGCGCCGACCGGGCAGAGGTCGATCATGTTGCCGGAGAGCTCGCTGTCTATCGTGCCGCCGGTGACGGTGGTGATCTCGCTGTGCTCGCCGCGGTGGATCATGCCGAGCTCCATCGCGCCGGCCACTTCCTGGCCGAAGCGCACACAGCGCGTGCAGTGGATGCAGCGGCTCATCTCTTCCATGCTGACGAGCGGCCCCACGTCCTTGTGGAAGACGACGCGCTTCTCTTCGGCGTAGCGGCTGGCGCTGCCGCCGTAGCCCACTGCCAGGTCCTGCAGCTGGCACTCGCCGCCTTGGTCGCAGATGGGGCAGTCGAGCGGGTGGTTGATGAGCAGGAACTCCATCACCGACTGCTGCGCCTTGAGCGCCTTGTCGCTCTGGGTGCGCACGATCATGCCGTTGGTCACCGGCGTGGCGCAGGCCGGCATGGGCTTGGGCATCTTCTCGATGTCGACCAGGCACATGCGGCAGTTGGCGGCGATGCTGAGCTTCTTGTGGTAGCAGAAGTGCGGGATGTAGGTGCCCGCGGCTTCGGCCGCATGCATGACCATGCTGCCGTCGGCTACGGTGACGGTTTTGCCGTCGAGTTGGATGTCGGCCATGGCGCGCTGTTCTCAGGCTTCTCAGGCGGGAACCGAGACCATGCAGGTCTTGTGTTCGATGTGGTGCGCGAACTCGTCGCGGAAGTGCTTGAGCATGCCCTCCACCGGCATCGCCGCGGCGTCGCCCAGCGCGCAGATGGTGCGGCCCTTGATGTTGTGCGCCACCGAGTCGAGCAGCGCCAGGTCGTCGGCTCGGCCCTGGCCGTGCTCGATGCGGTGGATGACGCGCCACAGCCAGCCCGTGCCTTCGCGGCAGGGCGTGCACTGGCCGCAGCTTTCGTGCTGGTAGAAGTAGCTCAGGCGCAGCAGGCTCTTGACCATGCAGCGGCTGTCGTTCATCACGATGACCGCGCCACTTCCGAGCATCGAACCGGCCTTGGAGACGGCGTCGTAGTCCATCGTCGTGTCCATCATCACCTTGGCGGGCAGCACGGGTGCTGAGGAGCCGCCGGGGATCACCGCCTTCAGCGCCCCGCCCCTCACGCCGCCGGCGAGTTCGAGCAGCTTCGCGAAGGGCGTGCCCAGCGGCACCTCGAAGTTGCCGGGCCGGTTGACGTCGCCGACGACGCTGAAGATCTTGGTGCCGCCGTTGTTGGGCTTGCCGCACTCGAGGTAGGCCTGGCCGCCGTGGTTGATGATCCACGGCACCGCGGCGAAGGTCTCGGTGTTGTTGATCGTCGTCGGCTTGCCGTAGA
>PNKD01000157.1 GCA_013822265.1 Leptothrix sp. (in: b-proteobacteria)
AAGTCACGATTGGGGCTCACCCGGGAAAGCTAGCATCCATGCGGGTTCCCGGGGTTTCGCAGGGCCGACTTCATAGGCTCGGAGCACCCCTCCTCTTCAGCAGTGCGTGCGCCTCTGGCGCGTCATGCGCTTGCCCCGGGGACAACGAGAACGTTATGGCCGTGCGAGCATCCGCGGCAACCATATGCATCTTGGTGTTCCATCCACCTCGGGACTTGCCAGTGGCTTGCGGGCCGTCTTTTTTTGGCGCTCCGGTGCCATCCGGATGCGCCTTGATGCTCGTGCCGTCCAGCGACACGGCTTCGATCTTGATGCGCACGGCCTGCGACTGTTGCAACGCCTCGAACCGTTGCGTAGCCGTCGAGCCCGTCAGGACGTTGCAGAGCACTCCTTTGAGGTCCTCGGGCTGAAGGTCCGCGGAAAGGTCACCACGGCATCGCGATCGCGCATTCGATAGGCCACCGCAGACCGGTTGGAGTCTCCCTCGACAATCCCGACTTCGTCCAGAAAATCCGCCGCGAGCGTGCGGGTTCGGAAGCCACTCTTGTCGACCGACCTGCCCAAGATCACCTCGTACGTGCGCTGCAGTTGCGGCAGCGTGAACGGTTCCGGCAGCAGATACGCTGGCAGAGAGGTGTACTCGACCTTGCCGCGCAGCCGTGATACGGCGGCTGCCAGGAGATCGGCGTGGTCGAATGCCATGTCGCGTCGACCGAGCGTGACGTCAACCGGAATCCATGTGACATCGGCGGCATTGCCGCCCTTGACCAGACGGACGTCTTCGGCCGGTACCAGCGCGAAGTAGACATGCGTGGCCGACCAGCCTCGCGGGTCGCGGTCTCGGCCGCCCCAACTCCCCAGCTGTTCCAGATAGGGGCTGGTCACCCCGGTCTTCTCCTTGAGCTTGCGGCGTGCACAGGCCAGCAGGGTGGTGTCGCGCGCCACGTCCACGTAGCCGCCTGGCAACGCCCAGCGCCCCGGAAATGGCTCGTCCGCTGATTGCGGTCGTTGCACCAGCAACACCTGTAGTGCGCCCTCCAAAACCGTGAATATCACCACGTCCACCGTCGTCAACGGGCGAACCAGCCCTGCGTCATCCGCGGTCGGTGTCGTCTTGGCACTCCGTTGTGATTTCGGGTTCATCGTCGCCCCATGCTTGACGGCACGAATTGTAGGTTGTATTGTCCAACTCACAAAGGTTGTACTGTACAACCTTGTACAGGAAGGAACGCACCATGCTTGGCATTCGGTTCATCAAGGCCCAACCCACCGTCCACCTGATGCATTTTCGCGGCGGCAAACTCGTGCGTGAAGGAGCGGGCCAATCCTTCTACTACTACGCACCCCTCAGCACATTGGTGGCAGTACCGCTGGCCAGTCAGGACCGGCCCTTCATGCTGGAACTCGTCACGGCAGATTTCCAGAGCGTGACCGTGCAGGGCCAAGTGACCTACCGGATCGCCGACCCGCGCCGCATTTCCGCGATGATGGACTTCGCGCTCGCGGCCGACGGCAAGTATGTCTCCGAAGACCCGCAGCGCCTGGGCGAACGGGTCGCCCTGCAAGTGGAGGTCATTGTCCAGCAGGCCGTCCAAAGCCTCGGGCTGAAGGAGGCGCTGCGCGCTTCGGCGACGATCGCCAGAACCGCCGAAGGGCAACTGGCAGGCCAGGCGGAGATCGAGGCGCTGGGTCTGGAGGTCCTCGGTGTCTCGGTGATGGCGATCAAGCCCACACCGGACATCGCCCGGGCGCTGGAGGCCCAGGCGCGTGAGTCGAACCTGAAGGCTGCGGACGATGCGGTGTACCTGCGCCGCATGTCGGCGGTAGAAAAGGAGCGGGCGATTCGGCAGAACGAACTGGACACCGACATCGCTGTGGAGCACAAGAAGCGTCAGATCCAGGAAACAAAGATGGAGGCCAAGGCGGCCGCGATGCGCAAGGACAACGAACTGCGCACCGAGCAAATGGCGGCCGACGTGGAACTGGAGACGCAACGCAAGGCCTTCGTCGACGAGCAGGCACGCAACAGCCGCACGATCGCCGAAGCCGAGGCGCACCGCGTGTCGGCCGTGATGCAGGCGCTCGAGGGCGCTGACCCGCGAACCATCCAGGCTCTGGCCGCCACCGGCATGCAGCCCGGCCAGTTGATCGCGCAGGCCTTCGGTGGCATTGCCGAACGGGCCGGCAGCATCGGCCAGTTCAACATGTCGCCCGAATTGTTGCAGAGCCTGATGGCCGTTTCGCGCACCGGCAAGGCGGCTTCGTGAGCGGCGATCGCAAGGTCGTGCTCGTCACGCGCCGCACGCGCCTGGAAGAGCTGATTGCGCGGCACCACACGCTCGGTCAGGCACGCTTTTATGTCGAACACCTGGGCGCGGACTTCGGCGACTATCTGAAGGAGAGTGCCGCCTACGCGCAGGGGCTGCAGCTCACCGTCGAGGCGCTGCAGGCTTGGGGGCGCTACCAGGTGGTCGACCGGGGCTACCTGCCCAATTTTGTGTTCGCACCCGAAGACATCGTGGTGGCGCTCGGTCAGGACGGCCTGGTGGCCAACACCATGAAGTACCTCGACGGCCAGCCGCTGATCGGCCTCAACCCCGAACCTTCGCGTTGGGACGGCGTGCTGCTGCCCTTCCGGCCGCAGGACTTGGCGGCCGTGCTGCCGGAGGTGGCGGCGGGCCGGCGGCCGGCCAAGGCAGTCACGATGGCGCAGGTCAAGCTGACGGACGGGCAGTCGATGCGCGCGGTGAACGACCTGTTCATCGGGCCGCGCAGCCACACCTCGGCCTTGTACGAGATCGAGATTGGCGGGCGTTGCGAGGCCCAGTCGTCATCGGGGGTGATCGTGTCGACCGGCCTCGGCTCCACCGCCTGGATGAAAAGTGTCGTCGCCGGGGCGGCATCGATCGTTCAGCGATTGCAGCCGGGCCAGCCGCTTGTCTACGAGGCTCAGGCCTGGGATGCCGAGCAACTGACCTTTGCAGTGCGGGAGCCGTTTCAAAGCAAGGCCTCTCAGACGGACCTGACCTTCGGGCCGGTGACCCGCGAGCAGCCGCTGAGACTGCGCTCGAAGATGCCCGACAACGGCGTGATCTTCTCCGACGGGATCGAATTGGACTTCCTGCGCTTCACCGCAGGGGTTGAGGCGACCGTGACGGTGGCGCAGGCCAAAGGGCTGTTGGCCGTTTGAAGTCGAGTCGGGGGCATGAACCGCCTGTGCGAACTTCGCGACAAGACCGGTCTGAGACATTCGCGTTGGCGGGCCGAAAGTCAGTGCCGGCCGAGACCGGACCTTCGCGCCGGCTCGCCCCGAAGGACCGCTGCACTCACAAAGCGAACGGTCGATGTGTCCTGCCAATTTGCATCGCCTGGACGACCGCTTCAGCTTCGGACGAACTCACCCAGCCGACGCTGCGGTCGGAGGGCTCACTGGAATGCTGGCGGCTAAGCCGACGTTGACGATCAAGCCCGCCGGTCACGTCAAGCGCGCCGTCGCGACTTGATCCCGGACTCCATGCTTCCCAGCTGTCTCGCGAGGGTCTTGGGAACATCGAGGTCGAGCGTGGCACGCAAGAGCAACTGGATGAATTGTTCGCGTGCTGTACGTTGCAGCGCTGCGTGCGCACCTGAACTGGCACCAATCGCAACACAAAGTCGCCACAGGTTCACGCAGCAAAGCGCCCGCTGCCGAGGTTCGCCAATGGCCTTGGCACGTTCGTACGCCTTCACGAAGAAGCCCGCATCGGAGAACTTCTCGCGCCCCAGCGTCAACACCGCTTCGAATTCGGGCCGCCGGCACGGATGGCCGAGCCAGAGGCTGTCGATGCAGATCTCGACCCCCACGCTGGCTGCGCGGGCCGGCAGCTATGCGGTCTCGCTGAGTCGCCGATGAGTCTGGGTTCGGCCGCTGCAGGGCCTGCGGTCGAAGAGAGGCGAGTGAGACTCGCCCAGACGCGGCCAGCCGGTGGCGGGAGGAGGGCAGAACCTAGAATCTGGCGCCTCGCCGCCTCACGGATTCCAGCGTGCTGACCATCCGTTCGAACTTGCGTTCCTGCGCAGCTTCAGGGGCTGTACTGGCCTGGGTGGCCGTGCTGGCCTGGGGGCCGGTGCAGGCCCGGAGTCCGACTGCACCGGCAGCACTGACCCCACCGCCTCCTGCAGCGGCCGCCCCTGCCGAGCCGCCGCCACCGAAGTACCTTTTCACATGATGCGGGGGCATCAGGTCTGGCGCGACGAGCTGCCAGCGCAGCTGGATGCGGCCGACGTGGAAGTCGTCATCCATTTGCCCGACAGCCGCTGCGACCCACCTGTGATCACCCTGAACCTCGCGCCCTGACGTGCCGCTCGCGGCGACGCGGGCACAGCGCGAGGCGCCACGCCAAGCAGCGCCCTCATCGAGTGCACGACCGCATCCCGGCCGGGGTCCTCTTGTTGGAGCTGTAAGTCCGATCCCGCGCCCGGCGTCCGCCGATTCGAGCAGTCGTTGATGTTCCACATGATCCGGGACTTCTTCCTGCTCCTGCTGCTCGTGGCGGGCGTCGAGATGGCCATCCGTCATGTCGCCCGGCGCTGGGATTTCGGCTGCCGGGAGCCGGTGCGCGTGGAACGCGCGGCGCAGCAGCTGCCCTGCAGCACTCGCAGTGTTTGCAGGGTCTGGCGGCGCGCTTGCCGAACGAACCGCAGGGTTTCAGCCGCGCCCGCCCGCGCGGGATCGATCGCCGGGTGATCAGCTTCTTCCAGCGGCATCTCTTGACAAACATTTCACAAACTGGACCCTAAACTCATCGGACATGTCCGACATTCCAACCCCGGCCCCGCACATCCTCGTCGCCGAAGACCATGCCGCGCTGCGTGCGCAAATCGTCGCCGTGCTGGCCGGTGCCGGCTGGCACGTCGATGAAGCTAGTGATGGGCGGCTCGCGTTGCAGCTGGCGCTGGAACAGCCGCCCGACGTGCTGCTGCTGGACCTGGGGCTGCCGGGACTGGACGGCTTGCAGGTCTGCCAGCGCCTGCGTGCCGAGGCAGACCGCCACATCCCGGTGCTGATGCTCACCGCCCGTGACACGCTGGCCGACAAGGGCAATGGTTTTGCAGCTGGGGCCGACGACTACCTGCTCAAGCCTTTCGCCAGCGACGAACTGCTGTGGCGCTGCCGCGCCCTGGCCCGCCGTGGCGAGCTGGGCCGCAGCCCCTTGCTCGAGCGCGGGCCGCTGCGCATTGACCGCCGAAGCGCCAGCGTGCACTGCGCCGGCCAGCCTTTGCCGGTGTCGGGCCAGGCCTACCGCTTGCTGCTGGCGCTGGCCGAGGCCTGGCCGCGCACGGTGAGCCGCAGCGAACTGCTGCGCCAGCTGTGGGCCGACGAACCGCCGGAGTCGGACGCGCTGCGCAGCCACCTCTACACGCTGCGCCAGGCGCTTGGCAGCGCACAGTCGCTGGTGAAGACGGTGCATGGCGTGGGCCTGCGGCTGGACGTTCCCGGGTGACACCGTACCGACCGCGGCTGCAGCGCCGGCTGACGCGGGCGCTGGCTGGCTACGCAGTGCTGGTCGGCGCGCTGTTCGGCGGCCTGGCGTTGCTGTTTGTCTACGCGGTGGAAGACCAGTTTTTCGTCACCACACTGCGCGCCGAAGCCGATCGGCAGCGCCTGCACCGCAACACCCACGGTGCCTGGACCGCGCCGGCGCTGCCCTTCGTCAGCCTTTACGCGCAGGGCCAGGGCCTGCCCGCCGACCTGGCGCGCCAGCGCGCCGCGTGGCCTCGCAGCAACGAGCTCGAAGGCGACGGCGGCCGGCACTTCCACCTGCTGCGCTTGGATGCCGACGGCTCCCTGCTGGTGGCCGAGGTGAGCCAGCAACTCGTCGTGCGGCCACTGCGCCAGACACTGCTCGCGTGGCTGCTGGCCTGCGGGTTCGCGGCCGTGTCGCTGGCGCTGCTGCTGGCGGCAGGGCTGGCCAGGCGGACCAGCGCACCGCTGGCCCGCCTGGCGCAGGCCGTGGCGAGCAGCCGGCCCGACGCGCTGCCCAGCAGCCTGGCCAGTCTGGAACAAGGCCTGGCGCACGATGAGGTGGGCGAACTGGCACGCCACCTCGACGCGCTGCACCAGCGCACGCGCGACTTCATCGCCCGCGAGCAGGCGTTCACCGCCGACGCCAGCCACGAGCTGCGCACGCCGCTGGCGGTGCTGGGCTTGGCCATCGAGCGCTTGCGCCAGCAGGCACCGCTGGCACAGCAGACCGTCATGGCATCGATGCAGGCCGCGCTGTGGCAACTGCAGCAGACGGTAGAGCTGCTGCTGGCGCTGGCACGCGAAGTGCCGGTTCAAGCGCCGGCGGATGAACTGCCCTTGCTGCCGGTGCTCGAGCAGACCCTGCTCGCGCATGCGCCGCTGCTCGAACAGCAGGGGGTGCAGATCGAGCTCGAGGTATCGCCGCGGACCACGCGGCGCTGGCCGCCGGCACTGACGCAGTTGCTGGTGGCCAACCTGCTGGCCAACGCGCTGGCACACGCACGCTCGCCGCAGATCCGCATCGAGGCCGATGCACAAAATCTGAGCCTTTGCAACGTCAGCGATGCACCCCCGGCCGCGCTGCTGGCCGAAGGTGCGGCGGGCCGCCAGCCGGGCTTGAAGGGGCCCGCCAGCAGCGGTCAGGGCCTGGGTTTGTCCATCGTGCGGCGGCTGGCCGAGCGCCATGGCTTGAGCCTCACGCTCAGCCACGAGCAAGGGCATACCTGCGCCACGCTGAGCGAGTCTGCGGGCTTCACTTGCCCTTCACGCCCCGCTGAATAGTCTGCCGGTGTCCGTCGCCATTCAGGGCACTGACATACCACGATGAAACTCAACTCCTGGCCTCGCAAGGTACGCACAGTCATGTTCACCCTTCTCGGCTCTGCCGGCGCCCTTGGCGCACTCTGGTGGGCGCTCTTTGCGCTCAAGCCCTACGACATCACGCCCGAACAGCTGGCGGCGCGCTACGCGCACGCGACAACGACCGCGGCCCTGACGCCGGCCGCGGTGCAGCTCGGCGCGCCGCAGCGCATCACCGTCGGCCAGACCGCGGCTTGGGCCAGCGATTTAGCAGTGTCCAGCTTCGACGGCGCGGTAGCCAGCGGCCGCATCGTCTACCCCGCCGACCCGGCCGTGCTGGCGTCCCCGCGCCCCGTGCTGCTGGGCCTGCACGCCATGGGCCGCTCGCACGGGCGCTGGTCGGAGGCTGAAATCAAAGGCAAGCGAACCAGAGAGAACACCCACCGCCTGGCCGAACTGGCCTTGCAGCAGGGCTACGTGGTCATGGCCCTCGATGCCCGTGAGCATGGGGGCCGCAAGAACGCCGACAAGCCCCTGACCCCCCGCGAGCTGCTGCGCAATCTGCACTGGTGGGGCGAGCGCGAGCCCTACGAGCGCCTGATCGTCGACACCGTGAAGGACTGGCGCGTGCTGGTCGACTGGGTGACGCAGCAGCCGCAGTTCGACCGCAACAACATCCGCGCCGCCGGCTACAGCATGGGCGCGCAGATGGCGCTGCTGCTGGCCGGTACCGATGGCCGCGTGAGCGCCGTGGCCGCCATGGTGCCGCCGGGGCTGACCAACAGGGTGGCCGTGGTGGCGCCGCTCAACGTGGCGCCGCAACTGGCCGCCACCCGCGTGTGGCTGCTCACGGGCGACGACGACGACCACGCCAGCGTCGACGAGAACGCTGCGCTGTTCGAGGCCCTGCCCGGCGCCGGCAAGCAGCACCTGCGCTTTGCCGGCGGCCACCTGCTGCCGACCGATTACGTGGAGCGCCTGCTGCCTTGGTTGACCGAGGCCGGCCGCAGCCCGAACACCACGCCGTCCGCAGCGTTGGGTGCCACCACGGCGCCGCGCATCTTGGCCGAGTAGGTGCGGGGCAGCAAGAGACTCTGCCCGCAGTGCTCGGCGGCCTTGACGGCTTAGGCGCCCGACACGCCGTACCCGAAGAGGTGCTCGAGCATCGCCTCCTCGAGGTGCAGGTCTTGGTTGTGGCTGGTCACGCACCGCGTGACTTCAAACCCCCCTCAGCCGTCGCGCCAGCGATAGCGACCACCCTCAGTTTGCAGCTGCCGGGCCGCGACCAACCCGATAGATCCAAGGCCGACCTGACAGGCGCGCAATGCTGCGCGCGGCGAGCGCGACGGGTCAGGCGCGGCGAGCGCGTGGCCTAGCGCTGTCGCGCCGGCAGCGACTGCGGTGAAGCTTCCGGTTGCGCCGCGCCGGCCATGCGCTGGTGGTCGGGGCGCGGCGCAGCCGGTGCAGCGCTGCAGCGGCCTATCGGCGAAACCCGCGCCCTGCGTTGCGCGTTCGACCGCGTCTCCGGGCGGCTTCATCGTCGGCGACAACACAGGCTCGCCGATCGATAGCCTTGTGCGGCGTCCAGCGGCGGTGACAAAGGTTCTGGCACCTGCGGTTCGTGGTGCGCAAGGCGTGATCCGCGGCGTGTTGGTGGAAAGTCTCGTTGCTTGAT
>PNKD01000158.1 GCA_013822265.1 Leptothrix sp. (in: b-proteobacteria)
ATGAGCGGGCCATGAGCGGACCATGAGCGAGCCCGTTCGTCCGGGTGCGCCGCATCGTGAACCCGTGCGCATCACCTCGCGCGACAACCCGCTGCTGCTGCGCCTGCGCAAGCTGGCGCAGGACGGCGCGGCCTACCGCCGCACCGGCCAGCTGTGGCTGGAGGGCGAGCACCTTTGCGCGGCGCTGCGCGAGCGCGGCGGCGCGGCGCTGCAGGCCGTGGTCTGCGAAGACGCCTGGCCGCGCCCCGCGGTGCGCGCGCTGGCCGCCTGGGCGCCGCGCATCGCGCTCGTGCCGGCGGCACTGTTCAGGGGCTTCAGTGGGCTCGAGTCGCCGGCCCCCATCGGCTTCGTGATCGACCTGCCCGTGGCGCCGGCGCTGCTGCCGCACGGTGCCGCCGTGGTGCTCGACCGCGTGCAGGACCCCGGCAACGTCGGCAGCATGCTGCGCAGCGCCGCGGCTTTCGGCGTGCCGCAGGTGCTGGCGCTCAAGGGCACGGTGGCGCTGTGGTCGCCCAAGGTGCTGCGCGCCGGCATGGGGGCGCATTTCGGCCTGCGACTGATCGAGGGTCTGGAGCCCGAGGCCCTGCAGGCGCTGCAGGTGCCGCTGGTGGCCACCAGTTCGCACGCTGGCGCGCTGCTGCCGCAGGCCGGGCTGCCACGGCCCTGTGCCTGGGTGCTGGGGCACGAAGGGCAAGGTGTCGCCGCGGCGCTGCTGGCGCGCTGTGCGTTGCAGGTGCGCATCCCGCAGCCCGGCGGTGAAGAGTCGCTGAACGTCGCCGCGGCCGCCGCGGTCTGCCTGTACGAGTCGGCGCGGCGCGGTCAGTAGATCAGCCGGTCGGGCCGCAGGTCGCGCAGGATGGTGGTCGCGATCTCCTCGATCGACTTGTGCGTCGAACTCAGCCAGGCGATGCCTTCACGGCGCATCATGCTTTCGGCCTCGTTGACTTCGTAGCGGCAGTTCAGCAGCGAGGCGTACTTGCTGTCGGGGCGGCGCTCGTTGCGGATCTGCGCCAGCCGCTCCGGGGTGATGGTCAGGCCGAAACACTTGCGCTTGTGCGGGGCCAGCGGCGTGGGCAGGCGCCCGCGGTCGAAGTCTTCCGGGATCAGCGGGTAGTTCGCGGCCTTGATGCCGTGCTGCATCGCCAGGTACAGGCTGGTCGGCGTCTTGCCGCTGCGGCTGACGCCGAGCAGGATGACGTCGGCGATGTCGAGGTTGCGCGCGCTCTGCCCGTCGTCGTGGGCGAGGCTGAAGTTGATGGCGTCGATGCGGTCGTTGTACTCGCGGCTTTCGCTGGCGTCGCTGAAGCGCCCGACGCGGTGGTTGCTTTTGACCCCGAACTCGGCCTCCAGCGGCTCGACGAAGGTGCGGAACATGTCGAGCACCATGCCCTTGCAGTGGTCGCCGGTGACGATGGAGCGCACGTCGTCGTTGACGAGCGTGATGAAGACGATGGGGCGCTTGCCTTCCCTCGCCGCCGTCTCGTTGATCTCGCCGAGCACGACCTCGGCCTTCTCGACGGTGTCGATGAAGGGCCGGCGCACATGGCGCGGCTTGGTCGGGAACTGGTTGAGGATGGAGTTGCCGAAGGTCTCGGCGGTGATGCCGGTACCGTCCGAGACGAAGAAGACGGAACGTTCGGTCATGAAGGTGCGGGAATTGCGTCTTGCCGGGGCGGCGTAAGGGCCATCATAAGGAAGAACTCCTTAGAATCGGGGTCAAGATTCCGCCTCGCCGCCCCCGCCTTGTTCCCCACGCACCGACCCCAAAAAACACAACATGCCGCTGCGTGGGCATGGGCCGCTGATCTGGCTGCGGAAGCACCGGTTTTGTCACATCACGGAGCTCTCCCATGTCCTCAGCCACCCTGGCGACCGCCCTGGTCGCCCCGTTCGAACACCTGAGAATGACCGACGTCGAGGCGGTTGGCGGCAAGAACGCCAGCCTCGGCGAAATGATCAGCCAGCTTGCCGCCACCGGCGTGCGCGTGCCCGGCGGGTTCGCGACCACGGCGCATGCTTTCCGCCAGTTCTTGCAGCAGGGTGGCCTGGCCGACCGTATTGCCGACAAGCTCGCCACGCTGAACGTCGACGACGTGCGCGCGCTGGCCGAAGCCGGCGCCCAGATCCGCCAATGGATCATCGACACCCCGCTGCCGGCCGACCTGGAGGCCGCGATCCGCGAGCAGTTCGCGCACCTGTCGGCCGGCAACCCGCAGGCCAGTTTTGCCGTCCGGTCGTCGGCCACGGCCGAAGACCTGCCCGACGCGTCGTTCGCCGGCCAGCAGGAGACCTTCCTCAACGTGACGGGCATCGCCGACGTGCTGCACCGCATGAAGGAGGTCTTCGCCTCGCTCTACAACGACCGCGCCATCAGCTACCGCGTGCACAAGGGTTTCACGCATGCCGAGGTGGCGCTGTCGGCCGGCGTGCAGCGCATGGTGCGGTCCGACCTCGGCTCGGCCGGCGTGATGTTCACGATAGACACCGAGTCGGGCTTCCCCGACGTCGTGTTCATCACCAGCAGCTACGGCCTGGGTGAACTGGTGGTGCAGGGGGCCATCAACCCCGACGAGTTCTACGTCCACAAGCACACGCTCAACGCCGGCAAGTTCGCCGTCATACGGCGTGTGCTGGGCAGCAAGCTGCAGCGCATGGAGTTTGCCGGCGCCACCGACAAGCCCGCCGATGCGTCGCAGCCACGCAAGCTGGTGCAGACCGTGGACACGCCGACCGAGCAGCGCAACCGCTATTCGCTGACCGACGCCGAGGTCTCCGAACTCGCCCGCTACGCCGTGATCATCGAAAAACATTACGGCCGGCCGATGGACATCGAGTGGGGCAAGGACGGTGTCGATGGCCAGATCTACATCCTGCAGGCGCGCCCCGAGACCGTGAAAAGCCAGGCCGCAGGCAAGCTGGAGCAGCGCTTCCGCATCAAGGGCGACCGCACCAAGAGCACCGTGCTGGCCGAGGGCCGCGCCATCGGCCAGAAGGTCGGCACCGGCCCGGTGCGGCTGGTGCGCAGCACGGCCGAGATGGACCGCGTGCAGCCCGGCGACGTGCTCGTCACCGACATGACCGACCCCAACTGGGAGCCGGTGATGAAGCGCGCCAGCGCCATCGTCACCAACCGTGGCGGGCGCACCTGCCACGCGGCCATCATCGCCCGCGAGCTGGGCATCCCGGCCGTGGTGGGCTGCGGCCACGCCACCGAGCAGCTGCACGAAGGCGCTCTGGTGACGGTGTCTTGTGCCGAGGGCGACACCGGCTACGTCTACGACGGCTTGCTGGAAACCGAGATCAGCGACGTGGTGCGCGGCGAGATGCCCTACTGCCCGATCAAGATCATGATGAACGTCGGCAACCCGCAGCTGGCCTTCGACTTCGCGCAGATGCCCAACAGCGGCGTCGGCCTGGCGCGGCTCGAGTTCATCATCAACAACAACATCGGGGTGCACCCCAAGGCCATCCTCGACTACCCGAACATCGACGCCGACCTGAAGAAGGCGGTCGAGTCGGTGGCCCGCGGCCATGCCAGCCCGCGTGCCTTCTACGTCGACAAGGTGGCCGAGGGCGTCGCGACCATCGCTGCGGCGTTCTGGCCCAAGAGCGTCATCGTGCGGCTGTCCGACTTCAAGAGCAACGAGTACCGCAAGCTCATCGGCGGCACGCGCTACGAGCCCGACGAAGAGAACCCGATGCTGGGCTTCCGCGGCGCCAGCCGCTACATCAGCGGCGACTTCAGCGACGCCTTCGCGATGGAGTGCGAGGCGATCAAGCGCGTGCGCACCGACATGGGCCTGACCAACGTCGAGATCATGGTGCCCTTCGTGCGCACGGTGAAGCAGGCCGCTCAGGTCAAGCAGATGCTGGCCGAGCGGGGCCTGCAGCGCGCCGCGGACGGCGGCAAGGACGGCCTGCGCCTGATCATGATGTGCGAGGTGCCCAGCAACGCCATCCTGGCCGAGCAGTTCCTCGAGCACTTCGACGGCATGTCCATAGGCAGCAACGACCTCACGCAGCTCACGCTGGGGCTGGACCGCGACTCGGGCATCGAGCAGCTGGCCGGCGACTTCGACGAGCGTGATCCGGCGGTGAAGGCCTTGATCTCGCGCGCCATCGCGGCCTGCCGGGCCACCGGCAAGTACGTCGGCATTTGCGGCCAGGGCCCCAGCGACCACCCCGACTTCGCCGACTGGCTGGCGCAGGAGGGCATCGTCTCGATCTCGCTCAACCCGGACACCGTCGTCGACACCTGGCTGCGCCTGGCCGCGCGCTGAACGGCCGGCCTGGCGCCTCGCGGCGCCGGGCCGGGTTTGCCCCGCTAGCGCTAACCCGCCCAGCCCCGGGCGGGTTGGGGCCTTGCACCACAATCCGCGCCATGCGCGACACGCCCGGGCAACGGCTTTGGACAGCCACCATGCGGCTGACGCTGGGCCTGCTCGGCGCCTGGCTGCTGTTCAGCGTGCTCGCGCCCTGGTTTGCTCGGGACCTCAACGAGTGGCAGTTCCTTGGCTTCCCGCTGGGGTTTTGGTTCGCCAGCCAGGGCGCACTGCTGGGCTTCCTGCTGATCATCGTGATCTGCATCGTCCGCATGGAGCGCCTCGAGGCCCGCTACCGTCGCGAAAGCGATGCGCAGAAGCGCGCCGGCCCTGACAGCGTCTCATCTTCGGCCGGGCCGCCGTGATCGGGCGGCGTTACGCGCTGTTCCTGCTCGGCTTCGCGTCGCTCATCGGCGTCATGGCCCTGGCCGAGTACGCCGGGTTGCCGCGCAGCTGGATCGGCGCCAGCTTCCTCGTCGTCACCGTTTCGATCTATGCCGGCATCGGGTTCCTGTGCCGCACCGCCGACGAGGCCGAGTACTTCGTCGCCGGCCGCAGCGTGCCGGCGATGTACAACGGCGCGGCCACGGCCGCCGACTGGATGTCGGCGGCCTCGTTCATCGGCACCGCCGGCGTGCTCTATCTCCACGGTTTCGCGGGCCTGGCCTACATCCTCGGCTGGACCGGTGGCTACGTGCTGCTGGCCGTGCTGCTGGCGCCCTACCTGCGGCGCTTCGGGCAGTACACCGTGCCCGACTTTCTCGGCGCCCGTTATGGCGGGCAGTTGCCACGCCTGATCGGAGCGGCATCGGCGGTGGCCGTGTCCTTCGTCTACCTGGTAGTGCAGATCTATGGCGTGGGCCTGATCACATCGCACCTGACGGGCTTCAGCTTCGAGCTCGGCATCTTCGTCGGGCTGGGCGGCGTGCTGGTGTGCTCGTTCCTCGGTGGCATGCGCGCCGTCACCTGGACGCAGGTGGCGCAGTACATCGTGCTCATCGTGGCCTACCTCGTGCCGCTGACCTGGCTGTCCGTCAAGCAGACCGGCAACCCGCTGGCGGCCTTCTCCTACGGCGCGCAGCTGCAGCAGAACGCGGCGCGCGAGCGCGAGCTGGCGCAGGACCCGGCCGAGCTGGCCGTGGCGCGGCGCCAGCGTGAACTGGCCGACGAGGCCACGATCAAGCTCGAGGACGTGCGCGCCGCGATGGCCAGGGACGCTTCGGCACAAACGCGGCTCATTGCGGAGTTGCGCGAAGCCGGCGCGCCGCTGCTGCAGGTGCAGCGCGCCGAGCGCGAGTACGTGCAGCGGCCGCGCACCGAGGACGAGGCGCGTGCGCGTTACGAGCGTGAGCGTGAACGTGCGCTCGAGCGCGCCGCGCCGCTGGCCGGCATGCCGCCGCAGACGCTGCCCTTCGCCACCGGCGACCCGGCGGGTGACGAGCAGGCGCGTGGCCGCTTCCAGGCCGAGCGCATCAACTTCATTGCGCTGATGCTCTGCCTGATGATGGGCACGGCAGCGTTGCCGCACGTGCTGACGCGCTACTACACGACGCCGTCGGCGGCGCAGGCGCGGCGTTCCGTGGCCTGGTCGTTGTTCTTCATCATGCTGCTTTACCTGGTGGCGCCGACACTGGCCGTGCTCGTCAAGCACGAGGTGCTGCACCACGTCGTCGGCCTGCCATTCGACGAACTGCCGCAGTGGGTGAGCCGCTGGTCCAAGGTCGACGCCGGCCTGCTCTCGGTGCGCGACATCAACGGCGACGGCTTGCTGCAGCTCGGTGAGCTGGCCATCGACGGCGACATCGTCGTGCTGGCCGCGCCCGAGATCGGCGGGCTGCCCTACTGGGTGACCTGCCTCGTGGCCGCCGGTGGCCTGGCCGCCGCCTTGTCCACGGCCGACGGCCTGTTGCTGACCATCGCCAACTCGCTCTCGCACGACGTCTACTTCCGCATCTTCAAGCCCCGTGCGGCGGCGGTGTCGCGGGTCATCGCGTCGAAGATGCTGGTGATGGTGGTGGCCTTGCTCGCGGCGCTGATCGCGGCACTGAAGATCACCGACATCCTGCAGTTCGTCTCCGCGGCCTTCTCGCTGGCCGCGGCAGCGTTCTTCCCGGCGCTGGTGCTGGGCATCTTCTGGCGCCGCGCCAACCGCGCCGGCGCCGTGGCCGGCATGCTGGCGGGGTTGGTCGTGTGTGGCTGGTACATGGCCACCAACCTGCCGCCGCTGCGCAAGCTGCTGGGCGTTGCCCGGCCCCTGGCCGAGACGCAGTGGCTGGGCGTCGAGCCCATAGCCGCGGCGGTGTTCGCGGTGCCGGCCGGCCTGATCGCCATGGTCGCCTTCAGCCTGCTGACGCGCCCGCCTGGTGTAGAGCAGTTGGCCCTGGTCGACCGCATGCGCGTGCCGGCGGCCGATGAGCGCTGACGGGCGCTGACGGACTGCCCGACCCCAGCTTCAACGGGGTGTGCAGTGCTATACTTCTGGGCTTTCCTTGCCGCACCCGTCATGTTGACGCATCGGGGCGGCTTCCACCCCCGAGCCCTGCCGCGTCTCGATCACCGAGGCGTGCATCGGCCGGAATCCACAAGGAGTGTTCATGCGTCACTATGAGATCGTTCTGCTGATCCATCCGGATCAAAGCGAACAGGTTCCGGCCATGCTGGAGCGTTACAAGACCCTGGTCACCGCTGGCGGCGGCAAGGTTCATCGCGTGGAAGACTGGGGTCGGCGCCAGCTGGCCTACATGATCCAGAAGCTGGTCAAGGCGCACTACCTGTGCCTGAACATCGAGTGCGGCATCGAGACGCTGACCGAACTCGAGACCGGTTTCCGCTTCAACGACGCCGTGCTGCGCCACCTGACGGTAGGCCGCGACAAGGCCGACATCACGCCGTCGATCATGATGAAGGCCGTCGAGCGCGAGGAAGCCCGCAAGGAACGCCAGGAGGCCTCGGCCTGACAAAGC
Source organism: Leptothrix sp. (in: b-proteobacteria) (assembly GCA_013822265.1). GTDB lineage: Bacteria > Pseudomonadota > Gammaproteobacteria > Burkholderiales > Burkholderiaceae_C > Rubrivivax. The sequence goes on from PNKD01000158.1 coordinate 7,286, forward strand.
CTGCAGCGTCCACCACCGGCGGCCCCGTGCCGCAGCCCGGCATGAACCGGCTGCTGCTCTCGGCCCAACTGGTGGAAAGGGCGGCGCTGCGTTACACGCCAGCCGGCTTGCCGGCCCTGGACTTGAGCTTGAAGCACGAGTCCCTGGTCAGCGAAGACGGCCAGCCCCGCCAGGTCTCGATGGAGATGAGGGCGGTGGCGATAGGGGCGGTGACGAAGGGCCTGCTGGCTGCCGAACTGGGTTCGATGTCGCTCTACACCGGCTTCATCACCAGCGCGCGCAACGGACGCGGTTTGCTGTTCCATATCACCTCGGTCGAGCTCCTGAGCGCGCCCGATCCGGATCAACAGAATTGAAATCAATACGGAGCTGACTATGCCCCCGCCACGTGGTAAAGGTCGTTTTTCCAAGGACAAGCGCCCCAAGCGCAACAACCAGTCGCTGCTGTTCCGCCGCAAGCGTTTCTGCCGCTTCACCGTCGCCAAGGTCGAGCAGATCGACTACAAGGAAGTCGACGTGCTGCGCGACTTCATCGGCGAGAACGGCAAGATCACGCCGGCCCGCCTGACGGGCACGCGTGCCTACTACCAGCGTCAGCTGACCACCGCCATCAAGCGCGCGCGCTTCCTGGCGCTGCTGCCGTACTCCGACCAGCACAAGGTCTGAGGAGCACCCCATGCAGATCATTCTTCTCGACAAGGTCGCCAAGCTCGGCAACCTGGGTGACGTCGTCAACGTCAAGCCCGGCTATGCCCGCAACTTCCTGATTCCGACCAAGCTGGCGCGCCGCGCCACCGAGGCCGCGATCAAGGAATTCGAGGGTCGCCGCGCCGAGCTCGAAAAGGTCGCCGCGGCCAAGCTGGCTGCAGCGCAGTCGCTGGGCGAACAGATGGCCGGCAAGACCGTGCGCATCGCGCAGAAGGCCGGCGTCGACGGCCGCCTGTTCGGCAGCGTCACCAACCAGGACATCGCCGACGCGCTGTCCAAGATGGGCCTGGCAGTCAGCAAGAGCCAGGTTCGACTGCCCAACGGCCCTTTGAAGACCGTGGGCGAGCACCCTGTGTCGGTGGCGCCGCACGGCGACGTGGTGGCCGAGATCACCGTGCACGTGGTGCCGCAGGTCGACTGACCTGCCGCTGCTTGCAGTGCACCAGGCTGGCACCTGCCGGCCCGTG
>PNKD01000159.1 GCA_013822265.1 Leptothrix sp. (in: b-proteobacteria)
CGCTGTGGCGGCCGCTCTGGTAGCGCAGGTAGAGCTGGTAGTGCTCGGGCACGAAGCCCAGGCGCAGCACGCGCGCCTTCAGGTTGGCATGCGCCTTGTGCGCGCGGCGCTGGCTGCGCGTGGGCTGGAAGCCTGCCACCGGGACGCGCAGCGGCACGCAGGCGCGGCAGCCGTCGCAGTAGGGGCGGTAGGTGAACATGCCGCTGCGCCGGAAGCCGTTGGCCACCAGCCCCGAGTAGGTGTCGGCATGGATGAGGTGGCTGGGCGTGGCCACCTGCGAGCGTGCGTGCCGGTCGGGCAGGTAGCTGCAGGGGTAGGGGGCCGTTGCATAGAACTGCAAGGACCGCAGCGGTAGTTCCTTGGGGTGGGTCACGCGGTGTCTCGGCGGGCGTCGCGCAGCAGGTCGGGCCTCAGGGCGGGGTGGGCGGCCACAACAGCGCCCAGGACGATTCATCATAGGACCAATCCACCGGCGCAGCAGCCGCCACGGCGCCGGCAAGGTGGGCCAGGAAGGCCGCGCGCGGGATCTCGCGCGCACCCAGGCTGGCCAGGTGGCCGGTGTTCTGCTGGCAGTCGATCATGGCGATGCCGCGTGCCCGGCAGGCGGCCACGAGGCCGGCCAGCGCGATCTTCGACGCGTCGGTGCGGCGCGTGAACATCGACTCGCCAAAACACATGCGGCCCAGGTTCACGAAGTACAGGCCGCCGGCCAGTTCACCGTCGATCCAGGTCTCGACGCTGTGCACGCGGCCGGCGCGGTGCCAGGCCGTGTAGGCGCGCACCATGGCCGGCACGATCCAGGTGCCGTCCTGCCCGGGCCGCGGCGTGCCGGCGCAGGCCTGCATGACGCGGTCGAAGGCGCTGTCGAAGCGCAGCGCGCAGCCCGGGGTGCGCAGGAAGCGGCGCAGCGTCTTGCGCAGGCTGGCGCTGAGGCGGAACTCGGCGGTGTACAGCACCATGCGCGGGTCGGGGCTCCACCACAGCACGGGCTGGCCGGCGCTGTACCAGGGGAACAGGCCCTGGCGGTAGGCTTCGTCGAGACGGTGCGGCGTGACGTGCCCGCCGGCGGCCACCAGGCCGGGCAGCTCGGTGTCGTGCCCGAGCGCGGCGCTGGCCGGCGGCAGCGGCAGGCTGTCGTCGATCCAGTGCAGCATCGGCCCTTGCTCCGCCGGCCCTGGCGTCAGCGCCCGCCCAGTTGCTGCCAGAGGAAGGTGTACTCCAGCGCCATCATCTGCGCGCGCTGGCCGTTGTCGGCGGCGCCGCCATGGCCGCCTTCGATGTTCTCCCAGTACAGCAGCGGGTGGCCCTGCTCGAGCATGCGCGCAGCCATCTTGCGCGCGTGGCCCGGATGCACGCGGTCGTCGCGCGTGCTGGTGGTGAACAGCACCTTGGGGTAGGTCTGGCCCTTGCGCACGTTCTGGTAGGGGCTGTAGCGGCTGATCGCGGCCCAGTCTTCCGCTTGGTCGGGGTCGCCGTACTCGGCCATCCACGAGGCCCCGGCCAGCAGCTTGTGATAACGCTTCATGTCGAGCAGCGGCACCTGGCAGACGACGGCGTTGAAGAGCTCGGGCCGCTGCAGCATCACCGCGCCGACCAGCAGGCCGCCGTTGCTGCCGCCCTGGATGCCCAGGTGGTGGGCGCTGGTGATCCCGGCCTTGATCAGGTCTTCGGCGACGGCAGCGAAGTCGTCGTAGCTCTTCTGCTTGTTGGCCTTCACGGCGGCCTGGTGCCAGGCGGGGCCGAACTCGCCGCCGCCACGGATGTTGGCCAGCACGTAGACGCCACCCTGGCCCGTCCAGGCACGGCCGATGGCGCCCGAGTACCAGGGTGTGTAGGACTGTTCGAAGCCGCCGTAGCCGTAGAGCAGCGTCGGGTTGCTGCCGTCGGCCTTGGCACCCTTGGGCCAGATCACGAAGTAGGGCACGCGCGTGCCGTCCTTGCTGCGCGCGAAGCGCTGCTCGGAGCGCATGCCGGTGGCGTCGAAGAAGCTGGGGCGCGACTTCAGCACCTCGCGCCGGGCGTCGGCGGCGGCACTGCCGGCCTGGCCCAGCTGCAGCGTGTCGGGTTGCAGGAAGTTGGCGACGTTGAGCAGGTAGGCCTCGGCCAGCGCATCTTCCTTCAACAGCGGGTCGTGCAGCGGCGTGATGGCCAGGCTGCCGGGGTAGGGCGCCTGCATCTCGCGGCGGGTCCAGGCGGCCTTGCCGTCGGCGGCCGGCATCCACTCTTCGATGCGGCTGGCCACGTTGTCCAGCACGTCCAGCAGCAGCCTGCTGCGCGTGGCGCCGTAGCTGGCCAGAGAGCGCGTGGCGGTGGGCGTGAACAGCGCGGTGAACCTGCGCTCGCCCTTCAGGAAGGCCGCGGCGTCACCCACCAGCAGCGAGCCGCGAGGCCAGGTGGTGCCGGCCAGCGTCCAGTCGCTGCGCAGCTCGATCAGCACGTGCTCGCGCCAGAAGTCCAGCTTGGCGTCGGCCGGCTTGTCTATCGGCCTCAGTGACGCGCCCTGCAGCAACTCGCTGGTGGTGTTGTAGAAGTCGATCGCACGGCCGAACAACGTGCGCTCGAAGCCGGGCGTGCGATCGACTTCGACATAGGCCGCGACGTCCTGCTTGCGGGCCTCGAACACCGTCGTGGCGGCCGCCAGCGGCGTGCCGCGTTTCCACGCCTTGATGACACGCGCGTAGCCCGAGTCGGTGAGCGTGCCGGGGCCGAAATCGGTGCCGACGTACAGCGTGTCGGCGTCCTTCCAGCTCAGCTGCGTCTTGGCCTCGGGCAGCTTGAAGCCGCCGTCGACGAAGCGCATGGCCACGGTGTCGAACTCGCGCACCACCGTGGCGTCGGCGCCGCCGCGCGACAGCGCGACCATGCAGCGCCGGTACTCGGGGCCGAGGCAGGTGGCGCTGGCCCAGACCCAGTTCTCGCCCTCGGCCTTGCCCAGCGCGTCGAGGTCTATCACCACCTCCCACGCCGGCTGGGGCTTGCGGAACTCGGCCAGCGTGGTGCGCCGCCACAGGCCGCGCGGGTTGGCCGCGTCGCGCCAGAAGTTGTAGAGCGCGTCGCCGCGGCGCGAGACGTAGGGGATCTGCTCCTTGCTGTCGAGCACCTCGCGCAAGCGCGTGCGCAGCGCCGCGAAACCCGGGCGCGCCTGCAGCGCGCCTTCGCTCTCGGCGTTGCGCTGGCGCACCCAGGCCAGCGCACGCTCGCCCTGCACGTCTTCGAGCCAGAGGTAGGGGTCCTGGTCGGCGGTGGGGGTCTGTGACATGGCGCTGAAGGTGCTGCCCAGGACGAAGACCCAGGCGATGAGAAGGGCGATAACGCGGGCGGGTGTCTTCATCATGGCTTGCGGGCGACCGGCAGCTTGAGTGCGACGGGGTGGACCTCGATGCTGTGGTCGGCGTCGCCGACCCAGATCTGACCGTCCTGCACGGTGACCTGCAGTTGCATCGAGCGCGCCGCCAGCGCGGCCATCGCCTGGCTCTGCGCAGCCGGCAGCTGCCATACCGACAAGTTGTTCAGCCGCGCCAGCTTGCCCTGCACGCCGGCCCACCAGATGTGGGCCGCGCTGCTGTAGACGTAGAGGGCCACGTGTTCGGCACGGCCCGCGGCGCGCACCAGGCGGCGCTCGTCGGGCTGGCCGACCTCGATCCACTGCCGCAGCTCGCCGGCCAGGCTGCGCTGCCAGAGATCGGGTTCCTCGGCGTCGGCGGCGCCGCGCGCGAAGGCCAGCGCGCCGTCGTGGTCGTCGGCCGGCACGTTGAGAACGAAGGCCAGCAGCCGCACCATCAGTCGCTCGTCGGTCTCCGACGGCTCGCGCGCCAGCGTCACCTGGTGCGTGGCGTACAGACCGCGGTCCATGTCGGCGATCTGCAGGGCGGCCTTGTAGACCGTGGCCTTGATGGCCATCAGCGGGCTCCGGGCCTGGCGTGGCCGGCGGGGGCGGGGGTGCGGACTTGGAAGTTCGGCGTGGGCATGTCTGGGCAGGCGTGAAGAGGCTGCGCACTGTGCCACAGCAGCGGGCCGCATGGCCGGGCCCGGTGGCATCATTCGCCTTTTGCCGGCATGCCCGGCGACATGACCTTCGAGGACGATGACGATGCTGAAGCCCTTCCTGTTCGGCGCGCTGTGCATGGCCTTTGCATGGCAGGCCCAGGCCCAGACCCCGCCTGCCAAACCTGCGCCGGCCAAGCCCGCGGTCGCCAAGCCTGCCGCGGCCAAGCCTGCCGCGGCCAAGCCCGCCCCCGCCGCCGACGCCGCCGGCACGCTGACGCTCAGCGGCGCCTCGGGCGCCAGCAGCGGCAAGGCCGCCCCTGTGCTCACCCGCGAAGAGCTGCGCATCTGCCTGAAGGGCGAAGAGGAAGTGCGCACCAAGCTCGACGCACTGAAGGCACGGCGCGCGCCGCTGGACGAGGAGAAGGCCGCCGTCACCGCCGAGCAGGACTCGGCACGCGCGGCCAAGGCGCCACTCGACGAATTGAAGAAGAAGGCCGACGACCTCTCGGCGCGGCTGCGCGACTACGCCGCCAAGGTGGAGTCGTGGAACACGCGCTTCACCGAGTTCAGCGCCGCCGGCCGCACGGGCATGGCCGCCGAGCGCCAGAACAACGACTTCAAGCGCGAGCGCGAGGCGCTGGAAGCGCAGAAGAAGCCGCTGGACGCCGAACGCGAGGCCGTGATGGCCGAGAGCCAGGCGGCAGTGGTCGCCTACAACGCCCGCATCTCGGCACTCGACACCCGTGTTGCCGACTGGAACCAGCGCAACGCGCAATGGAACGAGGCCTCCAAGGCCCTCGAGATCGAGCGCCAGGACTGGGTCGACCAGTGCGCCAACCGGCGCTACCGCGAAGACGACGAGAAGGCCATTCGTGCCGGCAAGTGAACCCGCCGTGACCGGGGCCAACCCGCTGCTGCAGGACTGGCAGACGACCCATGGCCTGCCGCCGTTTTCCGAACTGCAGCCCGCGCACTTCGAACCTGCGCTGCGTGCGGCGATGCAGGCCCACCGCGACGAACTCGCGGCCCTCGCCGCCAACCCTGCAGCGCCGAGCTTCGACAACACGCTGGCCGCCTTCGACCGCACCGGTCGCCGGCTGGCGCGCGTGGCGGCGACCTTCTACAACCTGACCTCGTCGGCCACCAGCCCCGAGCTGCAGGCCGTGCAGCGCGCCATGGCCGCGCCGATGGCGGCCCACCACAGCGCCGTCTACAACGACGCGGCACTGTTCCTGCGCATCGCCGCGCTGCACGCCCAGCGCGACACCCTGGGCCTGAGCAGCGAGCAGCTGCGCCTGCTCGAGCGTGTGCACACCGACTTCGTGCGCGCCGGCGCGCAGCTGGCGCCCGCCGCCCAGGCGCGCCACGCGCAGGTGATGCAGGAGCTGGCGCGCTTGACCACGGCCTTCGGCCAGAACGTGCTGCACGACGAATCGGGCTGGCAACTGGCGCTGCACGGCGAGGCCGACCTGGCCGGCCTGCCCGACTTCGTGCGTGCCAATGCGCGCCAGGCCGCGCTCGACCGTGGCCTGCCCGGCCACGTGGTGACGCTGTCGCGGTCGCTGGTCGTGCCCTTCCTGAGCTTCAGCACGCGGCGCGACCTGCGCGAGCAGGCCTGGCGCGCCTGGACGGGCCGTGGCGAGCATGCCGGGCCGCACGACAACCGCGAGGTGGTGCGCGACATCCTGCGCCTGCGCCACGAACAGGCGCGGCTGCACGGCCACGCCTGCTTCGCCGACCATGCCCTCACCGACACCATGGCCGGCACGCGTGCGGCCGTGCAGCAACTGCTGGGCGAGGTCTGGCCGCGGGCGCTGGATGCCGTCGAACGCGAGCGCCAGGCCTTGCTGGAAGTCATGCGCGAGCACGGCGAGACGGGCGAGATCGAGCCCTGGGACTGGCGCTTCTGGGCCGAGAAGGTCAGGCGGCAGCGGTTCGCGGTCGACGATGCCGAGGTCAAGCCCTACTTCGAGCTGAACCGCGTGGTGCAGGCGGCGTTCGACTGCGCGCAGCGCCTGTTCGGCCTGCAGTTCACGCCTCGCGCCGACATCCCGGTCTACCACCCCGACGTCAAGGCCTACGAGGTGCGGGATGCCGCCGGCACCGTGACGGGCATCTTCCTGCAGGACAACTACGCGCGGCCCACCAAGCGCAGCGGCGCCTGGATGAGCAACCTGCGCTGGCAGCACCGCAATGCCGAGGGCGGCGGCGCCCAGTTGCCGGTGATCCTGAACAACAACAACTTCGCCAAGGGCGGCGAAGGCGCGCCCACGCTGCTGAGCCTGGACGACGCGCGCACGTTGTTCCACGAATTCGGCCACGGCCTGCACGGCCTGCTGTCCGACGTCACCTACGAGCGCCTGTCGGGCACGCAGGTACTGCGCGACTTCGTCGAGCTGCCCTCGCAGATCTTCGAGCACTGGATCCTCGAGCCCGAGGTGCTGCAGCGCCATGCGCGCCACCACCAGACCGGCGAGCCCATCCCGTCGGCGCTGGTGCAGCGGCTCGAGCGCGCGCAGCGTTTCGGCCAGGGCTACGAGACGGTGCGCTACACCGCCAGTGCGATCGCCGACCTGACCATCCATTCGCTGGCCGATGCCGAGCCGCCGGCCGACGTCTGCGCCTGGGAGGCCGGGCTGCTGCGCGCCCAGGGCCTGCCGCACGGCGTCGGCATCAACCACCGCCTCGTGCACTTCCAGCACCTGTTCGCGGGCAGCAGCTATGCCTCGGGCTACTACGTCTACCTGTGGGCCGAGGTGCTGGACGCCGACGGCTACGACGCCTTCACCGAGGCCGGCAGCCCCTTCGACCCGACGGTGGCCGAGGCACTGCGCCGGCATGTCTACGCCGCCGGCAACAGCGTCGAGCCGGGTGCGGCCTATGCCGCCTTCCGTGGCCGCGCCGCCACCGTGCGGCCCTTGCTGCAAAAGCGCGGGCTGGTGCCCGAGCCCGCCTGACGGCTGGGCCCGCCGCCCGGTGTCGCAGGCCGGCGGCGGGCCGAACATCCTGTCCATCGTGGCCGTGAAGGCCTCGAGATCCAGCGGTTCGGTCCCGCAGTCGGCCATGCCGGCGCGCAGTGCACGCTGGATGTCCTCGGGCATGGCGTTGGCCGGGAGCGCGATCACCGGCACTGCAGGTACTTGATGGCGTTGCCGAGCAGGCCGAACAGCGCGCGCAGCCCCGGGCTGCGCGTGGGGCGTGTTTCGCCCGGCGCCAGCGTCCGGTGGCCGATGCCGGCGGCATCGGCGACCCGGCCGAAGCGCCGCGCCAGGTTCTCTGCAAGCTGCCGGCCTCGTCCGCCTCGGCCGCGGCAGGCGGCGGCCGCAGGGCGTCGGCATCGGGCTCGTGGGAGGGGCTGTGGTCCATGGGGCGTAGGCGGCACATAGAGCAAGGCACAGGCCCCAGCATGGCCGGGCGACCCACCCGGCCGCGGCGTCGTGCGCGGCCGGCGCCAACCCCCGCGGCGATCACATCGGCTTGAATCGCCAGGCCCAGGCCTGACTCACCGACAGCCTCTCGGAGTGTTGCCGCAGGTGCAGCGTGATGCGGCCGAGCTCGTCGCGCTGCGCCCTGGCGATCGCTGCGGCGCGCACGATGGTGCCGCGGTGCACCTGCCAGAACACCTCGGGGTCGAGCCCGTCGGCGATCTCGCGCAGCGGCTTGCGCACATGGGCCTCGTCGCCGGTGGTGACGACACGCGTGTACTTCTCGTCGCTCTGGAAGAACAGCACCTCGTCGATGGCGAACATCTTGATGACGTCGCCGACGCTGGCGCTGAGCCAGCGCAGGCGTGCCGGTGCATCGTCGTGCAGCCGGCCAGCCAGGCGCTGCACCAGCGCCTGGAGGTCGGGCGCGGCGGCCTGGCCCTGCAGGCGTTCGTGCAGGCGGGCCACGGCCTGCGCCAGGCGGTTGGCGGCGATGGGCTTGAGCAGGTAGTCGACCGCGCCGGCCTCGAAGGCGGCCACGGCGTGGCTGTCGTAGGCGGTGGTGAACACGGTGTGGCAGCGGCCGCTGGCAGCACGCGCCACGTCCAGGCCGCTGAGGCCCGGCATGCGGATGTCCAGGAAGGCGATCTGCGGTGCGTGCGCCGCGATGGCCTCGATCGCGGCCGGGCCGTGCTCGCACTCGGCCACCACGCGCAACTCGGGCCAGGCGGTGGCCAGCATGCGGCGCAGCTCGGCGCGCGGCAACTCTTAGTCTTGTCCAACGAGGTATGAGCCTGGAGCCGGGCGCCACATTCCACTGAGGAGTGAGCCTGGCGGTCGCCTGAGGTCGTCGATTTGGTGGCTGGCA
>PNKD01000160.1 GCA_013822265.1 Leptothrix sp. (in: b-proteobacteria)
CCTCTCGGTTGGAAGGGCGCCCGGGGTAGGGCATCTCGGGGACTTCGCCGCGCTTCCCACAGCGCGGAACAGTGCCGACGGCAGGGCCGGCGGCAGGGACTTCAATGCCAGGGCCAGCGTGCGCGTCACGCCGCGGCCTTGCCGACCAGCAGGCCGGTTTCGCGTTCGAGCTGCGCCGCCACCTTGGGCTCGAAACCCTTGAGGTGGCGGATGATCTTCACGGCCTCGTCGGGCTGTGCACGGTCGACGTGCACCCGCGCCAACTGGTACCAGCCGTAAGGGCTCATCGGCTGCAGCTCGGTGTTCTTCTTCAGCGCGACGACGGCTTCGTCGTAGCGCTGGAGCCTGATCAGCACCAGGCCCAGCCCGTACCAGGCGCGGTCGAGCTCGGGGCTGAGCGAGGTGGCCTGCCGAAAGGCCGCTTCGGCCTCGGCCAGCTCGCCAGCAGCCTCGAGCATGAAACCGTGGTTGAACCAGGTGCCGCCGTGCGCCCTTCGCAGCGCCACCAGCCGGCGCGAGTCGGCCAGCGCCGCCTGCACCTCGCCGGCCTCCGTCAGCAGGTGGGCGCGGCTGGCCAGCGCGTAGGCATCGTCGGGCCAGCGCCGCAACAGGCCGTCGAAAACCGCGCGCGCCGCGGCTTCTCGGCCCAGCACCAGCAGCGCGATGGCGCGCCATTTCTCCAAGCTATAGCCGAGGTCCATCAGCGGCAGCCTTCCTGGCCCAGCAGGCCCTGGGTGACACAAAGATCGGCACGCTCGAAGGTGACCGCCGCATAGAGCACCGCCAGCAACAGAAAGGTGACGAGCGGCACCTGGTGGTCACCGACCTGCTTGGGGGTGATCTTGCGCACCAGCAGAGTGAAAGGCTTGCTGACCACCTGCAGCAGCTTGTAGAAGAAGTTGCTGTCGCGGCGCTGCCCCGCCAGCACATACAAGACGCCCTGGCCGGCAAGGGCCAGCAAGGCGATATACAGAACGAGTTGCGAAAGGTTGAGGAAGGTCAGCATGGGGTCGGATTGCAGCGATATGGACTGTTGAATCCCGTGCTTACGGCTTTCTGACAACAAGGGGGGTACTGCTCGCAACCACCTCCTAGGTCTTACCCTTGTCGGCCAGCGCCTAAAATCCCGACCCATTCGGCGTCCTGCCTGAGAAGAGCCTCCATGCCCCTGTTCTGGAAACCCTACAAGTCCGACGTGACGCAGTTCATCGAGCAGTTGAAAACCCAGAAGCCGGCGCTCGAAGCCGAGCAGCGCGCCGGCCGTGCCCTGCTGTGGGACCGCAGCCTCGACCGCAGCGAGCAGGCCGAGTGGAACGAGGCCAAGGTGCCCCAGCAACCCTACGTCTACCAGACCAAGGCTTGAGCAGCACCGAACTGGCGCCCGAGCTGGCGCCCGATTCAGCGGCCCCCTCGCCCGCCGTGGTCGACCAGGTGGCGGTGGCGCGCCTGTACGGCGAGCCGCTGTTCCGCATGCCGCAGGACCTGTACATCCCGCCGGACGCGCTGGAGGTCTTTCTCGAAGCGTTCGAGGGCCCGCTGGACCTGCTGCTCTACCTGATCCGCAGGCAGAACTTCAACATCCTCGACATCCCGCTGGCCAGCGTCACGCGCCAGTACCTGGACTACGTCGAGCAGATCCGCAAGCACAACCTCGAACTCGCCAGCGAGTACCTGCTGATGGCGGCCATGCTCATCGAGATCAAGAGCCGCATGCTGCTGCCGCCGAAAAAATCGGCCGAAGGCGCGGAGCCCGAGGATCCGCGCGCCGAACTCGTGCGCCGCCTCATCGAGTACGAGCAGATCAAGCTCGGTGCCGCCAAGCTCGACGCCATGCCGCAACTGGGGCGCGACTTCCTGCGCGCGCAGGTGCACATCGAGCAGAGCCTGGCACCACGCTGGCCCGACGTGAACGCCGACGACCTGCGCCAGGCCTGGCTCGAGATCCTGCAGCGCGCCAAGCTCAACCAGCACCACACCATCAGCCGTGAGCAACTCAGCGTGCGCGAGCACATGAGCATCGTGCTGCGCCGGCTGCAGGGGCGGCGCTTCGTCGAGTTTCACGAGCTCTTCGACAGCACGCGCGGCGTGCCGGTGCTGGTGGTGACCTTCATCGCGATGCTGGAACTGGCCAAGGAGAGCCTGCTCGACGTGACGCAGGCCGAGGCCTTCGCGCCGATCTACGTGCGGCTGGCCTACACGCCGAGCTGAGTGGAGCCGGGCCACGCGGGCGGCGCCGGCAAGCCGCCCGCGCCTATGCAGCCGCCGACATATCGCCATGGCGGGCACGGCCGCGAACAATCGCCGCATCCCGCCACCCCAGGGCCCCGTTCCGATCCCACGCCCGCCATGGTCTCCCGCAGAAGTCTCCTTGCCGCCTTCGCCGCCGCCGGCCTTGTCGCCGCCACGGCCCTGTCCCCCTCGGCCAGCCGGGCCCAGGACAGGTTCATCGTGATGTCGTCGACGACGTCGACCGAGCAGTCGGGCCTGTTCACGCAGCTGCTGCCGGTCTTCACCAAGGCCAGCGGCATTGCCGTGCGCGTGGTTGCCCTGGGCACCGGGCAGGCGCTGGACACCGGCCGCCGCGGCGATGCCGACATCGTCTTCGTGCATGACCAGGTGGCCGAGGAGAAGTTCGTCGCCGAGGGTCACGGGCTGCCGCGCAGGGCCGTGATGTACAACGACTTCGTGCTCATCGGCCCCAAGGCCGACGCCGCCGGCACACGCGGCAAGGACATCGCCGCGGCGCTGCAGCGACTGGCCGCCAAGGGCGCGGCCTTTGTCTCGCGCGGCGACAAGAGTGGCACCCACGCCGCGGAACTGCGCTACTGGAAGCTGGCCGGCATCGACATGGCCGCGGCCAAACCCGCCGGCTACAGGGAATGCGGCTGCGGCATGGGCCCGGCGCTGAACATCGCCAGCTCGGCGGGCGCCTACGTGCTGGCCGACCGCGGCACCTGGCTGAGCTTCAAGAACCGCGGCAACCTCGAGGTGCTGGTGGAGGGCGACAAGCGCCTGTTCAACCAGTACGGCGTGATGGTCGTCAACCCGGCCAGGCATCCCCACGTCAAGAAGGACCTGGCGCAGGCCTTCTTGGACTGGATCGTCTCGCCGGCCGGCCAGGGCGCCATCGCGGCCTACAAGATCGGCGGTGAACAGCTGTTCTTCCCGAACGCGGCGCAGTGACGCGGCAGGGCGCCGGGGCGGCGACGGCCGCGGTGCGACACTGCGCGCCGCAGCCCCCTGTGCCAGCCCCGAGCCCATGACCCCGCGCGGCATCCACCTTCAATACACCTTCGAAGCCCGCGGCCAGGACGGCGCGCAGATCGAGAACCCGCTGTTCGACCTGCTGTCGGCCGTGCAGTCCGAGGGCTCGATTGGCCACGCCGCCAAGGCGCTGAGGCTGTCTTACCGCCACGTCTGGGGCGCACTCAAGCACTGGGAACAGGTGCTGGGCCGCGAGCTCGTGGTCTGGGTCAAGGGCCAGCCGGCGCGGCTGACGCCCTTTGCCGAGCGGCTGGTGTGGGCCGAGCGCCAGGCGCGCACGCGGATGACGCCGCACGTCGAGGCGCTGCGCACCGAACTCGGCCGCGTCTTCGCCATCGCCGACGACGAGCAGCTGCAGCTGCTCGATGTCTTCGCCAGCCACGACCTCGGCCTGCCGCGGCTGCAGGGGCTGGCCGTGCAGCAGCACGGGCTGCACGTCAGCCTGCGTTTTGCGGGCAGCGAAGAGGCGCTGCGTTCGCTGCTGGACGGCCGCTGCGGCGTCGCCGGCTTTCACGTGCCGCGGTCGGCAGCCGGGTCGTCGGCGGCGGGGCCGTCGCTGTTCGCGCGCGCGCTGCGCCCGCTGCTGCGGCCCGGCACGCACAAGCTCCTCGCCAGCCACTGGCGGCAGCAGGGGCTGATGCTGCGGCCGCGCGTGGCCGCCAGCCCGGCCTGGCAAGCCCTGGACAACGCGGCGCTGCTGCGCGAGTTGGCCGCGGGCGGCATCCGCTACGTCAACCGCCAGCCCGGTTCGGGCACGCGGCGCCTGCTCGACCACCTGCTGGCGCAGGCCGGGCTGGACGCCGCGCACATCGACGGCTGCGACAGCCGCGTCGAGCTCACGCACGTCGCCGTGGCGGCGGCCATCGCTTCGGGCAAGGCCGACCTCGGGCTGGGCGTCGAGGCGGCGGCACGCGAGTTCGGCCTCGACTTCAGGCCGCTGGCGGTGGAAGACTACTACCTCGTGTGCCTGAAAGACGCGCTGGACACGCCCGCCGTCACCGCCTTGCGCAGCACCCTGGCCAGCCCGGCATGGGCTCAGGCGCTGCAGGCACTGCCAGGCTACGGCGCACAGCGCGCGGGCGAGGTGCTGTCGCTGACACGCGCGCTGCCTTGGTGGAAGCCCAGGCGGGCCAAGGGGCCAGCGCCCGCGTCGCCCCTCAGGCCTCAGTGACGACGGTGGCGACCGGAAAGTGATCGCTGAACCCGTCCGGGTCGAAGTCGCCCGGGCTGCTCGGCCGGCCATGCCGGCGCGGTTGTGGGTACTGACCGGCCGCGACCATGTCCGGCAAGGCCACCACGGTCGTCCTCGGGATCTGCACCGCGAAGCCCGAGTTGCCGGTCAACAGCCCTTTGGACACCAGCAACTGGTCCAGCACGCCAGGCCTGTTGTCGAAGAAGTGGGTACCCTTGATCTGGCCGACGACGGGCCACATCAGGTTCAGAAGTGCCGGTGATCGCGCCCGCGTGACCTTGGCCCGCGACCGCTCGGCCCGCGCGTGCTGGCTCAGCGAGCGGTCGAAGGGCTCGTCGTTGAAGTCGCCCATCGCCAGCACCGCGACGTTGCTGCCGTGGATCTCGACGATGCGCTCGTGGAAGTAGGCCAGCGTCTCGGCGGCGATGATGCGGAAGGGCTCGCTCTCGAACTGGCCCCCGAGCCGCGACGGCCAGTGGTTGCCGATGCACGCCAGCAGCCGGCCCCGCCGGTCGCGGAAGTTGACCTGCAGCAGGTCGCGCGTGGCCGTGCGCTTGACGACGAAGTGCGAGAAGACCTCGCCGGGTGCCACCTCGAACACCGCGCCGTCGTACAGGAACGCGACGTCGATGCCGCGGCTGTCCTGGGTGTCGGCGTGCACGACGGCGTAGGCCCGTCCCGTCGGCGCGAGTGCGGCCACCAGCAAGTCCAGCACGTGGCGGTTCTCGACCTCGCACAGGCCCAGGATGTCGGGGCCGCGGTCGCCGTTCATGCGGCCGATGACCGACGCGAGTTGCGCCAGCTTGTGGTCCAGCACCGCCTGGGTCCAGCCCTTGACCTCGCTGCTGGCGCTGCCCACGTGCAAGGCGCGCCGGATCTTGTCGGGACGCCGGCTCGGCGGCGCGTCCTCGACGTCGAACAGGTTCTCGACGTTCCAGAAGGCGATGTGGTGTTCGGTCATGGTGCCGCGGCGCTGGGGCCCTGCGGGACAGTCTCGCCACGGCGCCGACCTGCGTCAAGGTTCAAACTTGGGGCGCGTCGGTCGGGCCGCCGGAACGTCTCGGGCACGCCATCGGCCCGAACCGGCCCGGCGGAGATCGGCGGGGATCAGGCCACCTCGATCACCTCGGCCCGGTTCAACGCGCCGTGCCCGGCTGCCAGGTCTGCACCTGCGGCGCTCTGCGCAGCGCCTGCGCGCGACGATCGGCGGTGCTGCCGGCAGCCCGCAGCGCTGACGGTACGGGCACCACCACCAGGTTGCGGTCACCAACGAAAAACAGCGTGCTGCCGTCGGGGCTGATGGTGGAGCGTACCGCGGTCACGCAGTCGGCGCCGCCGTTGAAGGCGCGACAGCTGGGATAGTCGGCCAGTTCGATCTCGCCCACCAGCGGCAGGTTGCTGGTCACTGGGTCGGCGGTGCTGCTGTCGTAGACGAGGACCTTTGGGCGTAGCGAGGTCGGCGCCGAGCCGAAGGCGGCTTCCTCGTAGACCAACACATAGGCGCGACGGCCGTCGGGCGACAGCACGCTGCCCATGCGCACCCTTGAAGGCGTTGCCGGTAGCGTGACACGGCCGACCAGGCCGAAATCGCGGTCGCGAACCTCGTAGCCGTCGATGAGCACGCGCCCGCCGTCGTCAGACAGCGAGCCCTCGTAGAAGTAGGTCAGGCCCGCCGGGTTGTCCACCAGCCGGTTGCTGCTGGTGTCGAACACCAGTGACACAGGCGCCGGCGACAGGCCGCCGGACTGCACGACGAGCATGCGGTTGCCGTCGCGCGAGATCATCGACCACGGGCCACTGTAGAACGAGGGTCTGAAGTTCGGCTGGCTCGGGCGAGGGCCGAAGCTGCGTGTGCGGTGGTCAAACACGCCCAGTTCGTTCCAGCCGCCGCTGCCCGTGGGCAGCCAGGAGCGGCCATCGCTGGTGGTCGAGATGCCGTAACCGGAGTAGGTGAGGTTGCGCGCCAGCCCCGCGGGCACGTCGAGCGTGAAGCTGGTGGCCAGCGAGACGGGGTCCAACAGCCAGATGCGGCCCGGTGTGGACGTGACGATCAGCGACGTACCGTCGGGGCCCAGGCCGGCGTCCAGGATCGCCGGCACCGAGGCCGCGTCCAGAACCCAGGCGCTGCCATCGAAACGGAAGCGGTTCAGGACCTCGTTCTGCACGTTGACGGCGTAGACCGCACGCCGTTGGGCGTCGTAGACGACGGCACGCTTGGCGCCACCGGTGGGCACGGCGGCGTAGGCGTGGGTCTGCGGCGACACCACCTGCAGCGTGGCCGAGGCACCCGCCAGACCCAACGCGTTGGTGAAGCCGAGAGCCAGCGTGCCGGCGCCTGGCGGATCAATGCTCAGGCGCACCTCGGTGTCGCTGACGCGGGTCAGGCCGCCGACGCTCAGACCGCCAGCCTGCAGTCGGGCCGCGATGTCGGCGATGCCGGCAAAGCCGCGGCCGCGAAGCGTCAGCGCCGCCGTCCGCCCGCTGATGGCCAGGTAGGGGCCGATGTGCTGCACCTCGGGCAGGCGCTTGGCCAGCGTGATGTCGAAGCTGACCGGGCTGACGTGGGCCAGTGCCGAGCGGATTGTCACGGTGGCGCGCTGTTCGCCGAAGTTGTCCATGGCGGCCACCGCGGCGGCTTCCACGCGAAAGGCCAGGCTGTCGCCGGTGGTACCGCTGTCGACACTGAGCTGCAGCCATGGCTGGCTGCTCTGCGCTGTCCAGGCCTGCGCCGCGCCCTCGGCCACCAGCACGGGCACCGTGGCCTGCAGCGTCGCGGCCGTGCTTTCGGCGTCGACGCTCAGGGTACGCGCGGCCGGGGCCGCCAGGCCGGCGCCCACCGTCAACGCCACCGGCACCCGCAGCACCGTGGCCGGCAGCTCGGGCGTGAAGACCAGCGTGGCGGCGTAGTTGCCGCGGCCGAGGCTGGCCGCGCTGGCCCGCACGTCCACGCCGTCGGCGCGGTCGCTCAGCTGAAGCCAGCCGCTGCCGGTGCCACTGTATTCCACGGTGGTGGTGACGGCGGTGGCGGCGTTCCAGCTCGGTTTGAGCAGGGTCACCGTCTGCGGCGCGCTGGTGGCGTTTTCGCTGGTGGTGAAACTCAGCGTGCCGGCCGAGGCCGTGAGGTCGCGCTCGGGCACGCTGCTGTTCACCGTCAGACTGATGGGCAGCAGCACCAGGTCGCTGCCGGAGCGCAGCTCCAGCGTGGTGCTGTAGACACCCGAGCGCCAGGGCCGGAAATTCAGCGTCACCTGGCCGCCGACGAGCGCACCCACTTGCATCCAGGGCGCGGCGGAGAGCACGCGCGTGGTGACGGTGCTCGCGCCGCTGGGCAGCTGCACGGTGACGGCGCGGCTGCCGGCCTCGCCGCTGAGCACACGCTGCTCAACGTACAGCGGGGCCACCTGCAGGCTGGCCGTGACGACGACGGTGTAG
>PNKD01000161.1 GCA_013822265.1 Leptothrix sp. (in: b-proteobacteria)
CCACTGGCCGCGTTCGACGTCGCTGGGCTTTTCCAGCGCCACGACGCGCGCGCCGCGCGGGTTCAGGTTCTCCATCAGGCGCTTGATGGTGCCGCCCTTGCCAGCGGCGTCGCGGCCCTCGAAGAGGATGACCACGCGCTGCCCGGTGTCCTTGACCCAGGCCTGCAGCTTCAGCAGTTCCACCTGCAGGCGGTACTTCTGCTTCTCGTAGTTGCGGCGCGACATCAGGTTCTTGTAGGGGTAGCCGCCCTCGCGCCAGCGCGGCGCCAGTTCGCTGTCGGGGTCGATGGCCGGCCCCTCCGCGGGCGGACGCTCGAAGAGCAGCTGGCGCAGCGCCTTCTTCTCGTCGGGCGATGCGCCGTCGATCAGCGCCTTGACCTCGCGCAGCCAGTCGCCGGCCGCACCCGGGGCGCTGTCGCCGGCCGCCTGTTCGCGTGCGTGATGGGTCAGCACGTCGGCCAGCGCCAGCGTGGTCACGGTTTCGCGGCGCTGCGTAGCGCGGTCGACCACCGTGCGCTCGACGGTGCCCGGCGTGCGCGTGTCGACGACGTCGCCGGCCTGCGCGCGGCGCGTCGCCGCGGGTGGCCGCGTGGTCTTGCGTGGGGGGCGGGCGGGGCTTGCGTCAGGGGCGCGGGTATCCTTGGCCATGGGCTGGGTTGCCTTTGCGGGGGGTGATCGTTCGATGATCGACAAGGCCTGTACGGCGGCGCTTGATGCCGATCAATGCCAGCCCTGGGCCGCGGCCCCGCCGCAGGCCCTGGCCGCCGTGCAAGGGGTGATGACCGACATCGACGACACCCTCACGCGCGAAGGCGCCATCGAGCCCGAGGCCCTGGCCGCACTGCACTCGCTGGCCGACGCCGGCGTGCCGGTGCTGGCCATCACCGGCCGCCCGTTGGGCTGGAGCGAGCCCTTTGCGCGTGCCTGGCCGGTGCGGGCCATCGTGGCCGAGAACGGCGCCGTGGCGCTGATCCGCGAAGGCCGCGCGCTGCGTACCGAGTACGTGCAGGACGAGGCCACGCGCCGCGCCAACGCGCTGCGCCTGCAGGCCGTGGCCCGGCGCGTGCTGGCCGAGGTGCCGGGCGCCGTGCTGGCGCAGGACAGTGCCGGCCGCGTCACCGACATCGCCGTCGACCACAGCGAGTTCTCGCAGCTGCCGGCCGCGGCCATCGCGCAGGTGGTGGCGCTGATGCAGGGTGCCGGCATGAACGCCACCGTGAGCAGCATCCACGTCAACGGCTGGTTCGGCGATCACACCAAGTGGAGCGCGGCGTTGTGGATGGCGCGCCGGCTGTTCGGCCGCGAGCTGCAACCGGAAATCGCGCGCTGGATCTACGTCGGCGACAGCACCAACGACCAGTTGATGTTCAGGCACTTTCCGCTCTCGGTGGGGGTGGCCAACCTGCGGCGCTTCGCGGCCGAACTGCACAGCTGGCCGGCCTACATCACGCAGCAAGAGCGCGGCCCGGGCTTCGCCGAAGTGGCGCGCGCGGTGCTGGCGGCCCGCCGCTGACGGCGGCCGGCGCGCGCTGCGGTGGATAACGCGGCGTTAACGGCCGCCGGCCTAAGCTGCTCCGCACCCCCCGGGACGAGAGAGCGACGCCGGGGAAGGCGGGTGGGCCAGTCCGTCCCGCGGGCGCGCCCGATCCCGCCGCCACGCCGGCGCCGCGCCGCTATGCTCGTCGCGACCACCCAAGCCATGCCCAAGAAGACTGCCGAAAGAGCACCTGTGCTGCAGCTGAGCCTGGCCGGGGCGCCGTGGCTGCGTGCAGGCGACGCCGCGGCGCTGCCCTTGTCGCTGCTGGACGGCGCCTTGCTCGCCTGGCTGGCGCTTGAAGGGCCGACGCCGCGCGCGCGCCTGGCGACCCTGCTCTGGCCGCACAGCGACGCCGAGGCCGCGCGCAATTCGCTGCGCCAGCGTCTGTTCAAGCTGCGGCGGCTGGGCCCGACACCGCTGCTCGGCGACGGCGCCACGCTGGCGCTGGCCGAGGGCGTCACGCACGACCTGTTCGAGGCCGACGGCGTGCTCGGCGAGGCCGCGCTGGCCATAGGCGCGGAGTTCGATGCCTGGCTGGAGCAGCAGCGCACGCGCCGCCGCGACAGCCTGCGCCAGTCGCTGCTCGAGCTGTGCCACGGCGCCGAGGCCGCCGCCGACTGGCCCGACGCCCTGGCCCATGCGCAAGAGCTGCTGGCGCTGTCGCCCACCAGCGAAGAGGCCCATCGCCGACTGATGCGCCTGCATTACCTGGCCGGCGACCGCAGCGCTGCGCTGCTGGCCTTCGACCAGTGCGAGCGTGTGCTCAAGCACGAGGTCGGTGCGCGGCCGTCCGCCGCGACGCTGGCCTTGCTGGCCACCATCGAGCAGGCGCAGGCACCGCTGGCCCTGTTGCCTGCGGGCCGCCGCGTGCCCGAGGCCGTGCTGCGGCCGCCGCGGCTGGTGGGCCGCGCCGCGGCGTGGCAGGCCATGGCGCAGGCCTGGCCCGCCGGCGCGCTGGTGCTGGTCTGCGGCGAGGGCGGCCTGGGCAAGAGCCGGCTGGCCGGCGACTTCGCCGCCGCCCACGGCGTTGCCATCTGCGCCGGCGCGCGGCCGGGTGACGAGCGCAGCGCCTACGCCGCCTTTTCGCGCCTGCTGCGTGCCTTGCCGCGCACGCTGTGGCCCACGCTGCCCGCGCCGCTGCAGCGTGAACTGGCGCGGCTGCTGCCCGAGCTGGGCGAGGCACCGCCGTCGCTGCACGGCGACGTCGACCGCACGCGCTTCTTCAATGCCGTGGCGGCGCTGTTCGGCCCTGGCACGGCGGCGGCCGGCGGCGTGTTCTTCGACGACCTGCACTTCGCCGACGACGCCAGCCTGGAACTGCTGCAGTACGTCGTCGACGCGCGGCCCGCGGGCTGGCTATTCGGCGCCCGGCTGGCCGAACTGTCGCCGGTGGCACGGCGCATCGTCGGCGACTGGCTGTCGCGGCCTGCGGCCGCCGCCGTGCCGCTGCAGCCACTGACCCCGCCCGAGGTGAGCGAACTGCTCGACTCGCTGGGCCTGGCCGGCCTGTCGGGCGAGCTGGCCGCGCCCGCGCTGCTGCGGCGCAGCGGCGGCAACCCGCTGTTCCTGCTCGAGACGCTGAAGGCCGGCTGGCAGCAGGGTGGCGCCGAGGGCCTGGGCGCCAGCGCGGTGGCCCACCTGGCCGTGCCCGGTGTGCATGCGTTGATCGAACGCCGCATCTCGCGCCTGTCGCTGCCCGCGGTGCAGCTGGCGCGCTGCGCCGCCGTGGCCACGCCGGACTTCTCCGTCGAGCTGGCGGCCCACGTGCTGGCCTTGCGCACCATCGACCTGGCCGACCCCATCGCCGAGCTCGAGGCCGCGCAGGTGCTGGTCGACGGCGCCTTTGCGCACGACCTCATCTTCGAGGCGGCGCTGGCCTCGGTGCCGGCTTCGGTGGCGCGCCAGCTGCACGCCGAGGTGGCGGCCTTCCTGGCGGCGCGCCAGGGCGCGCCGGCGCGCCTAGCGCAGCACTGGGCCGCGGCCGGTCGCTGGCGCGAGGCGGGCGCGGCCTTCCAGGGCGCGGCTGAGCGCACCCTGCAGGCCGGCCGGCCGGCCGATGCCGCGGCGTTGCTGGCCGATGCCGCGGCCGCGTACCAGCGTTGCGGACTCGCCGGCCCGCGTTTCGAGGCGCTGGTCGAACGTGCAAGGCTGCTGTGCAACAGCCAGCCCGACGCCGCGGCCCAGGCCGCCGTGGCCGAGGTGCAGGCGCTGGCCCAGGACGCCGCGCAACACCTGGCGGCACTGGACGCGACGCTCACGCTGGCCATGTCGCGCAGCGAGACCCATCTGCAGCTCGAGGCCGGCCGCGAGGCGCAGGCCGCGGCTCGGGCCGCCGGCCGGCCCGAGCTCGAGCTGCGTTTTGCGCTGGCGGTGGCCGACGCCCTGTGCGACCTGCGCCGCGCCGGCGAGGCCGTGGTGCTGCTCGAGCCTTTCGCCGCGTGGGTGCGTGCCCACGGCGCCACCGAGATGCAGTTCGACTACTGGTGCGGCGTGGGCATGGCGCTCGACTACGCCGACCGCCTGCGCGAGGCGCTGCCTGCGTGGGACGCCGCGCGGGATCTCGCGCAGCGCGCCGGGCGCGCCGACATGGTCTGGCGCGCCCTGGCCAACGCCGCTTCGACGCTGGCCAAGATGGGCCTGGTCGAGCGTGCCGCGCTGCAGGTCGAGCAGGCCTGCGGCATCGCCCGTGCGGGCGAAGCCGGCGAACCGACGGTGCGCCTGCACCAGACCCACGTCACCTGGGCACACCGGCTGCGCGACCTGGGGCGGCTGGGCCCGGCGATGGGGCTGCTCGAAGACGCGCTGGTGGCCTTCGAGCGTGCCGGTGCGGTGGCCGACCGGGCCGGCACCGAGCACCGGCTGGCGCAGATCTTCCAGCAGCTGGGGCAGCCGGCGCGCGCGCAGTTGCTGCTGGCGGCCGACCACGCCGGCCTGCCGCCCGGCCTGGCCATGATGCGGCTGGTGCACCGCGCCGACCTCGCGCACCAGCTCGGCCGCGACGGCCTGCCGCTGATGCGCCAGGCGCTGGCCGTGATCGCCCAGCCCGACGACGTCTACCACCGCGTGGCCAGCCTGTTCGCGACCCGGCTCGTGCCGGCCGACGAGGGCGAGGCCCTGGCCACCAGCCTGGCCGCCTGGGCCAGCGCGCGCGAGCGCCTGGGCATGGCGCTGGCCGGCCACGTGCGCGCGGCGGCCTGCGCGCTGGCGCTGGGTGCGCCGCGGCGCGCGCGGCCGCATGCCGAGGCGGCGCTGCACCTGGTGGCCGAGCGCCGACCCGACAGCTTCTACCTGCCCGAGCTGTGGCTGGTGGCCGGGCGGGTCGAAACCGCGCTGGGCCACGCCGCGGCGGCCGCCGCGCACTGGCAGGCGGGCGCGGCCTGGGTGCAGCGCACGGCCGCCGAGCACGTGCCCGAACCCTTCCGCGACAGTTTCCTGCGGCGCAACGCCGTCAACGCCGAGTTGCTGGCCGCTGCGGGCCGGTGCTGAACCCGGCCCGCGGCGGCGCCGGCCCGCAGGCGCCCAGAAAGCGCTGCATGGCGTCGAGCTCGTCGTCCAGCGCGCGGCTGAAACCGGCGTCACGCGGGCGCCGGCCGACGAAGCCGATGTCGGCCTGCAACGCGCC
Organism: Leptothrix sp. (in: b-proteobacteria); assembly: GCA_013822265.1. GTDB lineage: Bacteria > Pseudomonadota > Gammaproteobacteria > Burkholderiales > Burkholderiaceae_C > Rubrivivax. The sequence goes on from PNKD01000161.1 coordinate 5,160, forward strand.
GTCGCACCGCGACAGGTTGCCCCAGCCCACGACCTGGTCGCGCCACAGCAGCGGCAGCGCGTAGTAGCCGCGCACGCGCTGCGCGGCCGGCGTATAGGCCTCGAAGCGGTAGGCCCAGCCCCACAGCGCCTCGAAGCGGCGGCGGTCCCAGACCACGGGGTCGAAGGGGGCCAGCAGGCGCACGCGCTCGTCGGGCAGGTGGCGGCGGCTGGCGGGGTTCTCGCCATCGGGCCAGTACCAGGTCAGCCCGCCTGCCGCGGTGCTGGGCAGTCGCTGCTTGGCGCGTGCCAGTGCCGGGCGGCACAGCGCCGTCCATTGCGGTGCGCCGTAGCGGATGCGGCTGACCAGCTCGTTCAGCGAGCGCTCGGGCAGCGGCGCGTACTTGTTCACCACCACGTCGACCAGCGCATCCATCGCCGCGGCCGCGTCGGGCGCGGCCTCGTGCACATCGCGCGCCGCATAGAGGCGCACGCCGCCTTCGCGCCGCGCGGTGCGCACGAGACCGCGGTAGTGCATGCCGTCGAGCAGTTGCGTGCTGGCGTTGCTGCTGCCGCCGAACCAGTTGCGCGCCTTGCCGTGCTGGAAGTGCGCGTCGACCTCGCGCGGGTGCACCACGCCGTGCTCGCGCACGAAGTCGAGCACCGCACGGGCCTGCCTCCAGCGTGCCGCGGGCCACGGCGTGTGCGCCGTGCGCGGGTGCATCAGGGCCTGCGTGGCGCGCGGCAGGAAGCCGTAGTTGACGAAGAAGTCTTCTTCGACGTCGAGCCGCTGGTAGCGGCGCTCGAGGTCGCCGGCGCGGTAGCCCTTGACGCGGTGGCGCAGCGTCAGGTCCTGCGCGCGTGCCGGGGCGCGTATCGGGTCGGCCTGCACGAAGCCCAGCTTGCGCAGGCTGGCGGCCAGCGTGGTGGGCGTGAACAGGCTGCGCGCCACCGCGTGGCGGCGCAGGTCGTCGAGCGTGGGGGCCTTCAAGCGCCGGCCTCGCCGGGGCCGGCCAGGCCCGGCAGCGGCTGGCGTTGGCCCCGCTGCAGCAGGGCTGCGCGCTCGAGCCTGCGGCCGTCGGCCGTCAGCACCACGGCGGCGCGGTGCTTGTCGTCGGCCAGCGCGTCGCCCAGGGCCTGCAGGGGCTCGCAGACGTAGCGGTTGCAGACGTCGGCGCGCAGCTCGCGCGGCAGCACGCAGCCGCCCGCGGCCTGGAAGCCGCAGGCGCCGTGCACGTGTTCTTCGGGCAGGCGCGCCAAGTAGTCGGCGATGGCAGCCTCGGCGCCGGCGCCATCGTGGGCGGCCTGCCAGCGGCCAATGACGTCGGCGTCGACGAAGGCGTGGTAACCGCCACCAAGCGTGCAACAGGCGCCGCCGCATTGCGCGCACAGCGCATGGGCACCATCCGGCAACGCGGTGGCCGAGTCGCGCCCGGCGTAGTCGTGGCGGTGGCCCTCGGCCACCGCGGCGCGCCATGCCGTGGCCAGCGACTCGCGCAGCGCGGGGCCCACGGGTTCCATCTCGCGCTGCGCCGGGCGCAGCCACAGCACCACGGGCGGCCGCTCGCGCAGCGACGGCTGCAGCGCCGAGGCCTGTTGCACGGCCAGCGCGGCCACGCGCTGCCAGCCGGCCTGCAGCGTGGCGGCATGGGCACGCTGGCGGCAGGCGGCAGCGCCGCAGTGCGGCACGCCGCGCCGCTGCGCCAAGGCGGCCAGCGGCTTGGCGCAGTGAGGGCAGGTGGGTGGGGTGGCAGGCACGGGGCGCAGCTTAGCGCGGCGGCTGGGGCGCCGGAAACGACGACGGGCGACTCGCGTCGCCCGTCGGAAGTGCGGCCTCGCCGCCCCGGGTGCTTCGTCTCAGAGGCCGGCGGCGGCCTTCAGCGCAGCGGCCTTGTCGGTGCGCTCCCACGAGAACTCAGGCTCTTCGCGCCCGAAGTGCCCGTACGCCGCGGTCTTCTCGTAGATCGGGCGCAGCAGGTCCAGCATCTGGATGATGCCCTTGGGGCGCAGGTCGAAGTGCGCGTTCACCAGCGCGGCGATCTTGTCGTCGCTGATGACGCCGGTGCCCTCGGTGTAGATGGTGACGTTCATCGGCTTGGCCACGCCGATGGCATAGGCCACCTGCACCTGGCACTGGCGCGCGATGCCGGCGGCGACCACGTTCTTGGCCACGTAGCGCGCGGCGTAGGCGGCCGAGCGGTCGACCTTGCTCGGGTCCTTGCCGCTGAAGGCGCCGCCGCCGTGCGGGCAGGCGCCGCCGTAGGTGTCGACGATGATCTTGCGGCCGGTCAGGCCGCAATCGCCCTGCGGGCCGCCGATGACGAAGCGGCCGGTGGGGTTGATCAGGAACTTGGTGTCCTTGGTCAGCCACTCGTGCGGCAGCACGGGCTTGATGATCTCTTCGCGCACCGCCTCGTAGAAGGTCTCGGTCATCCTGTGACCCAGGCTGTACTCGGGCGCGTGCTGACTCGACAGGACCACGGTGTCGATGGAGTGGGGCTTGCCGTCCACGTAGCGCATCGTCACCTGGCTCTTCGCGTCGGGGCGCAGGAAGGGCAGGCGACCGTCCTTGCGCAGCTGCGCCTGGCGCTCGACCAGGCGGTGCGCGTAGTAGATGGGCGCGGGCATCAGCTCGGGCGTCTCGTCGCAGGCGTAGCCGAACATCAAGCCCTGGTCGCCGGCGCCGGTGTTGAGGTGGTCGTCGCTGGCATGGTCCACGCCCTGGG
>PNKD01000162.1 GCA_013822265.1 Leptothrix sp. (in: b-proteobacteria)
GGCCCGGCTGGGCGGCGGCGACGTGTCGGCCAACCCGCGGCTGCGGCTGGCGGTGGAAAAAGCCAAGGCCGTGAACCTGCCGGTCGATACCGTCAAGCGCAACATCGACAAGGCCACCGGCAACCTCGAAGGCGTGAGCTACGAGGAGATCCGCTACGAGGGTTACGGCATAGCCGGCGCGGCCATCATCGTCGACTGCATGACCGACAACAAGGTGCGCACGGTGGCCGAGGTGCGCCACGCCTTCAGCAAGTACGGCGGCAACATGGGCACCGAAGGCAGCGTGGCCTTCCAGTTCAAGCATTGCGGGCAGCTGATCTTCGCGCCCGGCACCAGCGAGGACCAGGTGATGGAGGTGGCGCTGGAAGCCGGCGCCGAGGACGTCGTGACCGACGAGGACGGCGCCGTCGAGGTGCTGACCGCGCCGGCCGATTTCGAGGCCGTGAAGACCGCGCTCGAGGCCGCCGGCCTGAAGCCCGAGGTCGCCGAGGTGACCTGGCGCGCCGAGAACGACATCACGCTGGAAGGCGAGGACGCCGCACGCATGCAGAAGCTGCTGGACGTCATCGAAGACCTGGACGACGTGCAGAACGTCTTCCACAACGCCGTTCTATGAGCCCCCACGCTGGCTTCGTTCGCTGCCCCCCAAGGGGGCTCATGCAGCGGCCCGGCGAAGCCGGATCCGCGCATGGCCTTGATCGCGGTGTGACCTGGCGGAGGCGCGCTTGAAGGTCCTCGTCATCGGCGGCGGCGGCCGCGAGCACGCTCTGGCCTGGAAGCTGGCGCAGGGTGCGCGCGTGCAGCGCGTCTACGTCGCCCCCGGCAACGGCGGCACCGCGCTCGACCCCGCGCTGCACAACGTGCCGCTGTGCACGCCCGAGGAACTGGCCGACTTCGCCGCGGCCGAGAAGATCGCGCTCACCGTCGTCGGCCCCGAGGCGCCGCTGGCCGCCGGTGTCGTCGACCTCTTCCGCGCCCGCGGCCTGCGCATCTTCGGGCCCACCAAGGCCGCCGCGATGCTCGAGAGCAGCAAGGCCTACGCCAAGGCCTTCATGCAGCGCCACGGCATCCCCACCGCGCTGTACGGCAGCTTCACCGATGCGGCGGCGGCGCATGCGCACGTCGACAAGCACGGCGCGCCCATCGTCATCAAGGCCGACGGCCTGGCCGCCGGCAAGGGCGTGGTGGTGGCGACGAGCAAGGCCCACGCCCACGCGGCGATCGACGACATGTTGGGCAGCAACACGCTGGGCGTGCAGCACAACGCCGAGGGCGCGCGTGTCGTCATCGAGGAATTCATGGCCGGCGAGGAAGCCAGCTTCATCGTGCTGTGCGACGGCAAGCAGGTGCTGACGCTGGCCACCAGCCAGGACCACAAGCGCATCGGCGATGGCGACACCGGTCCCAACACCGGCGGCATGGGCGCCTATTCACCCGCGCCGGTGGTCACGCCCAACGTGCATGCCAAGGTGATGCACGAGATCATCCACCCCACGCTCGCCGGCATGGCCAAGGACGGCGTGCCCTACACCGGCTTCCTGTACGCCGGGCTGATGATCGACGCCCAGGGGCAGCCGCGCACGGTCGAGTTCAACTGCCGCCTCGGCGACCCCGAGGCCCAGGTGATCCTGATGCGCCTGAAGAGCGACCTCTTCGAAGTGCTGATGCACGCCACCGAAGGCACGCTCGACCAGGTCGAACTGCAGTGGGACCGCCGCACCGCGCTGGGCGTGGTGATGGCCGCGCACGGCTACCCGCAGTCGCCGCGCAAGGGCGACGTCATCACCGGGCTGCCGGCGCCGGACGCAGAGGGCACCGAGCTGCAGGTCTTCCATGCCGGCACGGCGCAGCGCGACGGGCAGGTGGTCGTCAACGGCGGCCGCGTGCTGTGCGTCACCGCGCTGGCCGACTCGGTGCGGCTGGCGCAGCAGCGCGCGCTGGCCGCCGTGCGCGAAATCCACTTCGACGGCGCGCAGTGGCGCAACGACATCGGCCACCGCGCCATCCGGCATTGATCGCCACCCCCGAAGGCGTTGCGGCGACGCGGCCGCAGCCCGAGCTGCTGACGCAACGCCCCGTGCAACTGCGGGGCAGCTCGCTCGCGCGTGGCCTGCTGCGCCTGGCCGGCTGGCAGCTGCTGTTCGACGGCCTGCCCACGGCGCAGGGGGTCATCGTGGCCTACCCGCACACCAGCAACTGGGACTTCGTCGTCGGCATGCTGGCGAAGTGGGCGATCGGCATCCCGGCCACGTTCTGGGGCAAGGACAGCCTGTTCCGCATCCCCCTGTTCGGCTGCTGGCTGCGCTGGCTGGGCGGCGTGCCGGTGGCGCGCCACACGCGCCAGGGCCATGTCGGGCAGATGAGCGAGGCGCTGCGCGCCGCGCGCGAGCAGGGTCGCTTCATGTGGCTGGCGCTGGCGCCCGAGGGCACGCGCGGCCGCACCGCCGGCTGGCGCACCGGCTTCCACCGCGTGGCCAGCGGCGCCGACGTGCCGGTGGCGCTGGTGGTGCTGGACTACGCGCAGCGCCGCGTCGGCTTCGACAGTTTCTGGCGTCTGTCGGGCGGCATCGACGCCGACTTCGCCGCCTTCGCGCAGCGCCTTGGCGCCTGCCGCGGCCGCCGGCCGGGTTTCGCCGCCCCCGTGCTGCCGTTGCCCACCACAGACCGGACCGCCACATGATCGACACCGCCGCCGTGCGCCAGTACCTGCTGGGGCTGCAGGGCCACATCGTCACCACCTTCCAGGCCGAGGACGGCAAGGCCTTCCTCAGCGACGGCTGGCAGCGCCCGGCCGGCGGCAAGCTCGAGGGCGACGGCCTGTCGCAACTGGTGGAGGAAGGCGACCTGCTCGAGCGCGGCGGCTGCAACTTCAGCCACGTGCGCGGCGCCAGCCTGCCGCCGTCGGCCACCCAGCACCGCGGCGAACTGGCCGGCGCGCCCTTCGAGGCGCTGGGCGTGAGCCTGGTGATGCACCCGCGTTGCCCCTACGTGCCCACGGTGCACATGAACGTGCGCCTGCTGGCGGCGTTCCCGCAGGGCAAGCCGGTCGTCACCTGGTTCGGCGGCGGCATGGACCTCACGCCCTACTACGGCTTCGAGGACGACGCACGCCACTTCCACCGCGTCAACGCCGACGCGCTCGCGCCCTTCGGCGCCGACAAGTACCCGCGCTTCAAGGCCTGGTGCGACGAGTACTTCTTCCTCAAGCACCGCAACGAGCCGCGCGGCATTGGCGGCGTGTTCTTCGACGACTTCAACGAAGGCGACTTCGACCACGGTTTCGCGATGATGCGCGCCGTCGGCGATGCCTTCGTGCCGGCCTACCTGCCCATAGCCCGGCGCCGGCGCGAGACGCCCTACGGCGAGCGCCAGCGCGACTTCCAGGCCTACCGGCGCGGCCGCTACGTCGAGTTCAACCTGGTGTGGGACCGCGGCACGCACTTCGGCCTGCACGGTGGTGGCCGCACCGAGAGCATCCTGATGAGCATGCCGCCGATCGTGAAGTGGCGCTACGACTGGAAGCCCGAGCCCGGCAGCGAAGAGGCGCGCCTCTACACCGACTTCCTGCGCCCGCGCGACTGGCTCAACGAATGACGACACTTGGCTAAGCGGGTCGGCCTCTTCGGCGGGACGTTCGACCCCGTGCACAACGCGCACGTGGCGCTGGCGCATGCCGCACTGCAGGCGCTGGCGCTGGACGAAGTGCGCTGGGTGCCCAGCGGCCACTCGTGGCAGAAGGACCGCGCCGCCACGCCGGCCGAGCACCGCGAGGCCATGGTGCGGCTGGCGATGGGCGGCGAGCCGCGTTTCGTGCTCGACCGCAGCGAGCTCGAGCGCCCGGGCCCGAGCTACACGCTGGACACCGTGCGCGCGCTGCACGCCGCCGAGCCCGGCCGCGAGTGGGTGCTGATCATCGGCCAGGACCAGTACGCCGGCCTGCACACCTGGCGCGACTGGCCCAAGCTGCTGGCGCTGGTGACACTGGCCGTGGCCAACCGCCCGGGCACGCGCGCCGCGCCGTCGGCCGAGGTGCTGGCGTGGCCGCACCGCGTGGTGCCGCTGCCGATGCTGGACATCAGCGCCACCGACATCCGCGAGCGCGTGGCGCGCGGCGCCGACATCTCGCATCTGGTGCCGCCCCAGGTGGCGCGTTATATTGAATCTCACCGCCTCTATCGAGGCCTCGCCGACGGCGAGCCGCAACCCCAAGGGAGCTGAATCTGGACATCCGCAAGCTGCAACGCGCCATCGTCGATGGCCTGGAAGACGTCAAGGCCCAGCACATCGCGGTCTTCAACACCGAGCACCTAAGCTCGATGTTCGAACGCGTGATCGTCGCCAGCGGCACCAGCAACCGCCAGACCAAGGCGCTGGCCGCCAGCGTGCGCGACCGCGTGCGCGGCGGCGGCTTCCCCATCCTCAGCACCGAGGGCGAGGACAACGGCGAATGGATCATCGTCGACTGTGGTGCGGCCGTCGTCCACATCATGCAGCCGGCCATCCGCGACTACTACCACCTCGAGGAAATCTGGGGCGGCAAAGCGGTGAAGATGAAGCTGGGCGAGGTCAACACCAAGCTCGTGAAGGCCAGTGAGCCCGAGCCGGCCGCGCGCAAGAAGGCCAAGCCGGCTGGCGCACCGGTGGCCGCCAAGGCGCCGGGCCGGCCGGCGGGCTCGCGTGCCGCGGCGCGCGCCGTCAAGCGCAGCGACGCCCAGGAACTGGCCGAGAAGAAGTCGACCAACCGCACCGCGGCGTTCAAGCGCGTGGCGGCCAAGTCGCCTGCGCGCAAGGCGGCGCCGGCCGGCGCGGGTGCGCGCGCCGCGGCCAAGTCGGCGTCGGCACCCAAGCCCGCCGCCAAGACCAAGACCATCGTCGTCAAGCCGCCGGCCAAGAAGACGGCCGCCAAGGCAGCGCCGGCCAGGAAGGCGGCAGCCAAGAAGCCGGCTACCAAGAAGCCGGCCGCCAAGAAGGCCACGCGCCGGGCTTGATCACATGAAGCTGCTGGTGGTGGCTGTGGGCCAGCGCCAGCCGGCCTGGGCCGACACCGCCTGGGCCGACTTTGCCAAGCGTTTACCGCCCGAGATGCGGCTGGAGCTCAAGGCCCTGAAGGCCGAGCCCAGGGCTGGCGGCAAGACCGCCGCGCAATGCATGGCGGCCGAGGCGGCGCGTTTCGAGGCCGCGCTGGCCGCCGCCAAGGGCGCGCGCCGCATCGTGCTGGACGAGCAGGGCACGCGCCGCACCACCGCCCAGCTGGCCGAGCGCATCGGCACCTGGCGCGGCGCGGGCCGCGACGTGGTGCTGCTGATCGGCGGGCCCGACGGCCTCGACCCGGACCTCAAGGCCAGCGCCGACGAAACCCTGCGCCTGTCCGACCTGACGCTGCCGCACGCCTTCGCCCGCGTGCTGCTGGCCGAGGCGCTGTACCGCGCCTGGACGTTGGCCACCGGCCACCCCTACCACCGCGAGTGAGCGCGCGCGGCGCCGCGGTACGGCATCGCGGGGCCGGGCGCGTGCGTGACACTGCCTTTGCCGGCAGGCCCCCGCGCCCCTGACAATCGGCGCCATGCCCGCGCACGATTTCATTTACCTCGCCTCGCAAAGCCCGCGCCGCGTCCAGTTGCTGGACCAGCTGGGCGTGGCCCACCGCCCGCTGCTGCCCGACCGCGGCGAGAACGCCGAGGCGCTGGAAGAAGAGCGCAGCGACGAGCTGCCGCTGGACTACGTGCGCCGCGTCACGCTGCTCAAGCTCGACGCCGCGCGCGCACGCCTGCGACGCCGCGGCCTGCCCGCAGCGCCCATCCTCTGCGCCGACACCACGGTGGCCGTGGGCCGGCGCATCCTGGGCAACCCCGGGAGCGACGAGCACGCGGCCGAGATGCTGCGCGCGCTGTCGGGGCGCACGCACCGCGTGATGACGGCGGTGGCGGTGGCGGTGGCTTCGGGCGCGCAGCGTCTGCTCGAGACCAGCGTCTCGCGGGTGCGTTTTGCCGAGCTGTCGGAAACCACCATTCGCCGCTACATCGAGAGCGGTGAACCGCAGGGCAAGGCCGGCGCCTACGCCATCCAGGGCCGCATCGCGGCGATGATCGAACACATCGAGGGCAGCTACAGCGGCATCATGGGCCTGCCGCTGCACGAGACCACCACCTTGCTGTCGCGCGCCCGCGTGCGGCTGGAACTCTAAGCATGCCCACGCAAGACATCCTCATCAACTGGGCGCCGCAGGAGACGCGCGTCGCCGTGGTCGAGAACGGCGCCGTGCAGGAGCTGCACGTCGAACGCACGCTCGAGCGCGGCCAGGTCGGCAACGTCTACCTGGGCAAGGTGGTGCGCGTGCTGCCGGGCATGCAGAGCGCCTTCATCGAGATCGGCCTGGAGCGTGCGGCCTTCCTGCACGTGGCCGACCTGCATGGCGGCCCGCCCAAGCAAGAGCTGCGCACCGACGCGCCGCTGGTGCCCATCGAGCGCCAGGTCTTCGAAGGCCAGACGCTCACCGTGCAGGTCATCAAGGACGCCATAGGCACCAAGGGGGCCAGGCTGTCGACCCAGGTCAGCATCGCCGGGCGCATGCTGGTCTTCCTGCCGCACGACAAGCACATCGGCATCAGCCAGAAGATAGGCTCGCACGAGCTGCGCGAGCAGCTGCGCGCGCGCGTGCAGGCCTTGGCGGGCGAGGCTGGCGGCGGCTTCATCCTGCGCACCAATGCCGAAGAGGCCACCGACGCCGAACTGGCCGACGACATCGCCTACCTGCGCCGCGCCTGGGCGCTGATCCGCGAGCGTGCGCAGCAGCGCCCGCCCGGCAGCCTGCTGCACCAGGACCTGAGCCTGGCCGAACGCGTGCTGCGCGACCTGGCCAATGAGAACACCGGCACCATCCGCATCGACAGCAAGCTGCAGTGCGACGCGCTGAAGACCTTCGGCGACACCTACATGCCGGGCGCGGTGGCCAAGCTCGAGCACTACAAGGGCGAACGGCCCATCTTCGACCTCTTCGGCATCGAGGAAGAGATCGCGCGCGCGCTGGGCCGCCGCGTCGAGCTCAAGAGCGGCGGCTACCTGATCATCGACCAGACCGAGGCGTTGACCACGGTGGACGTGAACACCGGCGGCTACGTCGGCGCGCGCAACTTCGACGACACCATCTTCAAGACCAACCTCGAGGCGGCCGGCGCCATCGCGCGCCAGCTGCGGCTGCGCAACCTGGGCGGCATCATCATCGCCGACTTCATCGACATGACGCGCCCCGAGCACCAGGAGGCGGTGCTGGCCGAACTGCGCAAGCAGCTGGCGCGCGACCGCACGCGCACCACCGTCAGTGGGTTTACGCAGCTGGGCCTGGTGGAGATGACGCGCAAGCGCACGCGCGAGAGCCTGGCGCACATGCTGTGCGAGCCCTGCCCCACCTGCCAGGGCCGCGGCGAGGTGAAGACGGCGCGCAGCGTGTGCTACGACATCCTGCGCGAGATCCTGCGCGAGGCGCGCCAGTTCGCACCCAAGGAGTTCCGCGTCATCGCCAACGCCGCTGTCGTCGAGATGCTGCTCGACGAGGAGAGCGTGCACCTGGCGGGCCTGAGCGAATTCATCGGCCGGCCGATCAGCCTGAGCGCGGAGCCGACGATGAACCCGGAGCAGTACGACATTGTTCTGATGTAGGGTTTCACGACATCTCACGCCGGCCCACTTGCCACCCGAAAACCCGCATGAATCCTGGAGGTTTCGGGTTTCGTTGGGTTTCTACGGCTCTTGAAGTCCCATCGTGTTCCACCAAAATTTGGTAGCTGGAATGGTAGCTGGTGTTCTGTCCCATAAATAACTGACATTAGTCTTGCGTGCCT
>PNKD01000163.1 GCA_013822265.1 Leptothrix sp. (in: b-proteobacteria)
CCAGGTTGGGCAGCACCTGCACGCCGCCCGACAGCCACGACGGGTTCTCGACGCCGACGTTCTGCGCGCCGAAGATCGAGCGCACGCCTTGCATCAGGATCAGGCTGATGCCCCACGTCGCCAACAAGGTTTCCAGCGGCCGGCCGTAGAGAAGGCGGATCACCGTGCGCTCCATCGCCGCGCCGACCAGCGCGCTGGCCAGGAAGCTGGCCGGGATGGCCGCGACGATGTAGGCATCGAAGGCGCCCGGCGCGTACTCGCGGAACAGGTTCTGCACGAGCCAGGTGGCATAGGCGCCGATCATGATCAGCTCGCCGTGCGCCATGTTGATGACGCCCATCAGCCCGTAGGTGATGGCCAGCCCCAGCGCCGCCAGCAGCAGGATGCTGCCCAGGCTGATGCCGGTGAAGAGCACGCCCAGGCGTTCGCCCCAGGCCAGGCGCGACGACACGGTGTCGAGCGTGCGGTTCAGCGCGGCCTTGACCTCGGCGTCGCCTTCGCTGGAAAGGCGTTCCAGCAACAGGCTGCGTGTGGCCGGCTGGTCGCTGCCGGCGAGCAACTGCGCAGCCGCCAGTCGCTTGGCCTTGTCGTCGCTGTTGATCAGCGCGGCGGCCTTCAGCATCGCGATCTCGGCGCGGATGGCGGGGTCGGTCTCGGTCTTCTCGGCGCGCTCGAACAAGGCCAGCTTGCCGTCGTCGGCCTGGTTCTTGAGTTCGGCGATGGCCTTGGCGCGCAGGGCGCGGTCGGGCGAGAACAGCTTCAGCGCCGCCAGCGCGGCTTCGAGTTCGCGGCGCACGCGGTTGGGGTTGATGACGTCTTCGGCGCCTTCGGGCAGCGTCGCAGCGGCTCCCGTGGCGACGTCGGTGGCCTGGCCGTCGCGCACGACATAGGCCCTGCCGCCGGCGAGCTTCACCTCGTCGGCCAGCAGGGCCTGCACATAGGCCGACAGGGCCGGATCGGCCGCCACCACCACTTCGTTGAGCGCCGCGATGCGTGCGTCGCTCTCGCCTTGCGCAATGCGCAGCGCCTGGTCGTGCGTGAGGGCGCCCGCCAGACCGCACCAGGCCAGCAGCAGCCCTCCGACGAGGGTCTTCAGGCTGCGCATGGACTCACTTCTTGGCGACGACCGGCTCGTCCTTCTTGCCCTTGTTCTCGGGGATGAAGGGGCTCCAGGGCTGGGCCTTGACCGGGCCCGGCGTCTTCCACACCACGTTGAACTGGCCGTCGGCCTTGATCTCGCCGATGAACACGCTCTTGTGCAGATGGTGGTTCTTCTCGTCCATCTTGCTGACGATGCCGCTGGGCGCCTTGTAGGTCTGGCCGGCCATCGCCGCGATGACCTTGTCGGTGTCGGTGCTCTTGGCCTTGGTCACCGCCTGCACCCACATGTTGAAGCCGATGCTGCTGGCTTCCATCGGGTCGTTGGTCAGCGGCTTGTCCTTGTGGCCGGCCACGCCCTTGGCCTTGGCGTAGGCGCCCCACTGCTTGATGTAGGCGTCGTTGGTCGGGTTCTTGATCGACTGGAAGTAGTTCCAGGCCGCCAGGTGGCCCACCAGCGGCTTGGTGTCGACGCCGCGCAGTTCTTCTTCACCCACCGAGAAGGCCACCACCGGCACGTCGGTCGCCTTCAGGCCCTGGTTGCCCAGTTCCTTGTAGAAGGGCACGTTGCTGTCGCCGTTGATGGTGGAGACGACGGCGGTCTTCTTGCCTTCGCTGCTGAACTTCTTGATCTTGGCGATGATGCTCTGGTAGTCCGAATGGCCGAAGGGGGTGTACTCCTCCATGATGTCGGCCTCGGCCACGCCCTTGCTCTTGAGGAAGGCGCGCAGGATTTTGTTGGTGGTGCGCGGGTAGACGTAGTCGGTACCCAGCAGCACCCAGCGCTTGGCGCTGCCGCCGTCCTTGCTCATCAGGTACTCCACCGCGGGAATCGCCTGCTGGTTGGGCGCCGCGCCGGTGTAGAAAACGTTCTTGCTGAGCTCTTCGCCCTCGTACTGCACGGGGTAGAACAGCAGGCCGTTGAGCTCTTCGACCACCGGCAGCACGCTCTTGCGCGAGACGCTGGTCCAGCAGCCGAAGATCACCGCGACCTTGTCCTTGCTGATGAGCTGGCGCGTCTTTTCGGCGAACAGCGGCCAGTTCGACGCCGGGTCGACGACCACGGCCTCGAGCTTCTTGCCCAGCAGGCCGCCCTTGGCGTTGATGGCGTCGATCTCCATCAGGATGGTGTCCTTGAGCACCGTCTCGCTGATGGCCATCGTGCCGCTGAGTGAATGCAGCACGCCGACCTTGATGGTCTCTTGGGCGAAGGCCGGGCCGTAGGCGAAGCTGGCCGCGGCCAGCGCGATGGTGCCAAGCGTCAGGCTGACGTGGCGGCGTGAGGTGTTCATGCGGGAGGCTCTCCTGGCTGGGTGGGTTTGCGTCTAGGCGCAGCCCAAGCTCAGCAGCATTCGTGCCAGCACGCTCGGGCATCCGCCGCGCCCGCCCTGCCGCGATGACTCAGCCGCAGTGCGTACTGCCGCAGCCGGTCGCCGGCTCGGCCTCGGCGGACGGCTTGTCCATCTCACCTGTCTCGGGGTCGAAACCGCAGTCCTGCATCGCTTGCGCAAGGCCCGCGTCCATGCTGCCGGCGTGGATGGGGAACCACTCGGCCAGCGCCGGCACCAGCGCAGCCGCCGGCGCGTCCCGGCGGGCCTCGACCGCGGCCAGCAGGTCGACGAATTCGCGGTGCGTCCGGTCCATGCGCGGCTGTTGCAATGCGAGCCCGTCGCTCCAGGTGAGTGCGGCCATGTCGTGCGTGATTGAAGGTGAGGGCGAAGCACAGTGTCGCTGCGGGTGGGCCGCGCCGGCTGGTGCCAGCGCAAGCGCCCCAATGGGGCCGGCTCTGGTTAGCATGGCATCCAACGTGCTGAGAGACCCCCCCATGGACCTGACCCCGCGCGCTCGGCCGGCATTTGCGGCCGCACGCGCTGAATTGGAGCGAAGCGACAGTGGACCTGACCCCGCGTGAAAAGGACAAGTTGCTGCTCTTCACCGCCGGCCTGCTGGCCGAACGCCGCAAGGCACGCGGGCTGAAGCTCAACGTGCCCGAGAGCATTGCGCTGATCAGCTGCGCCATCCTGGAAGGCGCGCGCGACGGCAAGACCGTGGCCCAGCTGATGAGCGAAGGCAAGACCGTGCTGGGCCGCGACGAGGTGATGGACGGTGTGCCCGAGATCGTCAGCGAGATCCAGGTCGAGGCCACCTTCCCCGACGGCACCAAGTTGGTGACCGTGCACCAACCTATTGCATGAACATGGCCCCCCAAGCTCGCTTGCGCTCGCTACCCCCCAAGGGGGCCGTCGACCTACGGCCCGGCGAAGCCTGTTCCGTGGCGGGAAGCTTGGTCACGTGGCTTGCGGGCTGTGCGCGGAGGTTGCAGACATGATTCCCGGCGAATTGCTGATCGACGACGGCGAACACGAACTCAACCCTGGCCGCGCCAAGACCACGCTGGTCGTGGCCAACAGCGGCGACCGGCCGATCCAGGTCGGTTCCCACTACCACTTTGCCGAGACCAACGCGGCGTTGCTGTTCGATCGCCAGGCCGCCAAAGGCATGCGGCTGAACATCGCCAGCGGCACCGCGGTGCGCTTCGAGCCGGGGCAGGAGCGCACGGTGACGCTGGTGGACTACGGCGGCCGGCGTCAGGTCTGGGGCTTCCGCGGCCTGACCAGCGGTCCCGTCGGAGGGGGGGCGTGATGACCAGGACCATAGGCCGGCGTGCCTACGCCGAGATGTACGGCCCCACCGTCGGCGACCGGCTGCGCCTGGCCGACACCGGGCTCGTGGTCGAGGTCGAACGCGACTTCACGCTGAACGCCGGCGGCTACGGCGAAGAGGTCAAGTTCGGCGGCGGCAAGACCATCCGCGACGGCATGGGCCAGAGCCAGGTCGTCAACGGCCCGGGCCGCCACGAGGCGCACGACCTCGTCATCACCAACGCGCTGATCATCGACCACTGGGGCATCGCCAAGGCCGACATCGGCATCAAGGGCAGCCGCATCGCCGCCATCGGCAAGGCCGGCAACCCCGACGTGCAGCCGGGCGTGGACATCGTCATCGGCCCGGGCACCGAGATCCTGGCCGGCGAAGGGATGATCGTCACCGCCGGCGGCATCGACAGCCACATCCACTTCATCTGCCCGCAGTTGATCGACGAGGCGCTGGCCAGCGGCATCACCACCATGCTGGGCGGCGGCACCGGGCCGGCCACCGGCACCTTCGCCACCACCTGCACGCCGGGGCCGGACAACATCCACCGCATGCTGATGGCGGCCGAGGCCTTCCCGATGAACCTGGGCTTCATGGGCAAGGGCAACGCGGCGCGGCCCGAGGCGCTGAGCCAGCAGATCGCCGCCGGCGCCATCGGCCTGAAGCTGCACGAGGACTGGGGCACGACGCCGGCGGCGATAGTCAACTGCCTGGACATCGCCGAGGTGACGGACACGCAGGTCAGCATCCACAGCGACACGCTCAACGAGAGCGGCTTCGTCGAGGACACCATCGCCGCCACGCGCGGCCGCGCGCTGTGCGCCTTCCACACCGAAGGCGCCGGCGGCGGCCACGCGCCGGACATCCTGCGCGTGGTGGGCGAGGCCAACTTCCTGCCCAGCAGCACCAACCCGACCATGCCCTACACCGCCAACACGGTGGACGAGCACCTGGACATGCTGATGGTCTGCCACCACCTCGACGCGTCCATCGCCGAGGACCTGGCCTTCGCCGAGAGCCGCATCCGCCGCGAGACCATCGCCGCCGAGGACGTTTTGCACGACCTGGGCGCCATCAGCATGATGAGCAGCGACAGCCAGGCCATGGGGCGCGTGGGCGAGGTGATCATCCGCACCTGGCAGACGGCGCACAAGATGAAGGGCCAGCGCGGTACGTTGCCCGAAGACACTGAGCGCCACGACAACTTCCGCGTCAAGCGCTACATCGCCAAGTACACCATCAACCCGGCCATTGCCAACGGCATCGCCCACGAGGTGGGCAGCGTCGAGGTCGGCAAGTGGGCCGACCTGGTGCTCTGGCGGCCGGCCTTCTTCGGCGTCAAGCCCAGCCTGATCCTCAAGGGCGGCTTCATTGCCGCGGCGCTGATGGGCGACGCCAACGCCAGCATCCCGACGCCGCAGCCGGTGCACTACCGGCCGATGTTCGGCAGCTTCGGGCGCGTGATGCAGGCCACCTCGCTGAGCTTCGTCAGCCAGGCCGCACTGGCCACCGACGTGGGCGACATGCTGGGCCTGCACAAGCGGCTGTCGGCGGTGAAGGCCTGCCGCAGCGTGCGCAAGGCGCACATGGTGCACAACGCCTACCTGCCGAAGATGGAGATCGACGCCCAGACCTACCGCGTGCGCGCCGACGGCCAAGTGCTGACCTGCGACCCGGCGACGGTGCTGCCGCTGGCGCAGAAGTACTTCCTGTTCTGACGCCTACCGGGGCTCGATGTGCTGGCGCAGCCAGGCGGCCAAGGCGGCTTCGTCGAGGGTGCCCGCGGCCACGGCCAGCATGGTCAGCACGCAGTCACTGTCCTCGGCCAGCAGTTCGCTGCCGTTCAGCGCCAGAAAGAGTTCCACCGCCACGAAAGCCGTTCGCTTGTTGCCGTCGATGAAGGGGTGGTTGCGTGCGATGCCGCAGCCGTAGGACGCCGCCAGATCAGCGGCATCGGGCGCGCCGTACAACGCCAGGTTGCGGGGCCGTGCCAGCGCCGATTCGAAAAGGCCGAGGTCGCGTGTACCACCAGCCCCCCCATGTTCGGCCAGTTGTTCCTCGTGCACGGCCAGCAGAACCCTCGGGTCTATCCAGACCCAGGTGTCGCTCACTTGGCCAGCTCCCTCAGCACGTCACGGCGCTTTTTCATGACGCCGCGCGCCGCGGCCATCTGCTGCTCGAACTCGGGGCTGTAAGGCGTGAGCTTGATGCCGTCGGCCGCATCGGTGACGAACACCGTGTCGCCCTTCTCCAGCTTCAGGCGCGCCAGCACTTCCTTGGGCAGGATGACGCCGACGGAGTTGCCGATCTGGGTGAGCTTCAGTGCGGTCATGAGCTTCTCTTCGTTATAACAAACATTATACTAAACCCCGCCGCGGCCCGCCGCAAGCCAGCCCGATTCACCTCGTGCACACCCCCATGCTGATCGTCAACAAACTCATTCCCCAGGCCCGCGGCCTGGCACCGGTGCTCGTCAAGCGCGGCACCACCCTGGCGCTGGGCTGGGACCTGCGGCAGAAGAGCCGCTTCGATGCGCTGGACAGCGCCGGTCGCCAGCTCGGCGTGTTCCTGCCGCGCGGCACGGTGCTGCGCGGCGGCGACGCGCTGGTGGTCGAAGACGGCTCGCTGGTCATCGTGCAGGCCGCGCCGCAGCCGGTGATGGTCGTGCGCGCCTGCGCCGAGCACGGCAGCGCGCTGGACCTGATGCGCGCCACCTACCACCTGGCCAACCGCCATGTCGCGCTCGAGATCCAGGCCGACCAGCTGAAGCTCGAACCCGACCACGTGCTGGCCGAGATGCTGCAGGCCATGCACCTCACGGTGACCGAGGAGCTGCAGGGCTTCGAGCCCGAGGGCGGCGCCTACGCCGCGCCATCGCACGGGCATGGGCATGACCACGCCCACGCGCCGGCGCCCGCACCTCGCGGCAAGCCGGTGCCGGTGAGCGTGGCCGCGGCGCCCGCGCCGCACGTGCACGGCCCGGGCTGCGGTCATGACCATGGCCATGACCACGGCGACCACAAACACTGAAGCCGGCGGCGCCGCGGCGGGCGGCGCGCCGGCCACCCTGCTGCAGCTGATGTGGCTGGCGTCGCCGGCCTTGCCGGTAGGCGGCTTCAGCTACTCCGAAGGGCTGGAAGCGGCTGTCGATGCCGGTCTCGTCGGCAACCAAGCACAGGCCGCCGAGTGGCTGTCGGCGCAGCTGCAGCTGGCGCTGGCGCGCAGCGACCTGCCGGCGCTGGCACGGGCCCACGCCGCCTGGCGGGCGCACGACGCGGCGCTGGCCGAAGACGTCAACACCTGGCTGCGCTGCACGCGCGAAAGCGCCGAGCTGCGCGCCCAAGCCGAGCAGATGGGCCGATCGATGCTCGACTGGCTGCGCAACGGCGCCCACGCCGCCGACCCGCGGCTGGCCATGCTGGCCGCGCTGCCACCGGCGCCGCTGTGGCCCACGGCCTTTGCGCTGGCCGCCGTGCTGGCCGGCGCCACGCCCCGAGACAGCCTGCTGGCCTTCGCCTGGAGCTGGGCCGAGAACATGGCGCAGGCGGCGATGAAGGCCGTGCCGCTGGGCCAGGCCGCGGCCCAGCGCGTGCTTACGCGGCTGGCCGCCGAGCTGCCGGCGGCGGTGAGCCAGGCCCTGGCGTTGCCCGCCGACGAGCACCAGGCCTACGCGCCCATGCTGGCCATCCTGAGCGCCCAGCACGAGACGCAGTACTCGCGGCTCTTCCGCTCCTGAAACCCGCGGCGCGCACCGCCGCCGCGCACGCTTCATGCATCATGCAGCGCATGAACAGCAAACTGCACCACATCGCCGGCCGCACCAAGAAGCTGCCACCGCTGCGCGTCGGCGTCGGCGGGCCGGTCGGCTCAGGAAAGACGACCTTGGTCGAGATGCTGTGCAAGACCATGCGCGAGCGCTGGGACCTCGTCGTCGTCACCAACGACATCTACACCAAGGAAGACCAGCGCCTGCTCACCGTGGCCGGCGCGCTGGCGCCCGAGCGCATCGTCGGCGTGGAAACGGGCGGCTGCCCTCACACCGCCATCCGCGAAGACGCCTCGATCAACCTCGAGGCGGT
>PNKD01000164.1 GCA_013822265.1 Leptothrix sp. (in: b-proteobacteria)
CTGCGCTGGCCAGCTCGTCGATAGCAGGCCGTCACTTTGCAAAGAGCCTTCCAGTATAGCATGCATAGGCATATCGGGCACCCTCGTCGGCCACGCTTTGGCTCGCTTCTTATAATCACGACCCGTGCTCGACGTCACCCCCCCTTCCAGCGAAGCCGACCCGACCGCGACGGCGTTGTGCCGCGTGGATGCCGTGATCCGCGAGCGCCTGAGTTCGCGCGTCGCGCTCATCGACCAGATCGCCGCTTACATCGTTGGCGCCGGCGGCAAGCGCATCCGCCCCAGGCTCGTGCTGCTGTTCTCCGAGGCGCTGGGTTTCGAAGGCCCCGAACGCTACGAGCTGGCCGCCATTGTCGAGTTCATCCACACGGCCACGCTGTTGCACGACGATGTCGTCGACGAGTCGGCGCTGCGCCGTGGCAGGGCCACCTCCAACGCCATGTTCGGCAACGCGGCCAGCGTGCTGGTGGGTGACTTTCTCTATTCGCGCGCCTTCCAGATGATGGTGTCAGTGAACCGGATGCGCGTGCTCGACGTGCTGGCCGACGCCACCAACGTCATCGCCGAGGGCGAGGTGCTGCAGCTGATGAACATGCACGACCCCGACCTGGCCGTGCACGACTACCTACAGGTCATACGCTACAAGACGGCCAAGCTGTTCGAGGCCAGTGCGCGCCTGGGCGCCGTTCTGGCCGGCGCAGATGCTGCACTGGAGGAGTCCTGCGCCGACTTCGGGAGGTCG
Organism: Leptothrix sp. (in: b-proteobacteria); assembly: GCA_013822265.1. Classification (GTDB taxonomy): domain Bacteria; phylum Pseudomonadota; class Gammaproteobacteria; order Burkholderiales; family Burkholderiaceae_C; genus Rubrivivax. The sequence continues at coordinate 743 of PNKD01000164.1, forward strand.
CTGGGTACCGCTTTCCAGCTCGTCGATGACCTTCTCGACTATGAAGGCAACAGCGAAGAGCTCGGCAAGAACGTCGGCGACGACCTGCGCGAAGGCAAGCCGACGCTGCCGCTTCTACTGGCCATGGAAAGGTCGACCGAGCCCGAGCGCGCGTTGATCCGGCACGCCATAGAGCAGGGTGAGTTGCAGAAGCTGCCCGAGATCCTGGTCATCGTGCGCCGTACCGGCGCGCTCGACGCCACGAGAGCCGCCGCCCGCGCCGAAGCCGATAAGGCTCAGATGGCGCTGCGGGCGCTGCCCGAATCGGCAGCGCGCGAGGCTCTGCTAGAATTATGTGTTCGATCGGTGCATCGCTCTTCGTGAACAAAGAGTAGTGCTCGGCGCCGGTTGCGGACGCAATGTCACGACCGCCCGCCACCTGCATCGGGGTGTAGCTTAGCCTGGTAGAGCGCTACGTTCGGGACGTAGAGGCCGGAGGTTCGAATCCTCTCACCCCGACCAGATTTCGCGGCAGTCATCTGCCCCTCGCATCCAGCCGGGTGCCTGCAGGCACACCACGGCACCACAGCGCAGCAAGCCGCGTTTACACGGTGGGGGTGATTCGGCGATGATCGGTCCGATATGCAGTCCTTGATCTGACTCCCCGATGGCCGCCGAGACCCTGGTAGAACCGCCTCCGTCATCCCTCTCCGGGGTAGCCCGCGTGCTTGTCAATGCCGGCAAGCTGACGGCCAAAAGCGCTGAAGAACTGACAAAGAGCGCACGCGAACGCAAGTCGAGCTTTGTCGCGGCGCTGATTGGTGCAGGCGCCATCAAGCCCGACGAATTGGCGCACACGCTGGCGATCTCGCTGGCCCTGCCGGTGATGGATCTCAACGCGGTCGACCTGCAGAAGCTGCCGCGCAACATCGTCGACCAAAAGATCGCCAACCAGTACCAGCTGCTCGTGCTGGGCAAGCGGGGCAACCGGCTGTTCATCGGTGCGGCCGACCCCACCGACCAGGAAGCTGCCGAACGCATCAAGTTCGCGACGCAACTCACGCCCGAGTGGGTGATCGTCGAGTACGACAAGCTCATCAAGCAGATCGACGCCCAGGGCTCGAGCGCGACCGAGGTGCTCGAGTCGATGGCGGGCGGCGATTTCGACTTCGACGTCACCGACGAGGAGACCGCCGCGCCCGAAAGCGCCGACGTCACCGCCGATGTCGAAGACGCGCCGGTCGTGCGCTTCCTGCAGAAGATGCTGATCGACGCCATCAACATGCGCGCGTCCGACCTGCATTTCGAGCCCTACGAGTACACCTACCGCGTGCGCTTTCGCGTCGACGGCGAGTTGCGTGAGATCACGCAGCCGCCGGTGGCCATCAAGGACAAGCTGGCTTCTCGCATCAAGGTCATCTCGCGCATGGACATTGCCGAGAAGCGCGTGCCGCAAGACGGGCGCATGAAGCTGAAGTTCGGCAGCAAGGCGATCGACTTCCGCGTCAGCACGCTGCCCACGCTGTTCGGCGAGAAGGTCGTGATCCGTATCCTCGACCCGTCCAGTGCCAAGCTGGGTATCGAGGCCCTGGGCTACGAGAAGGTCGAGAAGGACAGGTTGATGGCCTGCATCTTCCGGCCCTACGGCATGATCCTCGTCACCGGCCCGACCGGCAGCGGCAAGACGGTGTCGCTGTACACCTGCCTGAACATCCTGAACCAGCCGGGGGTGAACATCGCCACGGTGGAAGACCCGGCCGAAATCAACCTGCCGGGCATCAACCAGGTCAACGTCAACGACCGCGCCGGGTTGACCTTCTCCGCAGCGCTCAAGTCCTTCCTGCGCCAGGACCCGGACATCATCATGGTCGGCGAGATCCGCGACCTGGAAACCGCCGACATCGCCATCAAGGCCGCGCAGACCGGCCACATGGTGATGAGCACACTGCACACCAACGACGGCCCGACGACCTTGACGCGCCTGCTCAACATGGGCGTGGCGCCGTTCAACATCGCCTCCAGCGTGTTGCTCATCACCGCCCAGCGGCTGGCGCGCAAGCTGTGCGAGAACTGCAAGAAGCCCGCCGACTATCCGCGCGAGTCGATGCTCAAGGCCGGCTTCAAGCCCGAGGATCTGGACGGCAACTGGAGGCCCTTCCGGGCCGTCGGCTGCTCGATGTGCAACAACGGTTACAAAGGACGGGTTGGTATCTACCAAGTGATGCCGATAACCGAGGCGATACAGCGCATCATCCTGTCAGAAGGCACGGCTCTCGACATTGCCAAGCAGGCCCAGGCCGAGGGTGTGCGCGACCTGCGCCAGTCCGGGCTGGTCAAGGTCCGCGTCGGCGTGACCACGCTCGAGGAAGTGATCACCGTCACCAACGAGTGACGACCGCCCGTCAACCCGTCAGCCAAGCCCCTCTCGCACACCCATGGCCACAGCAGCACTCGCCAAAGCACCCAAGGAAGTCATCTTCGAATGGGAGGGCAAGGACCGCAACGGCAAGATGGTGCGCGGCGAAATGCGCGCCGGCGGTGAATCGGTCGTCAATGCCAGCCTGCGCCGCCAGGGCATCCTGGTCAGCAAGGTCAAGCAGCGCCGCAGCAGCGGTGGCAAGTCCATCAAGCAGAAGGACATTGCCATCTTCACGCGCCAGTTGGCGACCATGATGAAGGCCGGCGTGCCGCTGCTGCAGTCGTTCGACATCGTCGCCCGCGGCAGCACCAACCCGCGCATGACCAAGCTGCTCAACGACATCCGTTCCGACGTCGAGACCGGCACCAGCCTGTCTTCGGCCTTCCGCAAGCACCCACTGCACTTCGACGCCCTCTACTGCAACCTGGTCGAAGCCGGCGAGGCCGGCGGCATCCTGGAGGCACTGCTCGACCGCCTGGCCATCTACCAAGAGAAGACGATGGCCATCAAGAGCAAGATCAAGTCGGCGCTGATGTACCCCATTGCGGTCATCGTCGTTGCCTTCGTCGTGCTGACGGTGATCATGATCTTCGTCATCCCGGCCTTCGAAGACGTCTTCAAGTCCTTCGGCGGTGAACTGCCTGGCCCGACGCTGGTGGTGATCGCGATGTCGAAGTTCTTCGTGCAGTGGTGGTGGGCCATCTTCGGCCTGCTCGGTGGCGGCCTGTACTTCTTCTTCGAGAGCTGGAAGCGCTCCGAGAAGATGCAGATGACGATGGACCGCATCCTGCTGAAGGTGCCGATCTTCGGCGAGTTGATCAACAAGTCCGTGATCGCGCGCTGGACGCGCACGCTGTCGACGATGTTCGCCGCCGGCGTGCCGCTGGTCGAGGCGCTCGACTCCGTCGGCGGCGCCTCGGGCAACGCGGTCTACGCGCAGGCCACCGAGCAGATCCAGAAAGACGTCTCCACCGGTTCGGCGCTGACCACCTCGATGACGGCCACCGGCGTCTTCCCGACCATGGTGCTGCAGATGGCCGCCATCGGCGAGGAATCCGGCTCGCTCGATCACATGCTGTCCAAGGCCGCCGAGTTCTACGAAGAAGAGGTCGACGAGATGGTCAAGGGCCTGTCCAGCCTGATGGAGCCCTTCATCATCGTGATCCTGGGCACGCTCATCGGCGGCATCGTCGTCTCGATGTACCTGCCGATCTTCAAGCTGGGCGCGGTCGTCTAGCGTGGCGGGCCTGTTCGCCGGCCTGCCGCTGGACCTGCTTCTCTCACCCTGGCTGCTGGCCCTGCTGGGCCTCATCGTCGGCAGCTTTCTCAACGTGGTGGTGCACCGGCTGCCGCTGATGCTCGAGCGCCAGTGGTGGGGCGACGTGGCGGCGCAGCTGGCTGACGCCGACTCCTTCAAGCGCGTCTTCAGCAGTGCCGCGCCCGAGCGATTGGCGCTGGCCTCCGGCGGCCTGGAAAAGGCCATCGCCGGGCTCGCGCCGCTGGGCCTGGCCAGGCCGGCTTCACGCTGCCCGGCCTGCGGCCACCGCATCCGCTGGTACGAGAACATCCCGCTGCTCAGCTGGCTGGCGTTGCGTGGGCGCTGCTCGGCCTGCAAGACGACGATCTCGGTGCGCTACCCCTTGGTCGAACTCGGCGCGGCGCTGCTTTTTGCGGCGCTGGCCTGGCGCCTGGGCCCGCAGCCGACCACCCTGCTGTGGTGCCTCGTCGGTGCCGTGCTGCTGGCGCTGGCGCTGATCGACTGGGACACCACGGTGCTGCCCGACGCGCTGACGCTGCCCCTGCTGTGGGCCGGCCTGCTGGCCGCTGCGCTGGGCTGGTTGCCCGGGCTGCCGCTGGCGCAGTCGCTGTGGGGCGCCGTCACCGGCTACATGTCGCTTTGGCTGGTGTACTGGTTCTTCAAGCTCGCCACCGGCAAGGAGGGCATGGGCTTCGGCGACTTCAAGCTGCTGGCCGCGCTGGGCGCCTGGCTAGGCTGGCAGGCTATCCTGCCCATCGTGCTGATGGCCTCGGTGCTGGGCGCGGCGGTCGGGCTGGTGATGAAAGCCGGCGGCTCCTTGCGGCAAGGGCGCTTCGTGCCCTTCGGGCCCTTCCTGGCGGGCGGTGGCGCCGTCGTCATGCTGGCCGGGCTGCAGACGGTGCTGGGGTGGATCGGCTGGGCCTGAGCCGCGCAGGCCGCCCGGTCGTGCGCACGCTGGGCCTCACCGGCGGCATCGGCAGCGGCAAGAGCACGGTGGCGCAGCGGCTGGTGGCCTGCGGCGCCCACCTCGTCGACACCGACGCCATCGCCCGCGCACTCACGCAGGCCGGCGGGGCGGCAATGCCGGCTCTGGCCGACGCCTTCGGTCCTGCAGCACTGACCGTCGACGGTGCCTTGAACCGCGAGCACATGCGTCAGCTGGCCTTCACCGACGCTGCCGCCAAGGCGCGGCTGGAAGGGCTGCTGCACCCGCTGATCGGCGACGAAGCCAGGCGTCAGGCCGCCGAAGCGGCAGGGCAGCCGGTCGTCTTCGACGTGCCGCTGCTCACGGAATCGGCTCACTGGCGCGCACGCGTCGATCGAGTGCTGGTGGTCGACTGCAGCGAAGCGACGCAGGCCGAGCGCGTCTGCACACGCCCCGGCTGGTCGCATGACGCCGCCCGCCGCGTCGTGGCACAGCAGGCCGGGCGCGCCGCGCGCCGCGCCATCGCCGACGCCGTCATCTTCAACGACGGCATCTCTGTGCAGGTGCTCGACGCCGAAGTGCGGGCACTCTGGCAGCACTGGTTCGCGCCAGACTGAGAGCGCCCGGTCAAGCCGGGGCCGGCGAGGCCTGTGGAACAATGGCTTTTGACCAGCCTCTCAACCCCATCGCCGCCGTCGCCCGAGCCCGACTTGGTTCTTTACGAGTACCCGTTCACCGAAGGCATTCGCACGATGTTGCGGCTCGAACACCTGTTCGACCGCCTCGGCCAGCTGGTTGCGCGCGACGCGCCGGTGGACCATCACTTCGCACTGGCCACCTTGTTCGAGATCATGGATGTCGCCTCGCGCGCCGATCTCAAGAGCGACCTGCTTAAGGATCTCGAGCGCCACCGGGCGCAGCTGCATGGCTATCGTGGCCATCCGGGCATCTCAGAGACCGCGCTGGACGAGGTGATTGGCCGCATCGACCACGCCTTCAACGGCCTGAACCAGCTGCAGGGCAAGGCCGGCCAGACGCTGGCTGCCAACGACTGGCTGATGAGCATCCGCAGCCGCATCAGCATCCCCGGCGGCACCTGCGAATTCGATCTGCCTGCGTATTACGCGTGGCAGCAGCACGCACCCGAACGCCGGCGCGGCGACCTGCAAGGCTGGATGACGACCATCACGCCGCTGGCCGAGGCGCTGCAGGTGCTGCTGGGCCTGCTGCGCGACAGCGGCACGCCGCAACGCATGGTGGCCACCGTCGGCCAGTACCAGCAGAGCTTGCCGCAAGGCAAGTCGTATCAGCTGATGCGTGTGCGCTTCGCGGCCGACGACGGCCTGGTGCCAGAGATCACCGGCCACCGGCTGATGGTCTCCATCCGCTTCATGCGCCCGGACCCCGAGGGTCGGCTGCGCAACTGCGGCACCGACACCGCCTTCGAGCTGGCCTTGTGCCAGTGAGGCCGCGGCGACTGACGATGAAGGCCCCCGAAGTCCGTACCGTGCCCTGCCCAGCGTGCCAGCGGCCCGCGCTGTACGCCGAGCGCAACCGCTGGCGGCCTTTCTGCAGCGAGCGCTGCCGCACGGCCGACCTGGGCGCCTGGGCCAGTGAGAAATTCCGCCTGCCCGCGGATGCCGCACGCGGCGACGACGAGAGCCCCCGCGACGCGCACTGACGCGCTGCACGGGTTCAACGCGGGTCCGATCCCAGGCTGCGCAGAAAGACCACCGGGTCGTCGGCCTGTGCCGGCGCCTGCCGCAGCGGGCGCAGCGGACGCAGCGGTCGCAGGAGAAGGCGCCGTCGCGCGACAGCCGCGATTCGAAGAACAGCCGCCGGCCGATCTCGATGGCGGCGGGCACGCCGCTGACGCGGTCGGCCGGACCGCGCGCTGGCGCCGCGGACCAAGGTTGACGATGCGCTCGCGTTCTGCCGGCGTGAAGTCCAGCAGGCCTTGCCCGAAGACAAGGCCCCTTGAAGTGTCGGCAGCCGCCCCTATAATTCACTGCTAGCACTCGCCTCGGTTGAGTGCTAACGGCTGGCGGGCTGCAGAAGCAACCGCCACTCAACCGATGTCAGCAAGCACCGACTCCGTCAGTGCGCCTTTATCTGACTTTCTGCACCCCAAGGAGATGTTATGAAACTGCGTCCGTTGCACGATCGCGTGATCGTCAAGCGCCTGGAACAAGAGACCAAGACCGCTTCCGGCATCGTCATCCCCGACAACGCCGCCGAAAAGCCCGACCAGGGTGAAGTGCTGGCCGTCGGCCCGGGCAAGCGCAACGACAAGGGCGACTTCATT
>PNKD01000165.1 GCA_013822265.1 Leptothrix sp. (in: b-proteobacteria)
GGGGCGCAGGTTCAACTGCTGTTCTTAGGATCATTTGCGCGGCGCAGTCTTCGCGCCCCTCGGCGATCGCCAATGCAGCGACATGGTCGAAGACCCAATAGCTGAAGTCCAATCCACGCAACTCGTCCAACGCACGTTCCCAGCACCTTCGGGCCGTCTCGAGGTCGCCGCGTGCGAACCATGCGGCGCCCAGGTTGGCCAGCGCGCGGCCATGGTCGTCCCGATGGTGTCGACCTTCCAGCCTGGCCGCCGACTCTTCTCCGATGGTTATCGCATCGTCGACGTCACCCAGCGCCAGCCTCAGGTCTGCAATGTGGAGCTTCGACAGATCCCTGGTGTCGCCCAGTTGCGCGTAGGCCGCTGCCAGACACAGCAGCGCATTGGCCTGGAGCCGATGGCGTTGTTCCAGCCCGAGTCGCCGACCAGCGCGGTGCCGTACGGCGCGTTGCAGTACTGGCGGATGGCCGGCGAGTAACCGAACGAGTCGCCGAACGGGTTGAGGGAGCAGGCTGCTGACGAACAGCGGCGTGGCCATGCGCCCCAGGCGCAGTTTGCCGAAGCCACCCGACAGGCTGGCGTTGGTGTTGCGGGAAAAGAAGGTATCCACACCCGGCACGCGGCCCGCGTTGCCCGCTGTCCAGCAGCAGGAAGCTCTCGAGCGTGAAGCCGGCCTTCAACCCGCCGCCCAGGTCTTCGCTGCCTCCGAACCCGATGAAGCGGGTGCTCAGGTTGCCGCTGTCCAGCCGCTTGACCTTGGCACCATCGGCCACCTGGAACTGGCTGACCGATGCGTCGAGCACGCCGTAGCGCTGGACGCTGGACTGTGCGTGCCCGGCGCGAGGTTGCCGGGCCGGGCCTCGCGCAGACCTTAGTTGGCGACCGCCTTCGGCCTGGCGTCGCGCGACGACGAATGCGTATGCACCACCTTCCAGACTCCGCCGACCTTGCGGAACAGGAAGGTCTGGTAGCCAGTCTTGTCGAACTCCCGGCCCGACTTGCGCGCCTTGCCCTTGACGCGGGTGTCCGCCAGGGCCCATGCGAACTCGCCTTCGAAGTGGGTCTCGACGTTGAGGAAGTCGAGCTTCAGGTACTCGAGCGCGTCCTTCTCGGGCTCGACGTGACGCTGCACCAGGTCGTCCAGGCCCGCATTCTGGCCGCCGCCCTCGATGTACCGGGCGCCCTTGAAGTCGAGGAAGTGCTTGCGGAACGGTGCGCCATCGCCGCGTTCCCAACCCACAGCAACGTCGGCAATGATGGCTTTCAGCGCGTCGGCATCGTTGTTTGCCCGGGCGGCAGACAACAACGCCAGCGTGAGGAAGCATGCGCTCAGAGATTTGTGGAACATGACAACGGGCTCCTGAGAAGTGCGTGGCAAAGGATCGGAAGCGTGATTCTGGCCCGGCGCCGTCACCGGCGTCATTCGTCCCCGGCGCTGTACACGCCCGGCACATGGCTCGTCGGAGTGCGGTGATCAACGACGCATCCTTTCGGGTGGTCCATGTCGCATCCACAGCCCGGCATTGCGGTCGCTACCCATGAGCGCCGCTTATCCACCAAGCGCGCCAGCCGGCTTGCGGCCGGTGTTCGCATCCCGAAGACTCGTCTTCGGGTTCGAGGACGGCGAGGTCGCCGCGGCTCCCGCACAAGGACATCGAAATGACCCGGATCGCACACCCCCGCGCGGGACAGAGTTTCGAGTGCCGGCGCGCCGCGCCGCGGCCGGCCGGCGTGCCCCTGGCCCCGCTGACGCTGGCCGCGGCGCTGGCCTGTGCCGGTGGCGCGCAGGCCCAGACGCCGACGCCCGCGCCGGCGGCCGACGGCGACGCCGCGCAGTCGATCTCGGTCCCCGGTAGCCGCGTCAGCACCCGCGTGCTGACCGAGACATCGACCCCGGTCGACGTGGTGCGGCGCGAAGACCTCGCCAACACCGGCCAGATCCAGCTGCAGAACGCGATCAGCACCATCGTGCCGTCGTTCAGCGTCTCCAAGCCTTCGACCGCCGGCGCGCTGGACTTCACCAATTCGCCGACGCTGCGCGGCCTGGGCCCGGGCGACACGCTGCTGCTGGTCAACGGCAAGCGCCGCCACAGCATGCCGGCCTTGAACCTGGACAACCAGATCGGCCGCGGCGACGTCGGCTACGACTTCAGCACGCTGCCGCCGGCAGCCATCGGCCGCGTCGACGTGCTGCGCGACGGCGCGTCGGCGATCTACGGCGCCGACGCGGTGGCCGGCGTCATCAACGTCGTGCTCGACAAGTCGCTCGGCGGCATCGGCAGCGTGCAGTTCGGCGCCACCGACGAGGGCGACGGCCAGACGGTCGATGCCAGTGCCGGCTTCGGCATCCGCCTGGGCGAACGCGGCGTGCTGCGCACCACGGTGCGGCTCAACGAGCGCAAGCGCAGCAATCGCGCCGAGCCCGACACACGCCAGCAATACTTCGGCAGCAACCCGGCCACCGGCGCGCCGACCACGCCGTCGGGCAACTACGGCTCAGGCACCGGCCTCACGCCACCCAACGGCACGCTCGACCCGCGCGAGGTTTCGACCAGCCGCAGCACCCGCGCGCGCCAGTTCCTGGCGCAGATACTGCACTGACAGCCGAGCTCGCGGCGCGGCCCCTCGACGGCAGGCGAACAGCCCGCCGCGCGGAACGGACAAACCCCCCAGGGTAGACTCGCGCGGTGAGAAAATTCCTGTGCGTCGCGTTGTTGCTGCTGTTGTCGTTCCAGTCCGGTTGGGCTGCCGCGGCCAGCTACTGCGAGCACCGCGGTGTCGCGCACGAGCCGCATTTCGGGCACCACGACGAGCATCACCACAGCAGCCCGGAGCAGGCTTCGGACAGCGGCACCGGTGGCGCTGAAGACGGCGATGCCACGCACTGCCACGGCCACGTCAGCGCGATGCTGCTGACGTCTCCGGTGCTGCCCGAGCCCGTCGCGACGCAGCTGTCGATGCACAGCGCGCGCATCGACTGGCGCGGGCCGGTCCCGGCTCCTCCCGAACGCCCGCAGTGGGTGCGCCACGCCTGATTCGGCGTGGCGGTCACATCCCTCGTGGTGCGTGACCTGTTGCTGATACCGCCGGCGAGCTGACGCCGCGTCGAATCCTTTGCATTGCCCTGATCTGCGAGCAGCCGCCCGCGGACCCACTGCATGGAGTTGTCGATGCGTCGATGTGCTTTTGTTCCGTTCTTCCTTGCCTGGCTCCATTTCAATCCCGCAGCGATGGCCCAGACGGCCGCGTTGCCCGCAAGCCCCGAGCGCCCGGTTCTGGAAGCGCCCGGCCCGCTGACGCTGCAGCAGGCGCTGGCGCTGGCGCTGTCGGCCAGCCCCGAGCTGGCGGTGGCGCAGCGTGAACTGCAAGCCGCCGAAGGCCCGCTGCTGCAAGGCCGCGCGCGGCCCAATCCGGAGCTGTCGGGGCTGGTCGAAGACACGCGCCAGGCCAACCGGATCACGACCTTCCAGATCAACCAGCTGGTCGAACTGGGCGGCAAGCGCGGCGCACGCATCCGCGCTGCCGAGCGCGGCCGCGACCTCGCCGCAGCTGACTTGAACGCCCGCCGCGCCGACGTCCGTGCCGCGGTGGTGTCGACCTTCTACGAGGTGCTGCTGGCGCAGGAGCGCATCGTGCTGGCGGGCGATTCGGTGTCGCTGGCGCAGCGCGCCAGCGACACCGCGGGCAAGCGTGTGCAGGCCGGCAAGGTGTCGCCGGTCGAGGAAACCCGGGCCCGGGTGGCCGAAGCCATCGCCCGGGTCGAAGCCGCGCAGGCGCAGTTTGAACTGCAGCTGGCGCGGCAACGCCTGGCCGCCACCTGGGGCAACGGCACGCCTCGATTCGACCGCGCCGACCCGGCCGGCAGCGCGGTGACCGACCTGCCCGGCGCGCCGCCGCCGCAGCTGCTGGCCACCCGGCTGCTGGGCGCGCCCATCTTGCAGCGGGCGCAGACCGAGGTGCGGCGCCGCCAGGCGCTGACCGAACTGGAACGTGCGCGGCGCGTGCCGGACGTGACGGTTAGCCTGGGTGTCAAGCGCGACGCGCAACTCGGGCGCAGCCAGGCCATCGTCGGCCTGGCTGTGCCGCTGCCGCTGTTCAACCGCAACCAGGGCAACCTGCTCGAAGCGCTGCGGCGCGAGGACAAGTCGCGCGACGAGCTGGTGGCTGCCGACATCGAACTCCGGACCGCCGTGATGCAGGGCGCCGGCCGGCTCGACGCCGCCAGCACCGAAGCGCGCACCATCCGCGACACGGTGCTGCCCGGCGCGCAGAGCGCCTACGACGCAGCGACCATCGGCTTCCAGCTCGGCAAGTTCAACTTCCTCGACGTGCTCGATGCGCAGCGCACGCTGTTCCAGGCCAAGGCGCAGTATCTGCGCGCGCTGGGCGCGGCGCAGGCCGCGGCCGCCGAGATCGACCGACTGCTGGGTGACGGCGCGCTGCCGGTCACTTCGTCCCCCGCCAAACTCCAGGAGTGAGTCATGAAACTGGGCAACAAGAATTTCTCCACGCAAAGCCTGCTGATCGGCCTGGTGCTGATCGCCGGGGTGATCGGCGGCATCGCCATCCTGGGCAGCGACAAGGCGGCACCGGGTGGCGACGGCCACGGTGAAGAAGCGCACGCCGAAGGCAAGGGGCACGACGACAAGGAACACCACGGCGATGCCGCCGGCGACAAGCACGCCGACGACGCCAAGCACGCCGACGAGGAACACCATGCCACGGCAGCCGCAGCCAAGCCGGCCAAGGGCCCGCACGGCGGCCGGCTGTTCACCCAGGGCGGCTACGGGCTCGAAGTGACGATCTTCGAAACGGGTGTCGAGCCGCAGTTCCGCCTTTACACCTACCAGGGCGGCAAGCCCACCGACCCGGCGCAGAGCAAGGTCAGGCTGACGCTGCAGCGCCTGGGCCGCCAGCCCCAGGTGATCGACTTCACGAAGGACGGCGACTACCTGAAGGGCAACGCGGTGATCGAGGAGCCGCATTCGTTCGCGGTGGCGATTGCCGCCGACAACGCCGGCAAGTCGTACGCGTTCAAGTACGAACAGGTCGAAGCGCGCGTCACGATGGCCGACGCCCAGCTGAAGAGCAACGGCGTTCAGGTGGCCACCGCGGGCCCGGCGCGGATCAAGGTCGCGCTGCAGCTGCAGGGCGAGGTGCGGCTGAACGAGGACCGCACCGTGCATGTGGTGCCGCGGCTGACCGGGCTGGTCGAATCGGTGTCGGCCAACGCCGGCGACCGCGTTCGCCGCGGCCAGGTGCTGGCCGTGCTGTCGAGCCAGTCGCTGGCCGACCAGCGCAGCGACCTGCTCGGCGCGCAGAAGCGGCTGGCGCTGGCGCGAACGACCTTCGAGCGCGAGAAGACGCTGTGGGAAGGCAAGATCTCCGCCGAGCAGGACTACCTGCAGGCCCGCGTGGCGCTGCAGGAGGCCGAGATCGCCGAGCAGTCGGCACGGCAGAAGCTGGCTTCGCTGGGCGCGGTGGCGCTGGCATCGGGCAACCTGACGCGCTACGAGATCCGCGCCCCGATCGACGGCGTCGTCACCGACAAGAAGATATCGGTCGGCGAGGTGGTCAGGGAAGACGCCAACATCTTCGTCGTCGCCGACCTGTCCACGGTGTGGGTCGAGATGACGGTCTATGCCAAGGACCTGAACGCGGTGCGGCTGGGCCAGCAGGCCGTCGTCAAGGCGACCTCGTTCGAGGCCCAGGCCAGCGGCAAGGTCTCGTACGTCGGCAACCTGGTCGGCGAGCAGACCCGCGCGGCCAAGGCGCGCGTGGTGCTGCCCAACCCCAAGGGGCTGTGGCGGCCGGGCCTGCCGGTGAACGTGGAGCTGACGTCCGACGAGGTGGACGTGCCGCTGGCGATCTCCAACGACGCGGTGCAGACGCTGCGCGACTGGACCGTGGTGTTCGGCCGTTACGGCCAGCAGTTCGAGGCGCGGCCGCTCGAGCTGGGCCGCAGCGACGGCAAGATGACCGAGGTGCTCGGCGGCCTGCAGCCCGGCGAACGCTACGCCGCGAAGAACAGCTTCCTGATCAAGACCGACATCGGCAAGGCCGGCGCCAGCCACGACCACTGAGGGCACACGATGAAGCAGATCACCGCCATCTTCCAGCCGCACCGGCTCGAGCACGTCGAGCAGGCGCTGCACGCGATGCCGCAGCTGCCGGGCTTCACGATCCACGCCGCGCGCGGCCATGCACGCGGGCGCGGCACCGAACACCGCTTCGATGTCGACGAGTGGAACCCGGCCTCGCACACCAAGCTGGTGCTGACCATCTTCTGCGCCGATGCACTGGCCGCGCCGCTGGTCAGCGCCATCGAGCGCGCCGCCCACACCGGGCAGGTCGGCGACGGCATGGTCGCCGTCACCGACCTGGCCGAGCTGGTGCGAATCCGTACCGGTGAACGCGGCGACGCCGCGGTCTGAACGAGTCAACACACACCATGTTCGAGAAGCTGATTGCGTTTGCCATCGACCAGCGCTGGCTGGTCCTGCTGATGGTGCTGGGGATGGCGGCGCTGGGCGTCTACAACTACCAGCGCCTGCCGATCGACGCCGTGCCCGACATCACCAACGTGCAGGTCCAGGTCAACACCGCCGCGCCGGGCTATTCGCCGCTGGAATCGGAGCAGCGCATCACGTTCCCGATCGAAACCGCGATGGCCGGCCTGCCCAACCTGCAGCAGACGCGCTCGATCTCGCGCTACGGGCTGTCGCAGGTGACCGTGATCTTCGAGGACGGCACCGACATCTACTTCGCGCGCCAGCTCGTCAACCAGCGCATCCAGGAGGCCAGGGACAAGCTGCCGCCGGGGGTGTCGACGACGATGGGGCCGATCGCCTCGGGGCTGGGCGAGATCTACATGTGGACGGTGGAAAGCAAGCCCGGCGCTCTGAAGCCCGACGGCACGCCGTACACCGAGACCGACCTGCGCGAGGTCCAGGACTGGATCATCAAGCCGCAGTTGCGCAACGTGCCCGGCGTGACCGAGATCAACACCATCGGCGGCAACGCCAAGGAATTCCAGGTCGCGCCCGACACCGGCAAGCTGATGGCGCACGGCCTGTCGCTGGGCGACCTGGTGGCGGCGCTGGAGCGCAACAACGCCAGCGTCGGCGCCGGCTACATCGAGCGCAGCGGCGAGCAGTACCTGATCCGCGCACCGGGTCAGGTCAGCAGCATCGCCGACATCGCCAACATCGTGATCGGCACGCCGCAGGGCGTGCCGCTGCGCGTGGGCGACGTGGCCGAGGTGATGCTGGGCAAGGAGCTGCGCACCGGGGCTGCCACCGAAAACGGCCGCGAGGTCGTGCTCGGCACCGTGTTCATGCTGCTGGGCGAGAACAGCCGCATCGTGTCGCAGGCGGTGGACCAGCGCATGGCGGCGATCAACAAGAGCCTGCCCGAAGGCGTGATCGCGCAGACCGTCTACGACCGCACGGTGCTGGTCGACAAGGCCATCGACACGGTCAAGAAGAACCTGCTCGAAGGCGCGCTGCTGGTCATCGCGATCCTGTTCCTGTTCCTGGGCAACATCCGCGCCGCGCTGATCACCGCGATGGTCATCCCGCTGGCGATGCTGTTCACCTTCACCGGCATGGTGACGAACAAGGTC
>PNKD01000166.1 GCA_013822265.1 Leptothrix sp. (in: b-proteobacteria)
GGAGGTGTCGGGGCGGGCGGGCGAAGGCACGAGGCCCGGGAACGGGTTGTCCGCCGAAGGCGGCCTCGGCGCGCTCTTGAGGTTGGGGACCAGCGGAGAGGGGGCGGCGGCGTCCTTGCCGTCACCTCCCGAAGCCGATGCCCTGGGCGGTGGGCGCAGCGGGGCGTAGGCTTCGCGGATCTGGCGCCGTGCGTGCTCGAGCAGCCATTCGCCGCTGTCGATCTGCACGTAGACGTAGCCCTGGTCGTAGAGGTCGCGGTCGGCGTCTTCCCAGGGTTTGAACCACAGGCGCAGGATGCGGGCGGAGGAGCGCAGCGACATGGGCGCGGCGGACGCCGACGCGCTTGGATGCGGCGGGGGCGCACCCGCTGCGTTGCCTGGCGCGGGTGCGGCAGCCACAGAGCGCGATCGCTGGCTCGGCAGGTTGTTGTGGAGCGCGTTCGCGTAGGTGCCGGACACCGAATCGCAGGTCACGCCTTCGGGCGCCTTGCAGGCGTAGCTGGAGCTGCCGCTCAAGCCGGACATGCTGGTGCAAGCGCCGAGCATCGACGTCGCGACAGCCAGTGCGCCGATGAGCGAAGGGCGAGCGCGCCTCATGGCCGGGCCTCCTTCGGCTGGGGTGCTTGGGCCAGCCTGGCCGCCAGCACCGCGTGATCGACATAGCCCTCGGTGCGCGAGCCGTCGGACCAGATCAATGTCGGGGTGCCCTGCACACCAAGGCGATGGGCCAGCGCCAGGTTGCGGTCGATCGGGTGGTCGCAGGCGCCGCCGGCATTGAGCAGCGAGGTATCGCCTTGCAGCATCAGGCGCTGCCAGGCCTGTTCGCGGTCGGTGGCGCACCACACGGCGATGGGCTTGGCCTGGCCCTGGAAGGGCACGAGGAAGGTGTAGACGGTGACGTCGGTCAGGCGGGCCAACTCGGGTTCGAGCCGCTGGCAGAAGCCGCAGGCCGGGTCGCTGAACACCGCGACTTGGCGCTGACCGCTGCCGTGCACGGTCTTGATCGCATCGGCCAGCGGCAACTGGTCGAAGGACACGGGTGCGCGCGCAGGCGCATGTGCGGATGACGATTCAGGTGTGCCCTGCCCCGTACCCGAAACCTGGGCCGCCATCGCCAGCTTCGGACCGGTCAGGTCCTTCATCGTCTGGGTGTCGAACACGCGGCCGAAGATGAAGTAGCGCGGGCTCCTGGCCGAGACGAAAGCGACATTGCCGTTCATCCAGACCTCGTAGACGTCGTTCACCGGTGAGCGCACGACCTGGCTGAATTGCGTGCCGGGGTGCGCCTTCTTCAGCGTCGCCAGCAGTCGCGATTCGTCGGGTGTCGCGGCCTCACCCGGAAGGGCTGTTGCGGCCATCAGAGCCGCGAGGCCAGGGAGCAGGGCGAAGTTCGCCCACCGGCGCACGCGCCGGCGATCAGTAGTTGCCATCATCGGAAGCCTCCAGGTAGCGTTCGCTGGGCGCCACGTCGGCGCGCGCGTTGCGGTCGGCAGGGTCGGCGGTGGCGGTCATCGGCACGTCGATGCGCACGCCCTTGGTGATCACGACGTCGATCTCACGGCCGGCGTCGACCTCGATCACCGGGAAGGTGTTCTCGGCCAGCTTGATGTAGTAACTGGCCAGGCGGTCCAGCGCCTTGCCGACGCCGCTGCCGATGCCGGCGCGGTAAGCGTCCGCGCCCGAGGCGCTGGCGATCGTGCCGAGTGCCGAGGTGCTGTAGGTGGTCGATGCGGTGGAGACGCCTTGGCCGATGCCGCTGACGATGCCGGACAGCAGCGCGTTGGCGAGCATCTGGCCTTGTTTGGTGACCAGACGGCCGCGCATGCCGACCTTGCCGTCCTCGCCGTAGACGCTGCCCTGGATCTTGACCTCCAGCGTGGCACCGTCGGCGCGCACGCAGGACAGGTTCTCGGTGCGCAGGTAGGCGCGTTCAGAGCTGATGTCGCCGTAGCCGGCGGCGATCACGAAACAGTCCCGGTACTCGCCGCGGAAGCGGTTGGGCAGCACCGAGTTGTCCGACAGGCGGATCAGCACCGGGTGCGGGTTCGACTGCGACTGGCCACCGGTCGGCGCGTCCAAGCCGCCGAGCAACGTGCCGCGTGTGAAACCGACCGGCAGGAAGGTGGCGACGGTACGGGCGTCGCCGTTGCTGGCGGCAACCTGGTTCGCCGCAGCGGCCGGCGCAGCGCCTGTCGCGCTCCGGTCGACCAGCGTGATGCGTGTCAGAACGGGTGCGGCCGGTGCTGGCGCGACCATCGGTGCCGCCAGTGGGCCACCGGGCACACCCGGAGGCATCGGATTGGCCGGTGACGAACGCGGCACCGCAATCGGCGGCGGAGGCGGCGGCAAGCTGGCGGCCGGTGGCATCGCGGTCGGTGCCGCAGGTGCGGCGGGTGCTGGTCCAGGGAGTGCGGCCGGCGCCGGGACCGCATTCGCGGCCGAGGTCAGGCGCTGTTCCAGGTCCGCGAAACGCTGCATCGTGCGCGATTCGAAGGCTTGCCGGTCCTTGTTGAGCCGGCTCTGCTCTTCGCGCTCACTCTCGTACTGCGCGAGTTTGCTGCCCGCCGTGCCAACCCACTGGTCCACCGGGTTGACCTGCTGGCCGGGCGACATCACGCCGATGTTGGTGACGGCGCTTGGCGGGCCGCCGGCGGGCTTGGTGTCCTTGCCGTTCTTGCCAGTGGAGCCGCTGTCGGTGGACGCGAAGATCAGCCAGAGCAGGCCGACGCCGCCGGCCAGGATGGCGCCGAGCATCGCGTACTGCCGCTGCCTGGGCGACAAGCGTTCGAGCGTTCGGTTCAGCGTGCCGCGCAGCGCCGCCACGGGGTTGCCGATGCGGGGACTCATCGTTCACCTCCGCGACGGATCACGAAGACGTTGGTGCTTTCGCCGGGACGCAGGTTGTGGCTCTCGACCGCAACACCGAGAACCTGGCCGCCGGTCTTGCTGTCGGGGCGGTCGAACTCCTGCTCGGCCAGCACCATCACCGCGCTGCCGAGGTTCTGCAGCAGGTACTTCTCGCCGACCAGGCTGCGGCCCTCGTAGCGCCGCATCAGGGAGAATTTGGTCTCGGCCCAGAGCTGGACCGGCAGGCCGACCTCGTCGGCATGGATGTCCGCCGGCATGCGGTCCGACGCCATCGCCACCAGCATCGCCTTCATCGCACGCACATGGTTGGCGGACGAAGACGTTGGTGCGTCGCGGGTAGTGCTGGCTGAGGCGCGATGTGCTGCCGGGTCGCGGATGACGATGGTGTCGGCCGGCGTGTCCGAGCGGCGCAGCACCAGCGTGTAGGTGGCCTGGGCCGAGGAGATGAAGAGGTTGACCGGCTTGCCCCCGCCGTCGGGTGTCTGGTTGATCGGGCGGACGTAGATCTCGCCCTTGTCGCGATCGCACTCGAGCACGATCTCGCCGCCGGGGTTGATGGCAGGGGCTGTGAGGCCGGTGCTTTGACCGGCCAGCGCAGGAGGCGCGGCACCACAACTGCTCGAGTAGATGTTGCCGAACACGTCGGTGATCGGTGCGCCCTCGATGCGGATGCGGGTCGGTTCCTTGATCGACAGGATTGCCTCGATCGCGACGCCGTCGCGCGCGTCGAGCACCTGCAGCGCCAGTGCCGGTGGCGGAGCGATGACGCTCAGGAAGGCGGACGCCACGGCCAACCCCAGCCGGCGGTGCCGAGGCTGCTGTCGTTGGTGCCGCAGGACTCGCTGCGCGTCCAGGCTACTTCGCCGCATGGGGAATCTCCTTGAAGGTCTTCAGGTGCATGCGAGCGCCGCCGTAGCTGAACTCGACCAGGTAGGCCTTGAGCTCGTTGGCGGTCTCGAGGTTGTTGACCAAGGTGCGCAGCCGCCCACTGATCACGACGGTCTGCGCGTCTTCGCTTGGCACGAGTTGTTGCGGGGTGAAGTACGTGGTGGCATTGATGCGCTTCAGGCGTGCTGCTTCCAGTTCCTGCCGCGTCTTGAGCTCGCCGTGCTGCTCGGGCTCGACGTAGCCGAGCAGGATGTCTTTCTTCCAGTCGATGGAGGCCGGCGTGACGTCGAGCACCAGCCAGGCGACGAAGCTGCCCATCTGTTCCAGGTACTCGCTGCTGGCCTTGTCGCGCTCGACCCAGAAGCTCTTGTTGATCGACGGCGGCACGACCACCGTGCGCACGCTGCCGAGCAGGTTGAGGATCACGATCAGCGCCAGGATGTGGCCGCCGGCCAGCATGCCCACGGTGAGGCCCAGGCCCCGGTTGCGCCGGCGCATCTCCTTGATGTCGCTGTTGAGCCGTTCGAAGTCCATCGCGTGCTCCGTTCAGCCCACCATGCGGCGGATGTGCGAGGGCGGTGTGGCGCGCATCGCGGTGACCGGCGTCGTCGGCAGGTGCCAGTACAGCCAGTGCACCGCGAAGGCGGCGTGCTTGTCGGCCTTGATGCGGGCGATCCAACGCGAGGTGAAGACGCCCGCAGCCACGCACAGCGCGAAGGACAGCTTCGAGCCGGACATGTAGCCCATGAACAGCCCGAACAAGAACGGCGCAGCGACGTCGACGTCCCAGAAACCGATCTTCCACTGGTCGTCCAGGCGACGCGGGATGTAGGTGTCGGCGTGCATGCAGCCTCCCGGGACGTCGACACCGGCCTCAGATGACCGCGCCCATGATCGCGCCGGCGATCACCAGGCCCACGGCGGCGAAGATGGCCAGGCCCACGTAGAACAGCACGGGGCCGAAGTTGCGCAGCGCGGACAGCGAGATCAGCGCGACGACGAAGCCGACGAAGCCCACCAGGGCCTTGATGCCCGGGCCCAGCGCTGCGATCTGCGTCAGGGCCGAGACCATCGGGCCGGTGATGCCCGTGAAAGCGACCAGGTCGAGCGCGTAGCCAGGCATCGCGACGCACAGGCCGAGGGTGAGCAGCGCCAGCAGCGCGATCGCGGCCAGCGGCTTGCGGTTGAAGACAGGGGGACGAAGGACAGCAGTGCTCATGGAGAACTCCGAATGGATGGGTACCGAAAACGAGAAGGGATGTGGCGTCGGTCTTGCCGCCCGGCGGCGGCGCACGGGCCGCCGCCGGGGAGCGCCAACGCGGGGGCGGCGGGCCGATGTCGTCGAGACAGGCGCAGGGCGTCATGGCGTGCCCTCCGCGCGCGGCGTGAAGCTGATCTCGACGCGGCGGTTCTGCGCCCGGCCGACCGCGGTCTGATTGCTTGCGGCGTAACAGCAGCGCCCCTTGGCATCGATGGCGATGCGGGCCGGCAGATCGGGCGCGAGGTCCAGCAGGTGGTCGCGGATCGCCAGTGCGCGAGCGAACGCCAGCGACTGGTTCAACGACTCGCTGCCCAGATCGTCGGTGCGGCCGGCGATGAGGATGCGGTCGGTGCGCTGTAGGTCATCGAGCGAATCGCGCAGCAACGCTTTGTGGGCCTGGGTCAGGACCGCGCTCTGGGTTGCGAAATGCAGGATCAGCGTGTGTGGCGCCGGCGGTGGGGCCGGGGGCGGTTGTGCGATGGACGTCGTGGGCAGGGCAGCCGCCGTGCTCGCGGCACTTGCGGGGAGGTCGGCGGCTCGCAGTGGCTCTTTGGCGACTGGTGCACGCAGCGCCGCGAGGGTCTTTGTCGTGGCCCTTGGGCAGGCGGGCTCTAGGCAGGAGGCGTATCGGGCGTTCCGGCCGAAGTCGAGCTGTGCAATCCGATGGATCGTTGGTGAGGAGCCCCTGTCGGCGGCTTGCGGCGCTGGGCTTGGGGAGCCGTAGACTCCGCAAGCGGTGAGCCCGGCCACGCAGCTCAACGTGGCGGCGGTGCCGAGTGCCCATGCCGCGCGGTTCATGGCATCACCCGTGCGGAAAGGATCGGCCGTCCGGAAGTGGTCGCGGCAGGATCGTGGCGGGACGCGGCACCGTCGACGTCGGGCAAGCGGCGATACACCAACCAGGCGTAGCGGCTACGGGCCGTGCGGCAAGCCGCGCCCTTCAACTGCGTGCAGGCGGCGTTGTAGGCACCGACCCCTTCCCAGCTGATGCCGTGCTGCGCGAAGGACTGCGCCAGCAGCCAGGCCCCGACGTGGATGTTGGTGCAGGGCTCGTACAGGGCTTGTTCGCCAATGCCGTGGCGCTTGAGTGCCG
The DNA here is from genome assembly GCA_013822265.1 of Leptothrix sp. (in: b-proteobacteria). GTDB lineage: Bacteria > Pseudomonadota > Gammaproteobacteria > Burkholderiales > Burkholderiaceae_C > Rubrivivax. Next base: position 6,111 of record PNKD01000166.1, read on the forward strand.
GCAGGTTCGAGCTGTTGATCTGCATCAGCCCGATGTCGTAGCTGCCGGTGCGCTGGCGGTGCGTGAGGTTGAGGGCCTGCGGCTTGAGGCCCGACTCGACGCGGGCGATGGCGTACAGCAGTTGTGGCGAAACGCCGTAGCGCTGGCCGGCTTCGGCCCAGCAGGCGACGGCCCACTCAGGCAGGGCGAACAGCAAGGCCGCAGCAGCGGCGACGCGCACAAGTCGCATGACTCACCTCGAAAGCCTTGGGGCCGGACCACTCCGCTGGGGGGCGGAGACCAGGGTCAGGACCGGGCAGGCCGGCCAGGGTCTTGGGCGGGTGGGTCCGTGCGCTCAAGGCACGGGCGAGGTGGGTCAGGTCGGTGGCCGAAGGCATCGCGCGGAGCGAGGCACCTTCAGGGCCGATCGAGTGCGGGTCGGGAGCGGGTAGGGTGCGGAGAGAAACGTCAGCGAGTCGGTGTGCTCAGGCGGACATGAGCACTTGAGCGATGGCCGAACGGCGCGCGATGTTGATGCGCGCGTGTCGAAGCGTGCAAGCTCCCGAGGCGTCGTCAGTGCGCGCCAGCGCGACGCAGGCTGTGGTGATCTGATCGAGCTGGAACTGCGGATTCGGATAGCGGTTGGCAGCAGAGAGCTGCAGCGCGTGCAGCTGCTGATACTGGGGCCGCCACATGGCCTCGCGCCGACGCACCGTGCCGGGTGCACGCAGAATCAGCTCGGCACCCAGGTAGCGGAAGAGCCTGTCGCCGCCCTGATCCCTGGCGAACAACTGCGACACGCAGGCGCTGATCAGATCCGGCACCCGAAACTTCGGCGACACGTTCAACTCGCTCTTGAGCAAGGCGTAGAGCCAGTCGTGTTCTTCGATCCACACGAGGGTCTCGACGGTGTCCGAGGCGTCGGTCTCCCGTGCATTGGCGGGCATTTCCCGCTGGGGTGTCGCTGTGGCGATGAGCATGGCCTTGACCTCTCCGTTCGTTGTGCTTCGCGCTCTGGTGGGCACGTGACTGAAGGGTATGGGGCGGGAGGCGGGGCGTCTGCTGAGAATGGATGCTTTGTGCGGGGTGTTTCGAGATCGGGAATGGCGTGGCGAAGCGCGGAAGCGATGCGGCGCTACACGAGGCCTTCGCGGCTTAGCCGAGGAGGCCCAGCATCCACGGATAGATCGGTTGATCGATCAGGTTCTGCGGTCGCACGCTCGGTGCGTCTTAGAAGACCGACAGGTCCTTCTCGGCCTGGGCGAGCTTCCTGGCCGCGGCTTCGAGCTGCGGCTGCAGCATGGCCATCTGGCTGGTGGCGCGCTGTCTAAAGCTTCGCAGCTCCCCTGCGCCTCGGGACAAGGCAGCCTCAATGCTCACTTTTCGAGCACCGAACTTCGAGCGGACCGCGTCTCTGTCGGTAGCTGAAACAGCGTTCGACGCGTTGAACACAAACCGTCGCTCGCAACTCGCCTTCCAGTCCGTCACCGCGCGGGTGAGGCCCTCCCCGAATCCACGGACCTGCATGACC
>PNKD01000167.1 GCA_013822265.1 Leptothrix sp. (in: b-proteobacteria)
CCGTCGATCTTGTCCATCTCGCCGGTCTGGCTGTCGCCCACCACCAGCGCCGGGCGGTACACCGTCCAGGGCACCTTGCACTCCTTGCGCACGATCTTCTCGCTCTCGTGCTTGGTCATGAAGTAGGGGTGATCGAGGCCCTCGGCCTCTTCGAACATGTCCTCGCGAAACACGCCCTCGTACAGGCCCGCCGCGGCGATGCTGCTGACGTGGTGCACATGGCCCGCGTCCACCGCCTTGGCGAACTCGACCATGTTGCGCGTGCCCTCGATGTTCACCTGCACCTGGCTGTCGGCGTCGGCGCTCAGGTCGTAGACGGCGGCGAGGTGATAGACGGCGTCGATCTGGCCCTTCAGCGCCTTCAGCGCGTCGGCGGCCACGCCCAGCTTCTTGGCCGTCAGGTCGCCGGTCACCGGCAGCGCGCGCGCCTTGGCCGCGCCGCTCAGGCCCCAGTACTCGTAGAGCGCGGCGAGCTTGCCTTCACTGCCCGGCCGCACCAGGAACTGCACTTTGGCGCCCTTGCGTGCCAGCAGGGTCTTGACGAGGCGCTTGCCGATGAAGCCGGTGGCGCCGGTGACGAAATACTGCATGCCTTGCTCCTGTAGGACTGGTGGGCGGTGGGCACAAAGGATAGAGCCGTCCCACTAGAACTTTAGGCTGCGTTCTCCAGGGGGGAACCCTATATTTCCAGCCATGGTGCGGGCCCGATGGGTCGCCCACCAGCCCGCAACCCCAAATCTGCAGCGTCGCTCGACGCACCAACACCACAGGAGCCCCCATGGTCAAGAAGATGAAATCCACCACCAGCCGCGCCACCGAAGCCGACAAGAGCAGCCAGCTCGCCAGCTCCGTCAAGGACTCGGCGCAGCAGATCTGGCTGGCCGGCATGGGCGCCTTCAGCAAGGCCCAGGAAGAGGGCACCAAGGTCTTCGAGGCCCTGGTCAAGGAAGGCATGAGCCTGCAGAAGAAGACGCAGGGCATGGCCGAAGAGAAGATCAGCGAGGTCACCGGCAAGATGAGCGCGATGGCCGACACCGTGACCAGCAAGGCCGGCCAGAACTGGGACAAGCTCGAGTCCATCTTCGAGGCGCGCACGGCCAAGGCGCTGAACAAGCTGGGCGTGCCCACCGCCAAGGATGTCGACGCCCTGGTGCAGCGCGTCGACACGCTGGCCGCCGCGGTGTCGCGCCTGTCCAAGAGCCCCGCCGCCAAGGCCCCCGCCAAGGCCGCCCGTGGCCCCAAGGCCGCCGCCAAGGCCGCGCCGGTGAAAAAGGCCCCCGTCAAGCGCGCCCGCAAGACGACGGCCGCCGTGACCGCGGCCTGATCGGTCTGATCGGCCGCTAGCCGACTTGTCGAGGGGCGCCACGGCGCCCCTTCGGCCATCTGCCTATGCCCACTGCAAGAAAGACCTCCCTCGAGCCACGCCCGCCGGCTGCCAAAGGCCGGCCCTTGCGGGTCGGGCTGGCGCTGGCCGGCGGCGGGCCGCTGGGCGCCGTCTACGAGGTGGGTGCGCTGTGCGCGCTGGCCGAGGCGCTGCCCGGTCTCGACCTCACGGCGCTGGACGGTTATGTCGGCGTCTCGGCCGGCGGTTTCATCGCCGCGGGCCTGGCCAACGGCATGACGCCGCGCCAGCTCTGCACCTCGTTCATCGAGAACGACGGCCCGCACACCGACCTCATCCGCCCCAACCTCTTCTTCAGGCCAGCCGTGGGCGAGTACGCCTGCCGCCTGGCCGCGCTGCCCGGGCTGCTGCTGCAGGCCGTCTACGGCCTGCTGGTGCAGGGGCGGCCGCTGCTGGCGGCCAGCGAGCGCCTGGGGCGCGCGCTGCCCACCGGGCTGTTCAGCAATGCGGCGCTGCAGGCGCAGCTGGCACGCGTGTTCTCGGCGCCCGGCCGCAGCAACGACTTCCGGCGGCTCGAGCGCCGCCTGGTGCTGGTGGCCACCGATCTCGACAGCGGCAGGGCCGCGCCTTTCGGCATGCCGGGCTGGGACCACGTGCCGATCTCGCAGGCCGTGGCCGCCAGCGCCGCGCTGCCGGGCCTGTTCCCGCCCGAGTGCATCAACGGCCACTGGTACGTCGACGGCGCGCTGAAGAAGACGCTGCACGCCAGCGTGCTGCTCGACATGGGCCTGGACCTGATGATTTGCCTGAACCCGCTGGTGCCCTTCGACGCCAGTGCCGGCCGCTCGACGCACCGCCTGCTGGGCGGCGCCACCGAGCGCATCCCGCACCTGGTCGACGGCGGCCTGCCGCTGGTGCTGAGCCAGACCTTCCGCTCGCTCATCCACTCGCGCGTGGAGCTCGGGCTGAAGGGCTACGAGACCAGCCACCCGGCCACCGACATCCTGCTCTTCGAGCCCGACCAGCGCGACCCCGAGATGTTCCTGGCCAACACCTTCGGCTACTCGCAGCGCCGCGTGCTGGCCGAGCATGCCTACCAGCACACGCGCGCCGACCTGCGCTCGCGCCGCAGCGTGCTGCGCCGCACGCTGGCCCGCCACGGCCTGGCGCTCGACGAAGCCGTGCTCGACGACCCCCACCGCACGCTGCTGCGGCGTCGCCGCCGGGCCAGCGCGCTCGCGGGCTCACGGGCCGGGCGCACGATGCGCCGGCTGGACGAGGTGCTGAAGGACCTGCAGCGGGCGCTGGACGCGCGTTGATCGCCAAGCCGGTGCACGCGCCGGCCCGGTGTGTCGACTTGGGCACATACGCACGACGGGCGTTGCATGCAAACTGCATCGCTCAAGTCGGCCTGCCGCCGGTCGATACCCCGATCACCCCTGCACGCTTGGCCATGCCTCCAGACACCCGCTCTGCGCCCGCCGCCGGCATCGCCGACGGCGAGCGCATGCGTGGCCGCCTGATGGCCCAGGCCCTGGGTCGGTTGCTAGACCGGGCGCGCGGCGCGCGCGAGGTGCTGCCCCATCTGGCTGCGCTCGAACGCGGCCTGCACGACGGCGGCACGGCCGTCATCGACCGTGTGCCGCGCCAGGGCCTGACCAAGCTGTGCTCGCAACTCGGCAGCCTGCCGCTGCCGGCCGACGACCCCCCGCTGCACGAGCTGCTGACACGCCTGATGGACGCGCTGGAAGGCCCGGCAAGCCCGCCGGCGCCGGCCGCTGCGGCAGCCCCGGCGAAGCCGCCGCCGGCCCGTCGGCTGCTGCCGATGCGTGACGACCTGCCCTTCGACATCGAGCAGACGGTGGTCATCAACGAAGTCAGCCACAGCGACTTCATGCGCGTGGCCGGCGGTCACACGTCGATCGGCTCGGACGACCCGCCGCGCTGACCGCGCGGCGTCACGGCGGCGTTCAGCCCAGGTAGCGCGCCTCGAGGTGCGCCTTGAAGTGCGCCGGGTTCAGCGGCTCGCCGCTGGCGCGCCGCGCCAGCTCGTCGGTGGGCCAGCGGCTGGCCGCCTGCCAGACGTTTTCACGCAGCCAGCCGAACACCGGCGCCAGGTCGCCGGCGGCGATGCGCGTGTCCAGGTCGGGCAGGGCGCGGCGCATGCTGGCGAACCACTGCGCCGCGTACATCGCGCCCAGCGAGTAACACGGGAAGTAGCCGAACAGCGCCGCCGACCAGTGCACGTCCTGCATCGGGCCGTCCTTGTAGTTGCCACGGCTGTCGATGCCCAGCAGCTCCATCATCTTCGCGTCCCACAGCGCGGGCACGTCCTCGAGCTCGATCTCGCCCTCGATGAGCGGGCGCTCGATCTCGTAGCGCAGGATGACGTGGGCCGGGTAGGTGACCTCGTCGGCATCGACGCGGATGCAGCCCGGCTTGACGCGCGTGATCAGGCGGTGCAGGTTCTCGGCAGAGAACGCCGGCTGCTCGCCGAAGGCCCGTGCCACCAGCGGCGCCAGCTGCGCCACGAAACCAGGGTGGCCGCCCAGCTGCATCTCGAAGCTCAGGCTCTGGCTCTCGTGCACGGCCATGCTGCGTGCTTCGGCCACCGGCTGGCCCAGCAGGTCGCGCGGCAGGTTCTGCTCGTAGCGGCCATGGCCGGTCTCGTGGACGGTGCCCATCAGGCTGGTGAGAAAGTCGTCGTCGCGAAAGCGCGTGGTGATGCGCACGTCTTCCGGCACGCCGCCGCAGAAGGGGTGGGTGCTGACGTCCAGCCGGCCGGCCTGGAAGTCGAAGCCGAGCAGGGCCATCACCTGCTCGCACAGCGCGCGCTGCCGCTCTTGCGGAAAGGGGCCGACGGGCGCAATCATCGTTTCGCGCGACTGCTTGTCCATCACCTGCCGGATCAGGCCCGGCAGCCACTGGCGCACGTCGCCGAAGACGCGGTCGAGCTGGGCGCAGGTCATGCCGGGCTCGAAGCGGTCCATCATCGCGTCGTACTTGCGCAGGCCGGTCTGCGCCGACAGCAGCGCGGCCTCCTCGCGCGCCAGCGCCAGCACCTCTTGCTGGTTGGCCACGTAGCCCGCCCAGTCGTTGGCGGGGCGCTGCCGGCGCCAGGCGTGCTCGCAGCGCGAGCGCGCGAGCTGCTGGCGCTGCACCAGCGATTCGGGCAGCACGTTGCTCAGGCGCCATTGGCGCTGCATCTCGCGCAGGTTGGCGCGCTGCAGGTCGTCCAGCGTCTCCTGCTCGGCGCGCTGCAACTGGCCGGGCAGCGTGGTGTCGGTGCGCATGCGGTGCAGCAGCGCGGCCATCTCGGCCAGCGCCGCGCCGCGCGCCTCGTTGCCCTTGGGCGGCATGTTCGCGGCGTGGTCCCAACCGGCGAGGGCCTGCAGGTGCTGCAGGTGGTGCAGGCGGTTCCAGGTCGACGTGAGGGCCTCGTAGGCCGGGGTGGCAGTGCTCATGGTGGCAGGCGCGGCAGGGCGGCAAGTGCGGAAGGCCCGCATTCTGCGGCCCGCGGCGTCACAGCGTCATCGGGCCGGGGAAGAGCCACATCAGCGCCGCCGTCATGATCACGTAGCGCAGGAACTTGCCGATGGCCATGTACGCCACGCAGGGCCAGAACGGCAGCTTGAGCCAGCCGGCCAGCGCGCACAGCGGGTCGCCCACCAGCGGCAGCCACGACAACAGGCAGGCCTTGGGGCCGAAACCTTCCAGCCACGACAGCGCGCGCACTTGCAGCCGCTGGTGCTTGATGCGCTCGTACAGCGTCTCGGCACCGTAGCCCATCCACCAGCTGATGGCGCCGCCCAGCGTGTTGCCGACGGTGGCCACCAGCACCGCCGGCCAGAACATCGCCGGGTTGAGCTTGACGAGGCCGATGACCGCGAACTCGCTGCCTGCCGGCAGCAGCGTTGCCGAGAAGGTGGCGACGACGAACACCGTGGCCAGCCCATACTGCGGCAGCGCGAGGAGCGAGAGAAGGGACTGCAGCCAGGCTTCCATGGGTGGCGCGCATTATGGTCACCCCAGGCAGCGCGCAGCGCCGGCGCGTGCGCCGAGGCCCCGCAGGCAGGGTGCCACGCCCGCAGCGGGCCTCTCGCGCTGGCTATACTCGCGCCTCATTTTTCAGCAGCCCGGCCTCTCGTCCCTTCCTCATGCGCATCGGCTCCATCGCCCTGCCGAACAGGCTCTTCGTGGCCCCCATGGCGGGGGTCACCGACCGGCCTTTCCGCATGCTGTGTCGCAGCCTGGGCGCGGGCCATGCGGTGAGCGAGATGGTGACCAGCCAGCGTGCGCTGTGGACGAGCCTGAAGACCTCGCGCCGTGCCGACCACGCGGGCGAACCGGCGCCCATCGCGGTGCAGATCGCCGGCGTCGACCCCGTCGAGATGGCCGACGCCGCGCGCTACAACGTCGACCGCGGCGCGCAGATCATCGACATCAACATGGGCTGCCCGGCCAAGAAGGTCTGCAACAAGTGGGCCGGCTCGGCGCTGATGCAGGACGAACCCCTCGCGCTGGCCATCGTCGAGGCCGTGGTGGCGGCCTGCGCGCCGCTGAACGTGCCCGTGACGCTGAAGATGCGCACCGGCTGGTGCGCTGCCGAGCGCAACGCCGTGCGCCTGGCACGCGCGGCCGAGAGCGCCGGCGTGGCCATGCTCACCGTGCACGGCCGCACGCGCGAGCAGGGCTACACCGGCCAGGCCGAGTACGACACCGTGGCTGCGGTGAAGGCCGCGCTGCGCATCCCGGTGGTCGCCAACGGCGACATCGACTCACCCGAGAAGGCGCGCGAGGTGCTGCGCCTGACGGGCGCCGACGCGCTGATGATCGGCCGCGCCGCGATGGGGCGGCCGTGGATCTTCCGCGAGATCGCGCATTTCCTGGCCACCGGCCAGCACCTGCCGCCACCGGCCACGCAGGACGTGCGGCGCTGGCTCACCGCCCACCTGCACGACCATTACGGCCTGTACGGTGAACACATCGGCGTGCGCAGCGCGCGCAAGCACATCGGCTGGGCCGTGCGCGCGCTGCCCGGCGGCGCGGCCTTCCGCGACGAGATGAACCGCATCGAGGACACCACGCGCCAGATGTCGGCCGTCGACGGCTACTTCGAGGCCCTGGCGCACCGGCACGAGCGCCTGCCGCAGCCCGCGGCCGGCGCCGCCAACGACGACGACACGGTGCTCGCGGCATGACCAGACGCGACATCGACGACTGCATCCGCAAGAGCGTGGAGCAATACCTCAAGGACCTGCGCGGCGCCGAGCCCGACGACCTGCTGCAACTCTTCATCGGCGCGGCCGAGAAGCCGCTGCTCGAAGTGGTGCTGCGCCACGCCGAAGGCAACCAGAGCAAGGCCGCCGAGTGGCTGGGCATCAACCGCAACACGCTGCGGCGCAAGCTGCTCGACCACAAGCTGCTGAAGTGAACGCGGCCCGCCCCGGGCGCCGCAGAGGAAGAACCCCGTGACCACGTCCCCCATCACTGCACTCATCTCCGTGTCCGACAAGGCCGGGGTGGTCGCCCTGGCCCAGGCGCTGGCCGCCCAGGGCGTGCGCTTGCTGTCGACCGGCGGCACGGCGCGCCTGCTGGCCGACGCCGGCCTCGAGGTCACCGAGGTCGCCGAAGTGACCGGCTTTCCCGAGATGCTCGACGGCCGCGTCAAGACGCTGCACCCGCGCATTCACGGCGGCCTGCTGGCGCGGCGCGACCTGCCCGCGCACATGGCGGCGCTGGCCGAGCACGGCATCTCCACCATCGACCTGCTGGTGGTCAACCTCTACCCCTTCGCGCAGGCCACGGCGCGCGCCGACTGCACGCTGGAGGACGCCATCGAGAACATCGACGTCGGCGGCCCGGCGATGCTGCGTGCCGCGGCCAAGAACTGGACCGACGTGGCCGTGGTCATCGACCCCGCCGACTACGGCCGCGTCATCGAGGAGCTGGGCGCCGGCGGCGTGCGGCGCGACACGCGCTTCATGCTGGCGCGCAAGGTGTTTGCACACACCGCGGCCTACGACGCGATGATCAGCAACTACCTCGGCGCGCTGCCCGCGGGTGCCGAGGACAACGTGGCCGCCGTGCCCGCGCGCGAGCCCTTCCCGGCCACCTACACGGTGCAGTTCTGCAAGACGCAGGACATGCGCTACGGCGAGAACCCGCACCAGGCCGCCGCCTTCTACCGCGACGCCAAGGTGGCACCCGGCGTGCTCGCCGGCTGGACGCAGCTGCAGGGCAAGGAT
>PNKD01000168.1 GCA_013822265.1 Leptothrix sp. (in: b-proteobacteria)
CACCTGCCTGTACCACCCGCAGGAGCGCAGCTTCCTCATCACCGAGGCCCTGCGCGGCGAGGGCGGCCACCTGACGCTGCCCGACGGCACGCGTTTCATGTCTGCCCACGACGCGCGGCTGGAACTGGCGCCACGCGACATCGTCGCCCGCGCCATCGATTTCGAGATGAAGAAACATGGCCTGGACCATGTCTGGCTCGATGCACGGCACCTCGGCGAGGCCTTTCTGAAGGAGCACTTCCCGACCGTGCACGCGCGCTGCCTGAGCCTGGGCATCGACATCGCCCGCCAGCCCATCCCGGTGGTGCCGGCCGCGCACTACACCTGCGGCGGCGTGGTCACCGATCTCGACGGCCGCACCGACCTGCCGGGCCTGTACGCCGTCGGCGAGACCACCTACACGGGCCTGCACGGCGCCAACCGGCTGGCCAGCAACTCGCTGCTGGAATGCGTGGTGCTGGGCCGCACCTGCGCCACCAACATCCTGGCCCAGGGCGTGCAGCCTGTGGGCACGCTGCCGGCGTGGGACGAGAGCCAGGTCGAAGACGCCGACGAGCAGGTCGTGATCGCCCACAACTGGGACGAACTGCGCCTGCTGATGTGGAACTACGTCGGCATCGTGCGCACGACCAAGCGGCTGGAGCGTGCGCTGCACCGCATCGAACTGCTGCGCAGCGAGACGCTGGAGTACTACGCCCACTTCCGCGTCAACCGCGACCTGCTCGAGTTGCGCAACCTCGTGATGTGCGCCGAACTCATCGTGCGCTCGGCGCTGCGCCGGCACGAGAGCCGCGGCCTGCACTACAGCCGAGACTTCCCGCTGCCGCTGCCGGTGAGCTTCCCGACCGTGCTCACGCGCCAGGCGCGCAGCAGCAGCCAGCCGGACACCGGCGTGGCTTGACCTCCCCCGACCCGACCCCCGGGCCAAGGGCCGGGGCGGGGCGGTCTCAGGCACGCACACGCATCGCCAGGCGCGCCTGCACGAAGCCGAAGGCGTACTCGACCGCGTCGTGCAGCTGCTTTTCGCTCTCGCCGCGCTCGCGGTCGCTCAGGTAGAAGGCGTAGTCGACCTCGTGCCGGATGTAGCGCGAGGGCAGCCTGTTCAGCGCCACGCAGGCCACGTCGGCCAGCAGCTCGGGGTCGTCCTCGAGGCCGGGAAAGCGGTAGGCGGTCAGCGCCACCGCATGAAAGACGGCGCGCTCGTTGTGGTTGCGTACGGACGCGAAGTCCGTTGCGGTCTGGGTCGGCATGTTCGGGCTCCGCCCCGGTCTCCGGGGGTAGGCCCTGATATCGGCCGGCCGGCCGCAGCCTTGAGCGTCGCGTGGGGCGCGTTCAGGCCGTGCCGATGTCGCGCACGAAGCCGCCGGCGCGCAGCGCGGGCTGGGCCAGGCTCTGCGGGTGCTGCCGCACGAAGTCGAGCATGCGGTCGATGCAGCCCAGCGCCTGGCGCCGCACCGGCTCGGGCACGACGATCTCGCCCTGGCCGGTCTCCAGGCAACTGACCACACCCTGCAGGGCGTTCATCGCCATCCAGGGGCAGTGCGCGCAGCTCTTGCAGGTGGCGCTCTGGCCGGCGGTGGGTGCCTCGAGCAGCAGCTTGCCCGGCGCCAGCTGGCGCATGCGGTGCAGGATGCCCTTGTCGGTGGCCACGATGTAGGTCGACGCTGGGCCTTCGATCACCGCCTTCAGCAGCTGGCTGGTGCTGCCCACCAGGTCAGCCTGGGCCACCACGCTGGCGGGCGACTCGGGGTGCACCAGAATCTGGGCGCCCGGGTGCTCGCGGCGCAGCAGGTCGAGTTCGAGGCCCTTGAACTCGTCGTGCACGATGCAGTCGCCCTGCCACAGCAGCATGTCGGCGCCGGTCTGGTCGCGGATGTAGCGGCCGAGGTGGCGGTCGGGCGCCCACAGCACCTTCTTGCCCTGGTCCTTGAGATGGTTGACGATGGCCAGCGCGCAGGAGCTGGTGACCATCCAGTCGGCGCGCGCCTTCACGGCGGCGCTGGTGTTGGCATAGACGACGACTTCGCGGTCGGGGTGGGCGTCGCAGAAGGCGGCGAACTGCTCGGGCGGGCAGCCCAGGTCGAGGCTGCAGGTGGCGCCCAGGTCGGGCATCAGCACGCGCTTGTCGGGCGACAGGATCTTGGCCGTCTCGCCCATGAAGCGCACGCCGGCCACCACCAGCGTCTGCGCCGCGTGGTCGCGCCCGAAGCGCGCCATCTCCAGCGAATCGGCGACGATGCCGCCGGTGGCCAGCGCCAGGTCCTGCAGGTCGCCGTCGACGTAGTAGTGCGCCACCAGCACGGCGCCTCGCGACTGCAGCAGTTCGGCCGCGCGCGCCATCGTCGCCCGGCGCTCGGCCGGCGGCAGCGCCATGGGCACGCGGGCCCAGGCCTGCGCCGTGGCGCTGGCGCCGCTGGCGTCGGGGCGGGTGTAGTCGAAAAGCACCTGGTTCATGGCCGAAGGCGGGCGCGACATGGCGCGCTGCACGGGGAAGGCAGACAATTCTCATCCTAACGCGGCGGCCGCGCCCAGCTTCACGATTCATCGCCCATGAGTGCCGTGCTGACCCCCCGACCGCCGGCCACCGGCCCGCGCAGCGACTTCACCGTCATTGGCCTGGTCAGCCTGGCGCACGGCTGTTCGCACTTCTTCCACATGCTGCTGCCGCCGCTGTTCCCGGTCTTCATCCGCGACTTCGGGCTCAGCTATTCGCAGCTCGGCCTGCTGGTGACGGTGTTCTTCGTCATCTCCGGCATCGGGCAGGCGCTGTCGGGCTTTCTCGTCGACCGTGTCGGCGCCAGGCCGGTGATGTTCGCGGCGCTGTCGTGCTTCGCCGCGGCGGCGCTGGCGGCCGCGGCGGCGCAGGGTTACGGCGGCCTGATGCTGGCCGCGGCGCTGGCCGGCGTGGGCAATGCGCCCTTCCATCCGGCCGACTTCACCATCCTCAACAAGCGCGTGTCGCAGCCGCGGCTGGGCCATGCCTTCTCGGCGCACGGCATCAGCGGCAACCTGGGTTGGGCAGTGGCACCGGTGTTCCTGATCGGGCTGGGCTCGATCAGCGGCAGCTGGCGCGTGGCCTATGTCGCCGCCGCGCTGGTGCCGTTGGCGGTGCTGCTGCTGCTCTTGCTGCACCGGCACACCATCGACGACAGGCGCGGCGCCTGGCTGCACGAGCAGGCCGGCCAAGCCGCGGCGCCGGCCGAGCACGCACTGGCCTTCCTGAAGCTGCCGTCGGTGTGGCTGTGCTTCTCGTTCTTCTTCTGGACCACGGCCGCGCTGTCGGCGATGCAGGGTTTTGCCGGGCCGGCGCTGGCCCGCATCTACGGCCTGCCGCTGTCGGCCACGGCTTTCGTCGTCACCGGCTACCTGCTGTGCGGCGCGGCCGGCATGGTGGCCGGCGGCTTCGTGGCGGCGCGCTACAAGACGCTGGAGCGGACCATCGCGCTGGCCATGGCCGCTGCGGCGGTGCTGCTGCTGATGGTGGCCAGCGGCCTGCTGCCGGCGCTGGTGGCGGGCGTGGTGGCGGCGCTGGCCGGCCTGGGCACCGGGCTGGCGGCGCCATCGCGAGACATGCTCATCAAGCAGGCGTCGCCACCGGGCGCCACCGGCCGCGTCTACGGCACCGTGTACTCGGGGCTGGACGTCGGCTTCGCGCTCGCCGCGCCGGTGTTCGGTGTGCTGCTCGACGGCGGCCGGCCGCAGGGCGTCTTCATCGGCGCGGCCTTGGCCTTGCTGATGGGGGTCGCCTCGGCCGCGCTCGTGGGCCGGCAGCTTCGCGCCGTGGTGGCGCCGCGCGCGGCCGCTGCCGACTGACGCGGCGGCGGCGCCGCGATCGCCGCCGCCACCTCGATCGGCGTGCGCGGCGCGGCGACACCCTAGGGGCGCCGCCGCCTTTACAAGCCCGGGGTGCACCCCTAGCATGCACCGCGTGAATGCCGCGCCTCTGGCGGCGTGGGTCATGGCCGGCTTGGCAGCGCCGCCACGGCCTTGCCCGTGCCGCCGGAGCGCGCCGCTTGGCAGGCCCGCGTCGATGCCGTGCGCGAGGCCCTGGCCCATCGCGTGGCCCCCGGCGCGGCGCCGATGGCGGGCCCCCATGGCGCAGATGCCGCCGCCGGCTGGCAGCTGGCACAGGCCAGCAACTGGACCAACTGGCCGAAGTGGAGCAAGTGGAGCAACTGGGCCAACAAGTGATCGCCGTCGTGCCGGGCCCCGCTGTCGGGGGCGGCGTGCGCGCCGAAGACTGCGTGCCACGCCTGCGCACCCGGCTGCTGGTGCTGCAGCCCACGCCGTTCTGCAACATGGCCTGCAGTTACTGCTACCTGCCGGCGCGAGACAAACGCTCACGCATGCCGCTGGCCACCGTGCGGCAGGCCGCGCGCCGGCTGGCCGATGACGGCCTGGCCGGCGACGCGCTCACCGTCGTCTGGCACGCCGGCGAACCGCTGGTGCTGCCGCCCGGCTACTACGCCGCCGCGTTCGAGGCCATCGCCGCCGCGCTGCCGGGTGTCGCCGTCACGCACGCCATGCAGACCAACGCCACGCTGATCAGCGATGCCTGGTGCCGCTTCTTCGTGCAGCATGGTGTGGCGGTGGGCGTCAGCGTCGACGGCCCGCCGGCGCTGCACGACGCCTGCCGTCGCACAAGGCGCGGTGGCGGCACCTCGGCGCGCGTGCAGGCCGGCCTGGCGCGGCTGCGCGCGCCGGACGTCCCGCTCGTCCCGCCCGTGACGCCCTTGCCGCTGCGGGGCGTGCGCATCTACATCGAGAGCCACCAGAACGAGCTGACCTTGTGGGATCCCCTGGGCGACCAGATCCGCCGCAAGTGGGACGAGGTCTGCCGCCTCATGGCGCCGGGGCAGAAGCCGCCCCTGAGCCTGCGCGCCCGCGCGTTGCCGGTTGACCGGCTCGACGCCCACCCGCCGCTGGACGACGCCGACGGCGTGGTGCTGCTGTGGGGCCGCAAGACCAGCGAAGCGCTGGTGGCGCAGATCAACAAGGTCGAGAACAAGATGACGCCGGGGCGCGACGCCGCGCCCGGCATCGTCGCCTACCTGATGCCGCCGCAGCAGTCGGCCGAACCGGTGCCGGCCTGGGGCTGGCAGGTGCTGCGCTTCAACGCGGCCACCGAGGACGCCATCGACGTGGTCAGCGAAGAGGCCGACCAGCTCGAACGTTTCCTGAAGAAGATCTTCCGCCGCCGCCAGCAGCTCGACGCCGCGGCGGGCACGCCACGACCGCCACCGGCGGCGATGCCCGCCTGCGCCTGCCGCGCGAGCCCTACCCGGGGCTGCGCCCCTTCCTCGACTTCGAGTCGGCGCTGCTGTTCGGGCGTGCGCGCCAGGTGCAGCAAGTCATAGCGCACCTGAAGGCCACGCAGTTCATCGCCGTGCTGGGCGGCTCGGGTTCGGGCAAGAGCAGCCTGATCCGCGCCGGCGTGGTGCCCGATCTTCCACCCCACCAACACGCTGGTTGACGACGCCAGGCAACTGCTCGAGCGCGTGCTGGACCACTTCTTCGCGCCCCATGCGCGCGGCTACGTCGTGCTGACGATGCGCAGCGAGCACCTGAACGACTGCGCCACCTACCTGGAGCTGCCCGACGCCATCAACAAGTCGTCCTACCTGGTGCGGCGGCTCGACGACGACGAACTGCGCGAGGCCATCGTCGGCCCGGCGCAGCGCTTCCTGCGCCTGCAGGCGCGCAGCCTGCCGCCCGAGCTGGCCGAGCAGCTGCCGCCCGAAGTGCACTTCGAACCCGAGGTGCTGGCGCGGCTGCTGCGCGACGTGGGCCGGATCAAGCACGACCCCGATCACCTGCCGCTGCTGCAGCACCTGCTGGCGCGGCTGTGGCAGTCGGCGCTGGAGCGCGAAGAGATCGACGTGCCGGTGCCCAGCCACGTCACCGAGATCGACCTCGTGCGCGCCGTGTTGCGTGGCCACGCCGCGGCAGGCGACGAGCAGCCGCTGGATGATGAGCTCAACACGCTGCGCGCGTGCGTCGAGAACTGGCCCGAGGCGTTGTACCGGTGGCATGGCGATGCCGAACGCGCCCAGCTCGACCGCCTGTTCGCCGGCCTCGCCTTCAAGGACCCGAACACGGGCATGTATTCGCAGCAGCGCGCCGGCATAGACGCCGTGGCGGCGCTGATGGGGCCGGGCAAGACGCGACAGGACCTGCGCCGGCTGCTGGACGAGGGTTTCCTCGGCTCGGTGGACTACCTGTTCTGGGACGACGAAGACCCGGCGCGCGCGACACTGAAGGTCTCGCACGAGAGCTTCATCCGCGGCTGGCCGCACTTCCGTGCACTCATCGACCGCGAAGCCGAACGCTTCGACGAGTTTCGCGACGTGCTGCGGCGCTGCCGCACCTGGGTCGAAAAAGGCCAAGCCGACGACCAGCTGCTGCAGGCCGGCGACCTGCGGCTGCGGCGGGAGAGCGGCTTGCGTGATCGGCTGGCTGCGCCCGGGCAGCGCCCGCATCGGCAGCGACGGCAAGGACTGCCACTACGGCCCCATCGTCACCGCCGTGCCGCTCTTCCTCGACCCCCGTGTGATCATCGATGCCAGCCTGCGCTACGTGGCCTACAGCGCCGGCGGCGACAACGTCGAGGTGCCGTCGGTGACCGTGCTCGAAATCGACTGGGAGCGCCTGGAAGACCGCAGCGCCCGCGTGCTGCAGGCGCGCAGGCGCGCCGTCGTCAGCGGGCCCGAGGCCGCGCGGGAAGTGCAGGCCGCCATCGACGCCAGACACCCGGCGCAGGCCGCCGCGCAGCCTGCCGCCGGCCCTTGCCGCAACGCCGAGCGCGTGGCCGTGGTGCCCAGCTGGCGCCTGCCGGGCGGGCGGGCGCTGGCAGTGGGTGGCAGCACATGGCGCCTGCTGTCGCCCACCGCGTTGCGCCTGCCGCCGACGGCCGCGGAAGACTTCGTTGCGCTGCGACCCGCCAAGGCCACCCCGGGCGACCCTCCCGCGACCGACAACGCCACGCGTTCGCGGTGCCTCGCGCTGGTCGGCAGCGGGGCCGAGCAGCCCGGTTTCCGCAGCCAGGTCTTCGAGCACGCAGGGCGCTGTTTCCACATCACACGGGGCAACCCGCCCGACTCCGGGCCGGGCGGCGGCCACCCGCCCGCCGCCGTGTCGCCGCGCGAGCAGGCGCTGGTGGCGGTGTACGAGCGCCCGGTGTCCGGCTCGGTGTCGACGGAGCCGGCCGACGCCCCGCCGGCACCCGTGGCCAGCCTGTCGCCCTTTGCGCGCCTGGGCCCCGGCGACACCGAGTGGCTGGTGGGCGTGCGCGGCGGGCACGCCGGGTGGCTGGCCGTGCGTGGCCAGGACGCCGCCGGCGAGGTGCGCCTGCTCGGGCTGCCCTGAAGCACCTGTGCGCTGTGGCGCCTGGGCCGCGAGGTGGACCCGTCGGCCATGGCCAGCGACTCGGCCACGAGTCTTTTCCAAT
>PNKD01000169.1 GCA_013822265.1 Leptothrix sp. (in: b-proteobacteria)
GACCTGGATGTAGTCGACGTGCGCGTTGGTCGTGATCTCGCCGGCCAGCACCACGAGGCCGGTGTTGCACAGCGTCTCGGCGGCCACGCGGCTGCGCGGGTCCTGCTTGAAGATCGCGTCGAGGATGGCGTCGGAGATCTGGTCGGCCACCTTGTCGGGGTGACCTTCGGAAACCGATTCGGACGTGAAGAGGAAGTCGTTCGCCACTTGAAAAGCTCCTTGAAGTTGCACTGATGCAGCGTCGTCGCTGGTCAGATGCTCTGGAGCCGCGGCGAACGCTTTAGCGGCTTTGTTGAGGCGAATCGCGCGCTGCGCTTCGACCCGGCGGGGGTGTCGCTATGCTTCACACCCGCGTCGCCCCGCAAGTTGTCCTTTAACTCGGCGACCCGCGAAGTATACGAACGATGCCCTTTCTGCTGCCCTGGCTGTCCCGCCGCTCGTTGCGGCTTCTGCACGCGTTGGGCGGGCTGATGGGATGGCTGGCCTTCCTGTTGTCTCCTTCCTACCGCCGGCGCCTGAAGGCCAACGCCGCGCTGGCCGGCGTGGGTGCGGACGAGCGCAGCGCCGCCGTGGCCGATGCCGGCCGGCTGGTGATGGAACTGCCGCGGCTGTGGCTGCGCCCGCGCGATGAGCCCATCGCCGACCCGGTGCGCTGGGAGGGCGCAGAACTGCTGGACGAATTGCTGGCCCGCGGCAAGGGCCTGGTGCTGCTGACGCCGCACATGGGCAGCTTCGAGGTCAGCGCGCAGGCCTATGCCGAGCGTTTCGGCGTGCGCCAGCCCATCACCGTGCTCTACCGGCCGGCACGCCAGCCCTGGCTGCGTGAGCTGGAAGAAACCGCCCGCGCCCGCCCCGCGCTGGCCACTGCGCCGGCCAACCTGGCTGGCGTGCGGCTGATGCTGCGTGCGCTGCGCAAGGGCGAGACCGTGGGCCTGCTGCCCGACCAGGTGCCGCCCGAGGGCATGGGCGTGTGGGCGCCGTTTTTCGGCCAGCCCGCGTACACGATGACGCTGGCCGCGCGCCTGGTGCTGCAGACCGGCGCCGCGGTGGCCGTGCTGTGGACCGAGCGTCTGCCGCAGGGCGCGGGTTACGTGGTGCGCGCCCTGCCGCTGCCGGTGGCGCTGCCGAAGAAGGCCGCCGACGGCAGCTACGACGAGACCGCCGCCGCAGCAGCCATCAACCGCAGCATGGAGGCGGTGATCCTGCGCAAGCCCTCGCAGTACCTGTGGGGCTACCACCGCTACAAACACCCTCGGCAGGCCGAACCGGCGGCATGAGCGGCGACATGAATGACAGCCTCAAGCCGCGCTTGGCCAACGGCGCGGCGCGCCTTGCCCTGGGCGTCGTCTGGCTGCTGCACTGGCTGCCGCTGCCGCTGCTGGCGCCGCTGGGCCGCGGCCTGGGCTTGTTGCTGCACACCTTCGGCCATGCGCGGCGCGAGGTGGCGCTGGCCAACCTGGCGCTGTGCATGCCCGAGCTGAGCAAGGCCGGACGCCGCCGCCTGGTGCGCGAGCACTTCGAGTGGACGGGGCGCAGCCTGCTCGAGCGCGGCCTGCTGTGGCACGCGAGCAAGGCGCGGCTGCGGCGCTTGATCCACGTTGAGGGCGACGTGCATCTGGCCGAGCGCTGCGAGCGGCCCGTGATGTGGCTGGTGCCGCACTTCGTCGCGCTCGAGGTCGCCGGCGCGGCGACGCAGATCTACCAGACCCGCATGGGCTGCGACATCTACACCGCGCAGAGCAACCCGGTGATGGACGCCGCCTTCCACAAGGGCCGCGCCCGTTTCGGCCTGGCGCTGCTGTTCAACCGCCAGCAGGGGGCGATACCGGTGGTGCGCGCGATCAAGAAGGGCGTGGCCTTCTTCAACGCCTCGGACATGGACTTCGGCCTGCGCGACGCCGCCTTCGTGCCCTTCTTCGGCCAGCCCGCGGCGACGCTGCTGTCGCCGTCGCGCATGGCGCGCAGCCTGGGCATGGTGGTGCAGCCGCTGGTGGCCGAGATGCTGCCCGGCGGCCGGGGCTACCGCGTGAAGTTCATGCCGGCCTGGCAGCACTGGCCCACCGACGACCCGGTGGCCGACGCCGCGGCGATGAACCGCTTCATCGAAGAGCAGATCGCCACCATGCCGGCGCAGTACCTCTGGGTGCACAAGCGTTTCAAGTCGCGCCCCGAGGGCCAGCCAGCGGTGTACGGGTGAGCGCGCGCCCATAATTCGGCGCATGCGGCTGCCCTTCAGCAAGATGCACGGCGCGGGCAACGACTTCGTCGTGCTCGACGCCACGCGCGCGCCGCTGCAGCTGACGCCGGCGCAGCTCAGGCGCCTGGGCGACCGCCGTCTGGGCGTCGGCGCCGACCAGATCCTGCTCGTCGAGCGCAGCGCCACGCCGGGCGTCGACTTCCGCTACCGCATCTTCAACGGCGCCAGCGGCGAAGAGGTCGAGCATTGCGGCAACGGCGCGCGCTGCTTCATGCGCTACGTGCACGAGCAGGGCCTGAGCGCGCGCAACCCCGTGACGGTGGAGACCGTGAACAACGTGCTCACGCTGCAACTGCGCGACGACGGCCGTGTCACCGTCGACATGAACCGGCCGGTGTTCGAGCACGCGCGCATCCCCTTCGATGCCAGCGGCCTGACGCCCAGGCGCGAAGGCGACTTCGAGCTCTGGTCGCTGGACGACGTGGCCGGCGCCGAGGTGGCGGTGCTCTCCATGGGCAACCCGCACGCGGTGCAGCGCGTGCCCGACGTCGACAGCGCACCGGTGGCCTTCCGGGGGCCGGCGATAGAGACGAACCGGCGCTTTCCGCGGCGCGTCAACGTCGGCTTCCTGCAGGTGGTGGGCCGCAACGAGGTGCGGCTGCGCGTGCACGAGCGCGACGCCGGCGAGACGCTGGCCTGCGGCACCGGCGCCTGCGCCGCGGTGGTGGCCGGCATCCGCCTGGGCTGGCTCGATCACGAGGTCGAGGTCGAGACGCGCGGCGGCCGGCTGCTGATCGAATGGGCCGGCGGCGACAGCCCCGTCTACATGACCGGCCCCGCACAAACCGTATTCCAAGGAGAGATCGAACTGTGAGCAGCAACACGGGCACCGACGGCGTGCAGGGCATCACCGAAGCCGACATCGCCAACTACCTGGCCAACACGCCGGGTTTCTTCGAACGCCATGCCGAATTGCTGGGCGCCGTGCAGCTGACCAGCCCGCACGGCCAGCGCGCCGTCTCGCTGCAGGAGCGGCAGATGGAGATGCTGCGCGAGCGCATCAAGGGCCTGGAGCTGAAGATCGTCGAGATGATCCGCCACAGCCAGGAGAACGTGGCCATCGCCGACCGCCTGCAGCGCTACATCCGCACCATCTTGCTCACCGGCGAGGCCGGCGAACTGCCGGGCCGCATGGTGGCCTCGCTGAAGCACGAGTTCCTGATCCCGCAGGCCGCCATCCGGCTGTGGGGCATCGACGCCGAGCACAACGGCGCCGTCTACACCGAGCCCGCCAGCGACGACGTGAAGAGTTTCGCCGCCAGCCTGACGCAGCCCTATTGCGGCGTCAACGCCGGCTTCGAGGCCGGCGAGTGGCTGGACGACCCGGCCACGGTGATGAGCATGGCGATGATCCCGCTGCGCCAGGGTGCCGGCGAGAAAGACGGCGCCTTCGGCCTGCTGGTGCTGGGCTCGCCCGACCCCACGCGCTACGCCGCCGACATGGGCACCGAGTTCCTGATGCGCATCGGCGAGGTTTCTTCCGCCGCGCTCACTCGACTGCGCCCCCGGCCCTGAAGCCTGCGATGACCAAAGCGCCTGCGCCTGCCTTGCCGGCGACGGTGCTCGACGCCGAGCTTCAGCGTTTCCTCGACCACCTGCAGGTCGAACGGCGCCTGGCCGCGCGCACGCTGGCCATGTACCGCGAAGCGCTGCTGCGGCTGCAGGCCGCGGCCGCGGCGGCCGGCGTGGCGCTGCAGGCGGCGCAGTCGCACCACGTGCGCAGCTGGGTCGCGCAGCTGCGCCACCGCGGGCTGGCGCCGCGCAGCATCGCCATCCATCTGGCGGCCTGGCGCGGCCTGTACCGCTGGTGGGGCCGCCACGGCGTGGTGGCGGTGAACCCGGTCGAGGGCGTGCGCCCGCCCAAGGCCGCCAAGCCGCTGCCCAAGGCGCTGTCGGTCGAGCAGGCGCTGGCGCTGGCCACGCACCGCACGCAGCGCAGCACGCCGGCGCTGGCCGCGCGCGACCACGCCATCACCGAGCTGCTGTATGGCTGCGGGCTGCGCGCGGCCGAGCTCACCGGGCTCGACCTGCAGGCCGGGCCGCAGGCCGCGGGCTGGCTCGACATCGCCGACGCCACCGCCCACGTGCTGGGCAAGGGCGGCAAGCGCCGCAGCCTGCCCGTGGGCCGCCCGGCGCTGCAGGCGGTGCAGGCCTGGCTGCTGCAGCGCCCGGCGATGGCCAAGGCCGGCGAGGAGGCGCTGTTCGTCAGCCGGCTGGGCACGCGGCTGACGGCCAACCAGCTGCGCAACCGGCTGCAGGCGCAGGCCGCGCAGGCCGGCGTGCCCACGCGCGTGCACCCGCACATGCTGCGCCACAGTTATGCCAGCCACCTGCTGCAGAGCAGTGGCGACCTGCGCGCGGTGCAAGAGCTGCTGGGCCACGCCAGCATCAGCACGACGCAGGTCTACACCAAGCTCGACTTCCAGCACCTGGCCAAGGTCTACGACGCGGCGCACCCGCGCGCCAGGCGCAAGCCATGAAGGCCGCATGAAATCGATACGCCTGCGCGAGGGCAAGGAACGTTCGCTGCAGCGTCGCCACCCCTGGGTGTTCGAGGGCGGCATCGCGCGCGGCAAGGCCGACGCCGGCGAGACGGTGCGCGTCGAAGACGCGGCCGGCGGCTTCCTGGCCTGGGGCGCCTACAGCCCGAACTCGATGATCCGCGTGCGCGCCTGGAGCTTCGACGAGGCCGAGCGCATCGACCGCGCCGCCTTCGAGTGACGCATCGCCGCTGCCGTGGCGCTGCGTGCGCGCCTGCCCATCTCCAGCAGCGGCATGCGCCTGGTGCACGGCGAGGCCGACGGCCTGCCGGGGCTGATCGTCGACCGCTACGGCAGCGGTGCCGACGCCGCGCTCTGCGCGCAGTTCCTGTCGGCCGGTGCCGAGCGCTGGAAGCCCGTGCTGGCTGACCTGCTGCTGCAAGCCACCGGCTGCACGCGCCTGTACGAACGCTCGGACGCCAGCGTGCGCGCGCTCGAAGGCCTGCCCGAGACCACCGGCTGGCTGCGCGGCGAGGGCGCCACCGAAGTCGCCATCACCGAACACGACTGGCGGCTGACGCTGGACGTAGCCAGCGGCCACAAGACCGGCTTCTACCTCGACCAGCGCGACAACCGCGCGCTGCTCGGCCGCTGGGTGCGCCACTACGGCCTGCAGGACGTGCTGAACTGCTACTGCTACACCGGCGGCTTCACGGTAGCGGCGCTGGCCGGCGGCGCGGCGCGGGTCACCAGCGTCGATTCGTCGGGCCCGGCGCTGCAGCGCGTGGCCGCGCACGTCGCTCTCAACGGCTTCGACGCGGCGCGCAGCCAGACCCACGACGCCGACGTCAACCAGTTCCTGCGCGAAGCGCTGCAGGCCGGCCGGCGTTTCGACGCCATCGTGCTCGACCCGCCCAAGTTCGCGCCCACCGCGGCGCACGCCGAACGCGCCGCGCGCGCCTACAAGGACATCAACCGCCTGGCGCTGATGCTGCTGCAGCCGGGCGGGCTGCTGCTGAGCTTCAGCTGCTCGGGGGGCATTGGCGCCGAGCTCTTCCACAAGATCGTCGCCGGTGCGGCCATCGACGCCGGCGTCAACGGCGCCATCCTGCAGCGCCTGGAGGCGAGCAGCGATCACCCCACGACGCTGATGTTCCCCGAGGGCGAATACCTCAAGGGCCTGGCGGTGCTCAAGCAGGCTTGAGCGCGTAGCGCGGCTCGAACTTGGCACGCTTGACGCTGAAGTAGGCCTTGACGTTGCGCACGTTGGCGTCCTGCGTGAACAGGCGCTGCACCAGCGCCTGGTAGGCCGGCATATCGGCCACCCACAGCACGAGCACGAAGTCGGGCCCGGGGCTGACACGCCAGCACTGCTGCACGGCGGCCTCGGCCACGGCGCGGGCCTCGAAGGCGTCGAGCAGTTCGGCACCCTGGCGGTCGAGCGTGACTTCCACCAGCGCCGTCAGCCCGGCCGGCAGCGCATGCGGATCGAGCAGCGCCACACGGCGTTCGATCACGCCTTCGTCGACCAGGCGCCGCACACGCCGCAGTGCCGTGGCGGGCGACGTGGCAGCGCGTTCGGCGAGTTCCTGGTTCGACATCGAGGCGTCGTCCTGCAGCAGGTTGAGCAGGCGCAGGTCGGTGTCATCGAGGTTCATGGTGAAATACTAGGCCAAAAACCTCAATGAACAGTCTGTATTATTTCACTCATTGATGTGGATGGCTCATTGTTCCATCTGAACCGTAAATATTGACCGAACGTTTCATAGTGTCTCGCCTAGCATCGCTTCACCTCTTATCCCAGGACTCTTCACCATGTGTGGCATCGTCGGCGCCGTCAGCACCCGCAACATCGTTCCCGTGCTCATCCAGGGCCTGAAACGGCTGGAGTACCGGGGCTACGACAGCTGCGGCGTGGCGGTGCACCAGGACGGCGAACTGCGCCGCGCCCGCAGCACCAGCCGCGTGGCCGAACTGGAAATCAACGCGGACCGCGAGGGCGTGGCCAGCGGCACCGGCATCGCCCACACACGTTGGGCCACCCACGGTGCGCCGGCGGTGCACAACGCCCACCCGCACTTCTCGGCCGGGCCGGGCGTGGACGCGTTGGCCACCGGCTTCGGCGCGCTGGAGGGCGCAGACGCCGCCGCCGGCGCGGCACGCATCGGCCTCGTGCACAACGGCATCATCGAGAACCACGACGAACTGCGTGCCGAGCTGCGCCAGCGTGGCTACGCCTTCGCCAGCCAGACCGACACCGAGGTCATCGCCCACCTGGTGCACAGCTGCTACGACGGTGACCTGCTCGAGGCCGTGCAGCGCGCGCTGCCGCGGCTGCGCGGCGCCTACGCCATCGCCGTGTTCTGCCGCGACGAGCCGCAGCGCGTGGTGGGCGCGCGCCAGGGCTCGCCGCTGGTGCTGGGCGTGGGCACGCTGGCGATGGGCACGCAGGAGAACTTTCTTGCCAGCGACGCCATGGCGCTGGCCGGCGTCACCGACCAGATCGTCTACCTGGAAGAGGGCGACGTCGTCGACCTGCAGCTGGGCAAGGTGTGGATCACCGCGCCCGACGCGCAGGGCCGCTACCTGCCGGTGCAGCGCCCCGTGCGCACCGTGCACGCGCACAGCGGCGCGGCCGAACTCGGGCCCTACCGCCACTACATGCAGAAGGAGATCTTCGAGCA
>PNKD01000170.1 GCA_013822265.1 Leptothrix sp. (in: b-proteobacteria)
GCTGGGCCGCCTGCCCATCCTGCTGGGCGGCGACCACTGCCTGGGCCTGGGCAGCATCAGCGCCGTGGCGCGCCACTGCCGCGAGGCCGGCAAGAAGCTGCGCGTGCTGTGGCTCGATGCCCACGCCGACTTCAACACCAGCGTGCTCACGCCCAGCGGCAACATCCACGGCATGCCCGTGGCCTGCCTGTGCGGGCACGGGCCCAAGGAGCTGATCGAGATCGGCGGCACGGTGCCGGCGCTGAGCCCCAAGTCGATCCGCCAGATCGGCATCCGCAGCGTCGACCCCGGCGAGAAGCGCCTCGTGCACGAGACCGGGCTGGAGGTCTTCGACATGCGTTACATCGACGAGATGGGCATGCGCCACACCATGGAACTGGCACTGGCCACGCTGGACGCCAACACCCACCTGCACGTCAGCTTCGACGTCGACTTCCTCGACCCCGAGATCGCGCCTGGCGTCGGCACCCTGGTGCCCGGCGGCCCCACCTACCGCGAGGCCCAGCTGTGCATGGAGATGATCGCCGACACCGGCCGCCTGGCCAGCCTGGACGTGATGGAGCTCAACCCCGCGCTGGACATCCGCAACAAGACCGCCGAGCTCTCGGTCGACCTGATCGAGAGCCTGTTCGGCAAGAGCACGCTGATGCGCGAGGCACGTTGAAGCTGAAGCGCGCGCCGCAGCGGCTGCTGGCCGTACTCTGCGCGCTCGTCGCTGCCGCGGCGGCTGTGCAGCCCGCTCCGCCCGCAGCGGCCAGCGCCGCGGCCGACACCACGCCGGCCTCGCCGATGCTGGCGCTGCTGTCGCCCGCCGAGCCCCAGCCGACCACGACACGCGAGTACGTCAACGTGCTGGGTCGCACCGCCCCCGGCGCCAGCGTGCGTGTCGGCGGCGAGCCGGTGACGGTATTCGCCACCGGTGTCTTCGCGCGCGACCGCGTGCCGCTGGCCCTCGGCCCCAACCGCATCCTGATCGAGGCCAGCCCGCCCGGCGCCTCCGCACCGACACCAACGCAGACGCTGATGCT
Source organism: Leptothrix sp. (in: b-proteobacteria) (assembly GCA_013822265.1). Lineage (GTDB taxonomy): Bacteria > Pseudomonadota > Gammaproteobacteria > Burkholderiales > Burkholderiaceae_C > Rubrivivax. The sequence continues at coordinate 1,029 of PNKD01000170.1, forward strand.
GGACATCGAGCGCCTGCCGCCGCCCGCGCCGGTGGTCTGGCCTGCCGACCGGCTGTTCGTCAACGGCGCCAGCCTGCGCCCCGCCGAGGCGCTGACGGTGGCCCCAGGCGAGGCGGTCGAGGTGGCCGTGCAGGCCACGCCCGGCCAGCATGTCGAAGCGCGCCTGCCCGGCCAGCGCTGGCAGCGCGTGCCCGAAGCGGGCGTGGCCAGCGGCCGCTACCTCGCACGGCTGCGTTTCGACCGCGCGGGCGACGTGGCCGCGGCGCCGCTGCAATTGAGGCTGCTCGCGCAGCGTCTGCCGCGCAGCGCCCGGCCGCGGCAGATCACCACCGAGACACCCGGCGCCGTGGGCCAGTGGCGCGGCGACACGGCGCGCCTGTTTGTCGTCGGCGCCGACGGCGCCGGGCTGCTGCACGGCCTGCACGAGGTGCGGCTGGGCGGGCCCTTCCTGGCCGAACTGCCGGCCGGCACGCTGCTGCACGCCACCGGCCGCCGCGGCGCCCACCTGCGCGTGCAGCTCGCGCCCGACACCACGGCCTGGGTCGCCGAGGCGGCGCTGGCGCCGGCCGCGCCCGAGGCCAGTCTGCCGCAGACCAGCTTCACGTCGATCACGGCCAGCGGCAGCGCCGAGGGTGACGTGATCAGCCTGCCCTTGCCCGCAGGCGCGGCCTACGCCGTCAACGCCGTGAGCACGCCCGACGGCCGCCAGCTGCTGGAGGTCGAGGTCTTCGGCGCCCACCACGCCACCACCTGGGTCAGCCAGCGCGCCACCGCCCGCTTGTTGCGCGAACTGCACGTCGAGCAGGCCGGCCCCGGCCGCGTGCGTGTGCGCATCACGCCGGTGGCACCGCGGCTGTGGGGCTGGCGCGTCGAGCGCACGGCCACGGCGCTGCGCGTGCTGCTGCGGCCGGCGCCGCTGCTCGACCCCACCGCCGCGTCGCCTCTGGCCGGCCTGCGCGTGGCGCTCGAGGCCGGCCACGGCAGCGCCGACAACCGCGGTGCCGTCGGCGCCACCGGCGTGCCCGAGAAGGACATCAACCGCTGGACGACCGAGGCGCTGCAGGCGGAACTGCTGGCCGCCGGCGCGCAGGTGGTGATGGTGCGCGAAGGCGACGACAACCCCAGCCTGCGTGAACGCGCGCGGCGTGTCGATGCCTCGCAGGCCGAGCTCTTCGTCAGCGTGCACGCCAACGCCGCCGACACCGGCGGCGGTTTCCTGCGCGTTGCCGGCGCGTCGACCTACTTCAAGCACGCCAACCACCGCGAACTCGCCGCCGCGGTGCAGCGCCGGCTGCTTGAGCAGACCGGGCTGACCGACTTCGGTGTCGTCGGCAACTTCAACTACACGCCGCTGCGCCTGACGACGTGGATGCCGGCCGTGCTCGTCGAACAGGCCTTCGTCACGCACCCGGGCGACGAAGCGAACCTGCTCGACCCGACATTGCGCGCCCGCCTGGCGCGCGCGGTGCGCATGGGCCTGGAAGACCACCTGCGATCGGGCCGCTGACACCACCGCCTCGCGCGCGGCGGCTAAGATGCCGCGATGCAGCACCTCGGCCCGCGGGCCCTTCTTCGAGCCCTGTGTGCGGGCCTGGCCGTCTGCGTCGCCGCGGCCTGCGCCGCCGCGGCGGCAGCGGCCACGTCGCCGGCCTCGGCGCCCGGCCTGCCCGCGCCGGTAGACGCCGCCGCCCCTTCGGCCTCGCCGGCACCGGCCGCCCCCACCGGCACCGGCCAGCGCCTCTACGAAGGCGCGCGCGCGCAGTTGCTGCAGGTGCGCACGCTGCTCAAGACGCAGGACAGCCAGTCGTCGGTGGGCTCGGGCTTCCTCGTCGACGACGCCGGCCACCTCGTCACCAACTACCACGTCATCAGCCAGTTCGCGCTGCAGCCTTCGCGCCACCGGCTGGTCTACGTCACCGTCGACGGGCGCCAGGGCGCGCTGGAACTGCTGGCCTTCGACGTCGTGCACGACCTGGCGCTGCTGCGACCGGTCGACGCCGCGCCGCTGGCCGGCCGCGGCTTCATACGGCTGCGCCCGGCTGACGAGCCGCTGGCGCGCGGCGCGCGCATCTTCTCGCTGGGCAACCCGCTGGACGTCGGCTTTGCGGTGGCCGAGGGCAGCTACAACGGCCCGGTGGAACGCAGCTTCCTCGAGACGCTTTTTTTCGGTGGCTCGCTCAGCCCGGGCATGAGCGGCGGCCCGGCGCTCGACGAACAGGGCCGGCTGGTGGGCGTGAACGTGGCGGCGCGGCGCGACGGCGAGCAGGTGAGCTTCCTGGTACCGGCCGCGCCGGTGCGCAGGCTCATCGACCGCCAGCCCGGCCTCGAGCCCATCACCACGCCGGCCTGGGCCGAGATCACGCGCCAGTTGCTGGCGCACGAGGCCACGCTCACCTCGCGCTTCACGGCCCTGCCCTGGCGCCGGGCCGGCCACCCGCGCTACGCCATCCCGGTACCGCAGGAGACCTTCATGCGCTGCTGGGGCCGCGGCTCGCCGCAGGCCATGCGCGGGCTGCAGTTCGAACGCTCCGACTGCGAGATGGACAGCCGCATCTTCGTCGGCGGCGGCCTGCTCACCGGCTACCTGACGGTGCGCCACGAGGCCTACGACGGCGGCAAGATCGGTGCGCTGCGTTTTGCCGAGCGCTACTCGGCGAGCTTGCGCAACGAGTTCATGGGCCGCAACGACCGCCACCGCACCGCGCCGCGCTGCGTCGAGCGCCAGGTGCACGGCAGCCCGCCGCAGCCCGACGGTGCCGCGCCGCTGCCGCTGAAGGCCGTGATCTGCCTGCGCGCCTACAAGAAGCTCGAGGGCCTGCACGACCTCTCGGTGCTGGTGGCCACGCTGGACGGCACACTCATCGGCGTGCAGGGCCGGCTCGACGCCTTCGGCATCGGCGCGGCCAGCGCCCAGCGCCTGGCGCAGCATTACCTGGACGGCTTTGCATGGAACCTGCCGAACAACGCGTCGCGCTGATCGAGCTGCTGGGCCGCGACGGCCACGTGCAGCGCACGATCGACGTGCACGGCTGGCCGCTGACGCTGGGCCGCGCGCTCGACAACCACGTCGTCGTCGACGACCCCCACCTCGCCGCCCACCACGCGCGGCTGGCGCTCGACGACGAGGGCGTGCTGCGCCTGCACGCCCTGCCCTCGCACAACGGCGTGCTGCTGGCCGGCCGCCCGGTGGCCGGGGCGTCCGTGGTACCCGACGCCGGGGCGCTGCTGCAGATGGGCGCGACGCGGCTGCGCCTGCGCCGCGCCGGCGAAACGCTGGCGCCCGAGGCGCCTTTGCCCCAGCTGGCGCGCGGCGGGCTCGGGCCTGCGCCGCTGTTCAGCGGCGCAGGCCTGTTGGCCCTGGTGCTGGGCGCGCATGGGCTCTCGCTCGACCCCGGCGCCGACTACTCGGCCTGGCTGCCGGTGCTGGTCGGCGTGCCGGCCGTGCTGTCGGGCTGGTGCGGCCTGTGGGCGCTGATGTCCAAGCTGTTCCAGCACCGCTTCGACTTCAACGGTCACCTGCGCATCGCCCTGCCCTGGCTGCTGGCGCTGGGCCTGGCCGACGTGCTGTGGCCGCTGCTCACCTCGGCCGCGGCGGCACCCATGCTGTGGAAGCTGAGCCCGGCGATCGAGGGCACGCTGCTGGCGCTGCTGGTGCACGCCCACCTGGCCCATCTGCTGCCGCAGCACCGCCGCGCCGTCGCCGCCGCCGTGGCCGCGATGGCGTTGGCCGGCATGGGCCTGTCGACGGCACTGACCTGGCGCAGCACCGACAGCCTGGTGGCCACGCCCTACATGAGCACCCTGCCGATGCCGGCGCTGCGCCTGGCCGGCACCGTGCCCAGCGCGGTGCTGGTGCAGGACATGGCGCCGCTGGCCGCCGGGCTGGCCGAGCGCGTGAAACAGGCCCGGGCCGACGACGACGGCGACGGCGACGGCGAAGCCAACGACTGACCCCGCCATGCGCCTGCCGGCCCTGCTCACTTTGCTGCTCTCGATGCTGCTGGCCATCGCCGCTGCGCCGGCCGCGCTGGCGCAGCGCCAGGCCGACACGCTGCGCATAGCCAGCGCCTTCGACCCGCAGACCATGGACCCGCATGCCGTGGCCCTGCTCTACCACTCGCGCGTGATGACGCAGGTCTACGACGGGCTGGTCGGCCGCGACGAGCGCTACCGCCTCGAGCCGGCGCTGGCGCTGGCCTGGCGCATGACGGCGCCCACCACCTGGGTCTTCAAGCTGCGCCCGGGCGTGGTGTTCCACGACGGCACGCCCTTCACCGCCGAGGACGCCGCCTTCTCGCTGCAGCGCGCCGCCGCGGCGCCCTCGCAGCGCGCCTTCCAGCTTCGCGGCATCGCCGCGGCGCGTGCGCTCGACCCGCTGCACCTCGAGGTGCAGCTCGAAGCCCCCGACGCCGTGCTGCCCGAGAAGCTCAGCTTCGTGGCCATGATGAGCAGGGCCTGGTGCGAGAAACACGGCGTGCAGCGCGCGCAGGACTTCAACGCCCGCCAGGAGACGCACGCCAACCGGCATGCCAACGGCACCGGGCCTTTCAGGCTCGAACGCTACGACCCCGACGTGCGCACCACGCTGCAGCGCCACGCCGCGTGGTGGGGCTGGACCGACCGGCGCAGCGGCACGCTGGCGCAGGCGCACTTCGTCGTCGTCAAGAGCGACGCCACGCGGCTGGCGGCGTTGGCCGGCGGCGAAGTCGACCTCGTGCTCGATCCACCCTACCAGGACATCAGGCGCCTGCAGGCCGACCCGCGATTCACGCTCAAGCAGATGCCCGACCTCGGCCAGCAGTACCTGGGTTTCGACCAGTCGCGCCCCGAGCTCGAGGGCAGCGACGTGAAGGGCCGCAACCCGTTCAAGGACCGGCGCGTGCGCCAGGCCGTCTACCACGCCATCAACGTGCCGCTGATCATCGACAAGGTGCTGCGCGGCCAGGCGGTGCCCACCGGCGCCCTGCTCTCGCCGCTGGTCGACGGCTCGTCGGCCGATCTCGACCAGCGCCTGCCCTACGACCCGGCGCGTGCGCGGCTGCTGCTGGGCCAGGCCGGCTACCCCAATGGCTTCACGGTGCCGATGGACTGCGTGAACGTGGCCTGGCGCGAGAACGTCTGCCAGGCCGTGGCCGCCATGCTGACCCAGGTGGGCGTGCGCGTACAGTTGCGCAGCAGCCCGAGCACGCAGTTCTTCCCCCGCCTCACCGCCGCCGCCACGCCCTTCTTCGAGCTGGGCTGGACACCGCTGCCCGACGCCTGGGGCTCACTCAACGGCCTGCTGCGCACGCACGGCCGCGACGGCCAGGGCAGCTTCAACGCCGGGCGCTACAGCAACCCGCAACTCGACACGCTGATCGACCAGCTGCGTGTCGAGCCCGACCTGACGCGCCGCCGCGCCCTCGTGACCACCGCGCTGCGCCTGGCCGCCGACGACCTGCCGATGATCCCGCTGTACCGGCGCACGCTGAACTGGGCCATGGCGCGCCAGGTGAGCGTGGTGCAGTGGCCCAACGACGTCCTGGAACTGCGTTGGGTGCGCGCGGCGCCGCCGAAGTGAGGACACCATGACCACCGCCCGCCCCCTGCTCATCGGTGCCTCGGCGCGCATCTACTACCCGGACGACCCGGGCCAGCCCGCCACCGGCGTGTGGAGCAAGACGCTGCACTACCTCGAGCAGGGCGTGGCGCACTGGCTGCTGGCCGGCGGCGCGTTGCCTGTGATGGTGCCGGCGGTGGATGCCGAGAGCATCGTCAAGCGCAGCGAGATCAACCTGCACCACTACGCTGCGGCACTCGACGGCCTGGTGCTGCAGGGCGGCAACGACGTCGCGCCCGAGAGCTACGGCGAAACCCCGCTGCACGACGACTGGCACGGCGACCGTGTGCGCGACCGCTACGAGATCGACCTCATCCGTGCCTTCGTCGCCGCCGGCAAACCGGTGTTCGGCATCTGCCGCGGCCTGCAGGTGCTGAACGTGGCCTTTGGCGGCACGCTGGTGCAGGACATCGAGACCCAGCGCCCGCAATCGCAGGTGCACCGCGTGCTGGGGCGCTACGAGCACCACCATCACGAGGTCGAGTTCGTGCCCGGCACGCGGCTGGCCGGGCTCTTTCCGGGCCTCGCGGGCGGCAACACCAACAGCATCCACCACCAGGGCATCAAGGACCTGGCGCCCGACTTCATCGCCGAGGCGCACTGCCCTGCCGACGTCCTGGTCGAGGCCGCGCGCTGGCGCGGCGCCAGCTTCGTCGCCGGCGTGCAGTGGCACCCCGAGTTCCACCTACCCGACGACCCGCACACGCTGGACGACCGCGCGATCCTGGGCGACTTTCTCGACGCGGCTCGGGCCGCGCAGACGGCCTAGCGTCTC
>PNKD01000171.1 GCA_013822265.1 Leptothrix sp. (in: b-proteobacteria)
CCCCCCGAGCTGCTGCAGTGCCTGCGCAAAGTTGAGGCGCGCGGGGCCATCGAAACGGCGCACCGGGTGAAGAATGCCTGCGGGCAAGTGTTCCGGTACGGCGTGGCCATCGGCGCCTGCCAGCGCAACCCCGCGGCAGACCTGCAGGATGCGCTGAAGCCGGTTCAGACCCGACACCACGCCGCCATCGTGGAGCCCAAGGAAGCCGGCGCGTTGCTGCGCGATGTTCTGGCCTATGAAGGGCACCCGGTGACGCGCGCGGCGCTGCAACTGTCGGCGCTGCTGCTGCTGCGCCCGGGTGAGCTGCGACAGATGGAGTGGGCCTGGGTGGACCTCGACGGCGCCATGCTCACAGTGCCGCCCGAAGTGATGAAGCGGAAGAAGGCCGAGAAGCGGGACGGCCCGCCGCATCTGGTGCCGCTGGTGCCCCAGGCTGTGGCCATCCTGCGCGAGCTGCAGCCCCTGACGGGCGGCGAAGGCCGGCGCTACGTGTTCCCGTCGCTGCTGACCGGCGAGCGCTGCATGAGCGAGAACACGGTACGCGGCGCCCTGCGGCGCATGGGCTACAGCAACGACGACATGACTGCCCACGGGTTCCGGGCGATGGCGCGCACCATGATCGCGGAGCGGCTGGGCGTGGCGCCTGACGTGATCGAGGCGCAACTGGCGCACGCGGTAGGCGACTCGCTGGGCCGGGCCTACAACCGCACGCAGTTCGTGGAGCAGCGGCGCGACATGATGAGCAAGTGGGCCGACTACCTCGACCGGCTGCGCGACGGCGCCCACGTCATATCGCTGCCCGGCAAGCGCGCCTGATGGCAGCGAATGCAACCGTTTCCGGCCCCATGGAGAGCCAGAAAATCACATTTTTGTGTGACACTCCGGACTGTTCACCCACCATCCCTGGAGCCTTTGCCATGCATACCGCAACCCTTCGCGCAGTCGGCGGGTCCGTGTCTGTCACCCTGCCGCGTCAGATGCTGCGCACGCTGGGCCTGTCGGCCGGCGCATCGGTGGCTGTGACCCTGGAAGACGGCCGCCTTGTGCTGTCCCCGGCACGCCCGCGCTACAGCCTGGCCGACTTGCTGGAAGGCATGAAGGCCGGTGACATGCCCACGGTCAAGGGCTGGGCCGATGCCAAGCCAGCCGGGCGCGAAGTCTGGTAGCGGGGCGCGCTCGAAATGCCTACACGGCGCGCCAGCTACGTGCCCAAGCGGGGCGACATCATCCGCCTGGACTTCGATCCCAGCGCTGGGCACGAGCAGCAGGGAACCAGGCCTGCACTGGTGCTTTCGCCCGATGCCTTCAACCGCTTTGGTATGGCGCTGGCCTGCCCGGTGACGCGAGGCGGCGCTTTCGCGCGTGGCCAGGCATGGGTGGTGCCCCTTGCCGGCGCCGGGCTGGCCACCGATGGCGTGGTGCTGTGCAACCAAGTGCGAACTGTGGATTGGACAGCCCGTCGTGCGCAGTTCATCGAAGCGGTGCCGCCCGAGCTGATTGCCGACGTGCTGGCGCGTGTGGCAACTCTGATCGAGTAGCGAGGCGACTTCCGAAAACTTCTGATCCGCGCCGGCCGGATGCCGGCAACAAGACGGGGCCGAAGCTGCGGACACAGCACTCGGCCCCTGACCACAACCCAGGAAGGAGACTGGACCATGGCTGAGAACGATTCTGCGGCTTCGCGCCAGCCCCCGGCATTGCGTCTGGTGGGGGCGCCAGCAGCACGGCGCAAGCCAGCCGCGAAGTCAGATACCGGCAAGCCGAAGAAGGGCCGCTACCACTACCCGAAGGCGCTTCTTCGACAGGCCTACTTTTGCCGCGGCGGGAACGGGGTATGGCATGACCCTCGCCTCTCCATCGACACGGTGAGTAACCCCGAATTCGTCTCGCCCATCAAGGCGCTTCTCGACCAACTGGAGCGGGAGGGGCATGACGTTACGGGGGCGCTGATTGAGTGGATGACGTACCGCGAGCAGGTAGCCAAGCTGTGCGCCGATTTCGAGCGCATCGGCATGGAATTCGGCTTCAAGTTCGCTGCGCTTGGGCGCTCGCACGCTGTGCTGACCGGGGCGTTGTATTCCGATCCGAGAAAGGGCGGGCCAGCGCCCAGCGCCTGACGTTGTTCCGCCGCGCCTAGGCTGATCCCCGAAAAGCCGGTTCCCTTGCCGGCCTGGCGCGGCACCCGTTCAAGGTAGCGCTGAGGGTGCGCAATGAGGTACTTCCGTCCGAAGTTCGACGCTGGCCAGCGAATCGAACTGTCCCGCCTCGGCCTTGAGCCTGCACAGATTGATGCGGTGCAGGAAGCGATGCGGGCAGGTCTTTCGGCGCTGGTCCATGAGGACACGAAGCCGGCCGTGCAGGACGTTGCTGCAGAGTTCGAGCGCCTCTCTACTGCCCTGCGGCGAGCAAGCGATGCGCTGTCCGACCTTGCGCGCGCAGACGACGAAGAGCCGACCCAAGCCGCGAGGGCTGAGGTTCGCACGCGATGCGACATCGCGTCCCACAAGCTGACGGGAACGCTGGGTGACGATGGCCCGCTGATGAAGGCGCTGTGGATGCTGGCGCAGTGCAATGCCGTGGTCGCACGCGCACGCAAGACCGCGCCAACTGAACCGACCCGGCGCATGAGCGCATCCCCATTCCCGATCAAGCTGATTCACGATGCTTTGAAGGGCGCCACGCCGCCATCGAACATCCGCGCATCGGCGAGCCCGACCGCCCCGTTTCGGAGAGTCGTGCAGGTCTGCTACGCGGCGATGAAGCGGCCCAACGGCGACCCGGACAGGGCAATCAAGGCCTATGTGAGTTGGCTGAAAAAGGAACAGAACGCAGCGCGCCTTTCTGACGTTCCGTCCTAGCTGTCGGCGTGTTGCGTGGCGACGATGCCCTATCGCAACTGCATAGGGCCAGCAATGACCGCAAAGACAGACTCCAATCCCCGCCCGCAAGCCCTGCCCGCCGACCTGGCGGCCGTGGCCCTGATCGACGCCCCGACCTGTGCCGCAGCCGGCGCCATGAGCGTGAGCTGGTGGCACTCCGAAGTGCAGGCCGGCCGCGCCCCGGCGCCAGTGATCCGCAAGCCGCGCTGCACCCGCTGGCGCCTGGTTGACGTTCGCGCCTTCTGGGCCAAGAGCGCAGAGCAGGCCGGCGCCGACACGAAGGCCGCAGCCGGTGTGAAGGCCCGCGCGACGAAGGCGAGTGCAGCGGCGCGAGCGAAGCGCACTGCCAGCGCCAGCACCGCGGCGGCGTGAGGGGCGACCATGACGCGCGGACAAGATGCCCACGAGGCAGGGCAAGGCACGCCCACAAGTGACAAGGCCGACGGTGCGAACGTCGGCCAGGTCGAAGGACAGAGAAGCGGTGAGCAGCGCGATTCTCCCGGCGCACCCCTGGCCGGGCAAGCGCTGCGGGTGATCGAGGGCGAGGGCAAGGCCGCCGACTACCTGGCCAGGCTGCAGGCCCAGCAGGCCGACCCTGACGAGCTGGCGCTGGTGGTGGGCATGCTCTACGGCGCCGCGCTGCGCGGTTTCTGCCGCGTGATCGCCAAGGCCATCGGGGGCCAGCGATGAAGGCCGCCCCCGCCGAAATGTCGGCGCCCTCGCTGTTGCGCGCACCCTGCTACTGCCCACGGCACAAGGTGGCCGGCTGCTGCGTCACCTGTGCCGCCTGGCGCGCGCTGTTTCGCAGACTGCACCTCACGCACCGCATGGTGTGCGCCTGGCGCAGCGCCGAAGGTGGTCGCCATGCGTGACGCACCCGAAGTCTTCCAGCGGACCGTGCATGCTGCGCTGGGTGGCGCCCCCGAGCTGATCGAGCCCGGCCGGCTGCACCGCTTCAGCACCAGCGGCAAGCGCGGCGACACGTCCGGCTGGTGCAAGCTGTTCGATGACCTGCGCGGCGGCGTGTTCGGCTGCTACCGGCAAGGCATCGGCGAGACGTGGAGCGCAGCCGACCGCGCGACCATGACCCGAGAGCAGCGCGCAGAGCTGGCGCGTCAGGTGGCAGCTGCGACCGCAGAGCGCGAGGCCCAGCAGCGCCAGCAGTGGGCCGAGAACGCCCAGCGCATCGCGCGGCTGTGGGCCGAGTGCGTGCCGCTGGTGCCCGGTGATCCTGTCACCCTGCATTTGAAGCGCCGCGGATTCGGCGGACTGTGGCCGCTGCCCGAGGTGCTGCGCCTGCACTGCGGGCTCGCCTACTGGGAGGGTTTGGAGAAGGTGGGCACGTTCCCTGCGATGGTGGCGCCCCTAGTGGCGCCGGATGGCCGCACCGTGGCCCTGCATCGGACCTACCTGCACGCCGATGGCCGGCAACTGCTGCGCGATGGCCGAAAGGTGCGAAAGCTGACGCCCAAGGCCGGGCTGCTGGCCGGCGCCTGCATCCCCCTGCACAGCCCCTCGCGCGCGCGCTTTTGGCATCGCGGAGGGCATCGAAACGGCGCTGGCCGCCTGGTGCGCGTCAGGTGTGCCCACGGTGGCCGCCTACTGCGCCGGCAACCTGGCGGCGTGGCGATGGCCCGCAGGGCTGCAACGGCTGGTGATCTTCGCGGACGCCGACAAGACCGGGCGGGATTCCGCCAGCACGCTGCGGGCGCGCGCGCTGGGTGCTGGCCTGCGAGCTAAAGTGCTGACCCCTTCCGACGATGGCGCGGACTGGTGCGACGTGTGGGCCGCGCGCGGCGTGGTGGAGGTTTCAGCATGAGCGCAGCGCTTCAAGACCTGGCGCGGCTGCGCGACGTTGCAATGCCCCCGATGGATCGAGCGCAGGCCATCGAAGCCGCGCGCGTCGTCCTGGCGCCTTCGCTGAGGGACCGCAAGGCGCCCGACTACCCGGTGGCCGCACTGGGGCCTCTGGCGCCCGCCTGCGAGGCCATCGCACGGGCCGGGCAGGTACAGCCCGCAATGGTGGGCCAGACGCTGCTAGGTGCGGCCTCGCTGCTGACGCAGGGGCTGTTCAACGTGGAGACGATGAACGGTGCCCGGCCGCTGTCGCTGTACCTGCTGACGCTGGGCGACTCGGGCGACGGCAAAAGCACGGCGCAGGGCGCGGCGCTGGCGCCCGTGACCGAATGGCAGCGCCAGCAGGCGCGCGAGTACGGGCAGGATCAACGGGAGTTCGAGCGGGCGAAGGCCACCCGCAAGAAGAACGACGACCCGCCCGAGGCGCCGCAGTGCCCGTTCCGCCTGGTGGGGGATGCCACGGTCGAAGGACTGCGGCGCGACCTGGACAGCGGTGTGTGCTCTCAGGGGGTGTTCACCGACGAAGCGGCGGCGATCCTGTCGGGCTACGGCATGAGCGCCGACCATCGCAGCAAGACGGCCGGCGTCTTCTCGAAGCTGTGGGACAGCGGGCACCTGAGCGTGTCCCGCGTCACGGGCGGGCGGGTGGAGCGATACGGCCGGCGCCTGGCCTTGCATTGGCTCATTCAACCGATGGCCGCATCTGAAACCATCGCGGACCCCATGCTGTCGGCGCTGGGGTTCTGGCCGCGTTTCCTGGCAGCGTGGCCCGAGCAACAGGCGCCGCGCCTGGCCCAGCCCTTCAGACCCGAGACGCTGCCGGCCGTGTCGGAATACTGGCGCCGCTGCGATGAGCTGCTGGCGGAAGCGCTGCCTGACGATGCGGGCGACTGCGCGGCGCTACCGCTTGCCGACGATGCGCGGGCGCTGCTGGGCCGGGCCTTCGAGAGCTTCGAGCTTGAAGCCCGGCGGGGCGGACTCCGACCCGTCAAACCGTTTGCGTTGCGCGCCAGTGAGCAGGCGTGCCGCGTTGCCGGCGTGCTGGCCGCGTTCGCGGGCGATGCACGGGTGACGGGCGAGACGATGCGCGGCGCGCTGGCGCTGGTGGCGTACAGCCTGAAGACCTGGCAGGCGTTCATTGACGAAGGCGCTACCGATCAACGCGGCGCGGATGCGCTGCGGCTGTATCAGTACCTGACCGACCGGCCGGGCTGGGGTGAGCAACTGGCCGTCATCGTCAACAGTGGCCCGGTCTGTGTGCGATCCAAGGACAAGCGCGATGCGGCGCTGGCAGTGCTTGAAGCGGCCGGCTTGGTGGCCGTGGCCGAACGCATGGCCGTGGCCCTGGTCCCGCAGTCAGACAGGAGTGCAACGACATGAGCGCGGCGCTTCTCGATGACCTGCTGGCCGAGTTCGTCAGGCCCACCCCTGCGAAAGCTGCGAATCCTGCGAACCGCCAGCAACTGCGCGGCGTTCCGGCCGATCCTGCAGCCTGCGAAGCCCTGCGAATTTCTGCGAATCCGGAGCACGCTCCCGACCTGGCCAGCGCAGATTCGCAGGTTTTCGCAGCGGTTCGCAGCCCGGTCAACGCCCCGGAGAGCGAGGAACGGCGAGGGTTTTCGCAGGATTCGCAAGATTCGCAGGGGTTGCCGCGACCCAGCACGAACGACCTAGACGTGGTGGCCTGGTCCGATGCCGACACGGCGCGTTTCCTCGACCGTCGCGCCCGGCTGCTGCGCTGGCGCTGGCCTGAAGCTGAGGCCGAACGCTGGGCCGCGCGCCTGGTGCTGCGCGACCGTGAGGCCGACCCGCGCGTGAGCTGCACCGACTGCAGGCACTACCGGCCTGGCCGGTGCGGCAACCATCGACGGGCGGGCCTGCAGGCGCCCGAGCTGGGCCGCGACCTGGCGGGGCTGCTGCAGCGGTGTCCGGGCTTCGCACTGCGGGAGGATGCGCGATGAGCTGGCAGCCCGGGCAACCCGTGGTGACGGAGCAAGACGGCCGGGAGTGGGAGCAGTGGCGCCGGGACAGCAAGCGCGAGGCCCAGCGCGCCCGCCGCGCCAGCAACCCGCGGATCGACTACTACCCCGACGAGGAAGCCGAGGCCCTGATTCGCAGCATGGCGGGGCGGTTCGTCGGCGGCGACTTCAGCAGCATCCTCAATCGCATCGTGAGCGAGTGGGCCGAGCGCTGCCACCGGAACAAACAAAGGCCGAAAAAGGGCGGGCCGGAGTAGCCTGCCGGCTGCCACCGGAACACTGTGCGCCGAAGTGCAGGGCCTGGGGTGCCGCCGCGCTCCCGGAGCTTCGGCCCATTCGGAACACCCAGCCGGCGCAGCAAAGTAGTGCAGTCTGGTGAGGCGGTAGCAGCGCACTCGACCGGGTAACTTTCCGGGTAACTCGCGGGGCACGACGACCGGAAAGTGAGCATTCATGAGGCTTTCCAGCCACAGTGTGAGTGACCCCGGATACCATCTGCAACACGGGGCTCGGATGATCTCCGGGCCCTTTTTCTTGGGTGCCATGTGCGGGCTCTATGCCGTTTCGTGTGGAACTTGACTTCGCACGCGATGCGTTGTGACGCCTGCTGACAGGGCCACAGCAGGCACGAACGGCGAGGCCGGCAGGTGTGTGAGCTTGCCCA
>PNKD01000172.1 GCA_013822265.1 Leptothrix sp. (in: b-proteobacteria)
TCCCTTGCCGCTGGCAAGCGGCCGGTTCAGAGCGGTCCAGCATGAACCTCACTTCGGGGCGAGTCGACCACGGCCTTCTTGGAAGCCTACATGATAGACTAGTCATTGCACTAGTCATCATGAGGCAAAGATGCAAACATGGCCCGTTCAAGACGCGAAGGCGCGATTCAGCGAGTTCCTTGATGCCTGCATGGTCGAGGGCCCTCAGATGGTCACCAAGCGGGGCGCGGAAGCCGCGGTCCTGGTGCCGGTCGACGAGTGGCGCCGGCTGCAGGCCGCTGCCCGCCCATCGCTGAAGCAACTGCTGCTGTCGGATGAGGCCCGTGCCGATCTCTTGGTTCCTGCACGAGGCTCCGCCCGCAGGCGCAAGGTCACCGCGGTGGGTTGACGCGCATGTACCTGCTCGACACCAACATAGTCTCCGAACTCCGCAAGCCGCGCCCGCATGGCGGGGTGGTCGCGTGGCTTCAGGCGACTGAGGACGCGGAACTGTACCTGTCTGCGGTGACGCTCGGTGAAATCCAGGCCGGCGTCGAACTGACCCGAGACCAGGACGCCTCCAAGGCTGCCGAGATCGAGGCCTGGCTCGACCTCGTCGCCCAGTCGTACAACGTGCTGCCCATGGACGGTACGACGTTCAGGACGTGGGCGCGCCTGATGCACCGCCGTTCCGACACGCTGTACGAAGACGCGATGATCGCTGCGACCGCCACCGTTCACAAGCTCACGGTGGTGACGCGCAATGTTGCGGACTTTGCGAACTTCGACGTGCAGGTCCTGAACCCGTTCAAGACTTCGAAGGCTTGACGGCGAGTGGCCAGCCGACGCGCCGCGCGGTGATCGAAAACCAGAGAGACTTGCAGTCCGCTGCTCTCCTCCCTACCCTTCAGTCCCCCACGGCCAAGCCCATCAACTTCGAGCCCATGAACCGTCTGATGTTTACCCACCGAACCCGCCGGAACCTGGGTGAAGTTCGCTGGAACTTGGCGAAGATATTAGACAGCAAAACCCCGGAAAGCGAGCATTGACGCGGGTTTCCGGTCCATTCGGTGGTGGGGCTGTTAATCCGTAGGGCTCTGGTTCGAGCCCAGGTCGGGGAGCCAAGACAAGCAGGTCGAACCAAGCACTCAGGTCGCAGGATCCGGTTGCCTTTTTTCTTGGCCGTCTGAAAGTGGCCAGCCGTTGCCGGGCTGCCGGGCGCGCTGGCAAGCGCCTGCAAGCGCATCAAGGTTCTGGGCGCTGAAACTCACGCGGCCCGAAGTCGTTGCAAGCACAGGCAGCCGGTCGCTCGCTGCGTACTCGCCGCCGCCCATGACACCGCCCATGACACCGCCCGCGTGCGCCTACAAAGGCAACAGGGCTGCACTGCCCACCAAGCCTTGCGTCGCCTGTGGCCGGCCGATGAGCGGGCGTCCTGGGCGACCAGTTCGACCTGGATGCCGCCGCGGTCATGCGGCCGCTGAAGGCCGCCGCAACTGCAGCGCCAGCGCGCCCAGGCCAGCCAGCAGCATGGCCAGGCCCACCAGCGCCCCGAGCACCGGCAGCAGCCCCAGCAACGACAGCAGCACCAGCACCAGCGCCGCGGCGCCCACGCGCGGCGCGGGCCGGCCCGCTGCTTGCGGGCGCCAACGCTGCAACAGCCCGTCGCCGACGGCGATGGCGGCGCCCACGTAGGCCACTACCAGCAAGGCGGCATAGAACGCCAATGCCACCAGCGCCAGCGGCGCGCCAACGAGCGTCACGAGCAGCAGCACTGCCGCCACGGGCACGCACACCAGCACCGCAAAGCCGAGCAGCAGGCTCGCGCCCGGCCGCCCGCGCAGGCTGCGTGCGACGGCGGCACAAGTGCCCGGCATCAGCACGATCAGCAGCGCCGCCAGCAGCACCAGCCCCAGCGTCCACACCATGCCGGCCATCACCGCTGCGCCGACGGCGGCCACGCGACCGGCTTTTTTGGTCTTCTCGGCGGCCTCGCGGTGCGCCAAAGGCGTCAGCCGCTCGATACCCCCCGCGACCTGAGCGGCAGGATCCTGCCGCAGCGGCTGGCCGCTGCGATAGCGCAGCTTGCCGGCGATGCGGGCGTCGGGCCCGAGCTCGATCTCACCACCACCGGCGACGACGTCGCCATCCACCGGCCCGTCGACCAACACCCGGCCCCCGGCGGCCAGCACCTGCCCGCGCACGTGGCCACGCAGGCGCAACACGCCCACGCCGACCGACACGTTGCCGGCCACCTCGGCGCGCGGCGCGAGTTCGACGCGGCCGCCGGCCACGCGCAGGTTGCGGCCCACCTTGCCGGCGATCGTCGTCTGCCCGCCTGCGCCGACGTACGAGCCGCCGACGTCGCCACTCACGCGCACCTGGCCGCCCAGCGCCAGTACGTCGCCGGCCACCGGCGCGTCGATGTCGATGGTGCCGCCAGCGACGACCAGATCGCCTTCGACGGCCCGGCCGACCGCGACCTCGCCGCCGGCCATGAAACGGTCGCCGCCCAGGGCCTGCACCACGGGGTCGTGAGGCTCTTCGTCGTCACGGCCGGCGGCAGGCCCAAGGCTCAGCGCCAGCAGCAGGCTGCCAACAAGTGCAAGGCCGAAGAGGCGGATCGTCCGCAAGGCGGCGCGCGACATGCTTGCAGCTTAGGCCGTTGTCTCGGCACGGCATTGACTGCGCTCAAGCGGCGCACACGCCACGGCGACGGTCGGCCACAGCCACCGGCATCGCGCCCGCCGGCGCACCTTGCCGGATCCTGCCGTGCCCAGGCCACAATTCCCGGTCACCATGGGCGCCCAAGACCGCAGGCGTGCGCTGTTGGGTGTCTAGACGGTGCTGGAATCCGGGTGGGCGCGCAGCACCGGCGTGGCCTTCCGGGTCCACCTCAAGGAGTCCTCCATGGAAAAGAAACTGCACCTGCTCGACTCGTTCAGCGCGCAGGGTTCGGACGGCAACACCTACAAGGTCATGGCCTACGAACACATGGTGCGCGACGAGACCCTGCTGCCCGGCGGCCAGGCGCCCTGGGAGGCCGCCGGCATGACCGAGTACCGGCTGGCCGACGGCGAGCGCGTCGAGGTCGGCAGCGACGGCAGCATGCGCGTCGTGAAGTCGGGCGTCACGCTGAAGGCGACGCGCGCCAAGGCCTGAGCAAGCCGTTGTCCGACCCCGTCGGGCGCCGGCAGGCCAGGCTCACCCGCGCACGAAGGCGACGTCGCCGCCGGTGGCCAGGATCAGCACCACCGGCGGCGCAGGCGTCAGGCGCAGCAGCGTGACGGCGATCATCGCGGCGCCCTTCCAGACACCGGGCAGGTCGCGTGCAAGCACGAAGCAGGTCGATGCCATCAGGCCCATCGCCACCGGGCTCGAGCCCAGCTGCTGCGAATTGATGATGCGGCCGAAGTTCGGGCTGCGGCTCCACCGCGACGCCCGCACCGGGAACACCAGCACCGGCAGCGACAGCCCCACGGGGGGTGGCCAGCGCGCCGGGCAGGCCCGCGGTCTGCCGGCCCATCACGGTGACGAAGAACATGTTGGGGCCCGGCGCGGCCTGGGCCGGTGCAAGCATCAGCGTTCGCACCGACAGCCGCGCCAGCCGGCCGACACCCAGACTGGCTGGCGCCACGCAGCGCTCGAGAAGGCCAGCACGCCGCCGAAACGCCGCGGCGCGATGCCGGCAAAGGTCAGGAGGAGTTCAACCGCCGAGCCGGGCGCGGCGGCGCCTGGTGCACGTGCGGGCAAGGTCATGGCCACGCGCTCAGGCCGCCGTGCGGGCTGATTGCCGGCGGCGCTGGTGGAGCATGCGCAGCGCAAACACGGCCAGCGTCAAGGCCATCAGACCGACGCCGATCCAGATGCCGCCGGCCTCCCAGGCCTGCTCGAAACCCTCCTGCCGCGCGCGCAGCACCGCCGCCGCGGCGGCGACCAGCGCCACGAGCGCGATGAAGCCGCTGGAGAAGCGGCTGGCCTGGCGTGCCAGGCCGTCGCTGCGCTGCGCGAACCAGCTCAGCAGCAGGCCGTTGGCGGCATCGGCCAGCGTCATACCCAGCCCAAAGGCCGCGGCCATCAGCGCCACCGCGCCGATGCCGCTGAAGTCGCTGCCGCGGGCAGCGAAGAAAGCCGCCTGCGTCATCGAGTCGAGCGACATCGCGAAGGCCACGCCCACCAGCGCCGGGTGCAGCTCACGCCCGGTGATGCGCAACAGCGCCGCCGCCACAGGGCCCAGCGGGCGCTGGCCGTCGCCGGTGGCCGGGCCCAGCGCATGGGCGCCGTTGCACGCCGCGATGACGAGCAGGAAGCAGGTCGAGATGACCATGCCCAGGCCGTCCAGCGAAGCCGGCAGCGCCGCGCCCTGGCCGAAGAACAGCAGCGCCGCGAGCAGGATGGCCGCGCTGTGGCCGAGCGCGAACTGCAGCCCGACCAGGCGCGAGGCCCAGTACGAACGGTGCAGCTGCCGCGCCCGCGTCATGCCGTCGACGACGGCGATGTGGTCGGCGTCGAAGCCGTGGCGAAAGCCCAGCAGCCCGGCCAGCAGCAGCGCGGCGCCCAGGCCCTGCCCTATCGATTCGAAGCTCATGGTGTCGACTCCGTCGCCGTCGCAGGGCCTGGCGCAAGGCGGGGCGCTGAACCCGGCACAAGGCCTGGTGAAACGGCCCTGTCGGGATGCTGGCGCCGCTCAGGGCGCAAGAACTTGGCCTGCATCAGCTTCGTGCCGATCAGCGTGCACGGCGCGCGGGCCGGCGTCGGGGCCCGACTTGCCGTGGGCGCGCGGGTCTTCGCTGAACACCGGCGACTTGATGGTCACCGGCACCGTCAGCCATCGACGGCACGCGGATGCGGCCGAGGTCTATGCAGTCGAAGCCCCACAGCGTAGTGCCGTCGATGACCGGCGGCCGGGGCGGCGGTGGCGCCTCGGGCCAGGCGCTCGCGACCTCACCCTCGACGAACTTGAAGCCGCCGTCGCCGCAGGAGCCGACGTTGCGCTCGGAGGTGAAGCCTATGCCCGAGCGCTGCGCCGCACGCAGCACCGTATCGTTGGCGGCGCAGCCAAACTCGAGCGCGGCGCCGACGACCCGGATGCGGTGCGCGGGCTCGCTCATCGTGGCCGGTAGCCCCGCCGCACCGAGACGGCGTCGCCGGTGGCCACGACCTCGGGTGCCATGCTGCGCAGATCGCGCTTGTTCAGGCGCTGCGTCGGCCCGGCCATGCCTACGGGGGCCACCGCCTTGCCCGCGATGCCGCGCACGGGCGCCGCGATGCAGCGCGGTACAGCAATCGGGCTCGAGACCGCCGATGTGGGCACATAGGCCGATGGCCCGGCCGCTCTCGAGCTTGTGCAGGTACATCACCGATTCCCGCGACAGGACGGCCAGCGTGGCGGCCAGGCGGTGCATCGTGCTCCTGGACAGCCCCAGCCGCCTGGCCAGGCTGCTGAGGCCGATCTCGGCCTCTTCGGCCGAGAAGGCCTTGAGCACGAAGAGGGCCGAGGTGACGGACGACGGGCGGCCACTCGGGGCCACGGCCTCCTTGGCGGATTCAGGGGAGTTCGCGGTGGTGTTCGTCACGCCGCCATCCTAGCCAAGGCTCGCGGCGTGCGGACCTCCGTCCACCTCGACCGAACGCGGCTCAGCGCCTCCAGCCCTGGCGGGCTTCCGGGGCATGAGCAGGATGAACAGGTTGGCCACGACGATGGTGCCGGCCAGGAAACACAAGGTGGCGGCGAGGCCGAAGCGGTCGGCGAGAAAGCCGCGCCGGCCCTGCACCAGGCGGTGCCCCAGGCGGTGCGCCTGGATGTGCATCGGGTGGGCCATCGACAGGGACGGCATCGCTGGCCTGCTCAACAATCGGCCCATGACGACCCCCTTCACCGGCATCTCGTCGATGGCCACGCGTGCCGTGCCGGCCGAGCTGGACGAGGAGTGCCGGCGGCGCTCCGGCCTCGCGGTGGACATCGAGTCGGTGGCCGGCGTCGACGCCGCGCGCCGCGTGCAGGCCGGCCCAGCTTTTCTTCGACACCTGCGTCTAGCACCAGCCCGGCATCGACCTGCAGACCCAGGGAATCCCGATGCACAGCGTGCTGTTCGTCGGCGAGATGATCGGCGCGGTGTGCGGCATCGACCCCGAGACCGGCCACCACTGCGACGACACCCAGCGCGACACCGAGGCCAGCACGCCACTGAGCGTGGCCGAGACGGCACGGATCGACGACGGCAAAACGCGACGTGCCTACCCGCGGCTCGATGCCGCATTGAAGCAGAAGGGGCATTGAGATGACCGAACTGGGCGTTGTCCACCGCAAGATCGTTCGCGCCGACCGCGTCGCGACCGACCGCCTCGCCGGCTTCGGCGCGTCCATGGTGCACGAGGCCATGGGCCGCGTCGGCCTGATGAAGCCCTACATGCGGCCCATCTACCCCGGCGCGCGCATCGCGGGCAGCGCCGTCACGGTGCTGCTGCACCCCGGCGACAACTGGATGCTGCACGTCGTGGCCGAGCAGATCCAGGAAGGCGACATCGTCGTCGCCGCCGTCACGGCCGACTGCACCGACGGCTACTTCGGCGACCTGCTGGCCACCAGCTTCCGCGCCCGCGGTGCGCGCGGCCTCGTCATCGAAGGCGGCTGCCGCGACGTGCGCGACCTGCAGGCGATGGACTTCCCGGTCTGGAGCCGCGCCATCAGCAGCAAGGGCACGATCAAGGCCACGCTGGGTTCGGTCAATATCCCGGTGGTCTGCGCCGGCATCGCCGTGAATCCGGGCGACGTGGTCGTGGCCGACGACGACGGCGTCGTCGTGGTGCCGGCGGTGCAGGCAGAGAAGACCGCGCAAGCCGCCGCGGTGCGCGAGGCACTCGAGGCCGACAAGCGCGCCAAGCTGGCCGCCGGCGTGCTGGGACTGGACATGTACAACATGCGCGAACCGCTGGCCAAGCTGGGGCTGCGCTACCTCGACTGAAGCCGCGGCGCCGCAGTGAAGACCCCGGTGCCTATCGTCGGCACCGGCCCCGCGGGCCCGCGGCTTTCGGAACTGCTGCACCGACAAGGCATCACCCCCCTGGTGCTCGAGCGCCGGACGCACGAACACCTGCTGTCGCGCATCCGCACCGGCGTGCCGGAGAGCGCCACGGTCGACGTGCTGCACGACGGGACGCCGGCACCGCGGCGCTCGTCACCCAGCGTCAGCGCCGCGGCGCGGGTCAGGCCAAGACGCGCAGCGACGCGCCAGAGCCACGGCACGCCACCATTACTGACGACGTCGCCACCCTCGAAGGCAGCCTCGACGACGCGCCTGCCGACCCGTCCGAGCTCGACGGTCCCGTCGGCTCGCTTGGGCATCGACGATCCTCGGTTGCCGCAGGGG
>PNKD01000173.1 GCA_013822265.1 Leptothrix sp. (in: b-proteobacteria)
CTCTGCGTGTCGCGGCCGACCTCGCGCTGGTTGATGATGCTCTTCTTGTTGCTGAAGAGGAATTCGATCGGGTCCTCGATGGTGAGGATGTGGCCGGTCATCTGCTGGTTGCGCCACTCGAGCATCGCCGCCAGCGTGGTGCTCTTGCCGGTGCCGGTGGCGCCCACCATCAGGATCAGGCCGCGCTTCTCGGTCACCAGCTGCGCCAGCAGCGGCGGCACGCCCAGCGAGTCGAGCGCCGGGATCTCGAACGGGATGCAGCGGATGACCGCGGCGATGCTGCCGCGCTGCTTGAAGGCCGAGAGCCGGAAGCTGCCGACGCGCGAGACGCTGATGCCGACGTTGAGCTCGCCGGTATCGTCGAGTTCCTCGAGCTGCTGCGGCGCCAGCATCTCGGCCAGCAGCTGGCGCGTCTGGTGCGTCGTCAGCACCTGGTCCGAGAGCTGCAGGATCTGCCCGTTGATCTTGATGAGGATGGGCGTGTTGGCCGACATGTAGACGTCGGACGCGCTCTTCTCCGCCATCAGGCGCAACACGCGTTCGAGGTTGTTGGCCACGGTCAGTGTGCCCCCAAGCTCGCTGCGCTCGCTACCCCCCGAGGGGGCCGCTCGCCTGCGGTCGGGCGGAGCCCGCCCGCGGCTCTTGCTTGATGGTCACGCATGGCACCCCACTCAGGCTCTTAGCAGTTCGTTGATGCTGGTCTTGGCGCGGGTCTGCGCGTCGACCTTCTTCACGATCACGGCGCAGTACAGGCTGTACTTGCCGTCGGCGCTGGGCAGGTTGCCGCTGACCACGACGCTGCCGGCCGGGATGCGGCCGTAGCTCACGGTGTCGGTCGCGCGGTCGTAGATCTTGGTGCTCTGGCCGATGTACACGCCCATGCTGATGACCGAGTTCTCCTCGACGATCACGCCCTCGACGACCTCGCTGCGCGCGCCGACGAAGCAGTTGTCCTCGATGATGGTCGGGTTGGCCTGCAGCGGCTCGAGCACGCCGCCGATGCCGACGCCGCCCGAGAGGTGCACGTTCTTGCCGATCTGCGCGCAGGAGCCCACGGTGGCCCAGGTATCGACCATGGTGTTCTCGTCGACGTAGGCGCCGATGTTGACGTAGCTGGGCATCAGCACCACGCCCTTGGCGACGTAGCTGCCGCGCCGCGCCACCGCCGGCGGCACCACGCGCACGCCCGAGGCGCGCATCTGCTCCTCGTCGAGGTGGCTGAACTTGGGCCTCACCTTGTCGAAGAAGCCCAGGTCGCCGGCGCGCATGACGTGGTTGTCGTTGAGCCGGAAGCTCAGCAGCACGGCCTTCTTGACCCACTGGTTGACCTGCCAGTAGCCGACGCCGCGGCGCTCGGCGACACGCACGCGCCCGGCGTTGAGGTCGGCGATGACGTGTTCGACGGCGTCGCGCACTTCGGGGGCCTTGACGGCGTTGATCTCGGCGCGGGATTCCCAGGCGAGATCGATGATGGACTGGAGTTGGGTGAGGTTCATTTCGGGCAGCAGGCGGTGGGCGTGAGGGAAACCGACCAAGGCCTTGCGCGGCACCGGCTTGGCCGGGCCGCTGCAAGAGCCCCCTCGGGGGGTAGCGAACGCAGTGAGCTTGGGGGCGTCAGTTCAGGCTTTCGGTATAGCAGACGATGCGGTGCGCGGCTTCGAGGCAATCCGCGACGGGGGCCACCAGGGCCATGCGGACGCGGCCCTGGCCAGGGTTGGCCGGGTGCCGGCCTTCGACACGGCGGGCCAGCAGGCTGCCGGGCAGCACCTGCACATTGTATTGAGCGAGCAGGCCGCGGGCCCAGGCGACGTCGTCGGGCGGGCCGTCGGGCCCCTGGGGCCCGGCCAGGCCGGCCCAGAGGTAGAACGCGGCGTCGGGCAGCGCCACGTCCATCACGCCCGCCAGCACCGGCGTGACCTGCGTGAACTTGGTGCGGTAGATCTCGCGGTTGGCCACCACGTGGGCCTCGTCGTTCCAGGCCGCGGTGCTGGCGCGCTGCACCAGCCCGCCCATGGCGCTGCCGTGGTAGGTGCGGTAGAGCAGGAAGGCCTTGATCAGCCGCGCGTCGCCGGCCACGAAGCCCGAGCGCAGCCCGGGCACGTTGCTGCGCTTGGACAGGCTGGTGAGCACGACGAGGCGGCGGTAGTCGGGCCGGCCCAGCGCGGCGGCGGCCTGCAGCGCGCCCAGCGGCGGCTCGTCGCGAAACCAGATCTCGCTGTAGCACTCGTCGCTGGCGATGACGAAGCCGTGGCGGTCGCTGAGTTCGAACAGCTGCTGCCACTCGGCCAGCGGCATCACCGTGCCGGTGGGGTTGCCGGGCGAGCAGGTGTAGAGCAGCCTGGTGCGCGCCCAGACGGCGTCGGGCACGGCGTCCCAGTTCGTCGCGAAGTTGCGCGCGGGGTCGCTGGGTGCGAAGAAGACTTCGGCGCCGCCCAGCAGCGCCGCGCCCTCGTAGATTTGATAGAAGGGATTCGGGCAGACCACCACCGAGCCCGGCGTCGTCGGGTCCAGCACCGTCTGCGCCAGCGCAAACAGCGCCTCGCGCGAGCCATTCACCGGCAGGACCTGCGTGCCCGGGTTCACCGCCACGCCGTAACGCCGCTGCACCCAGCCGGCGATGGCCTCGCGCAGCGCCGGCTCACCCAGCGTGGCGGGGTAGGTCGAGAGCGTGGGCAGGGCCTGCATCAGCGCGTCTTCGATCAGCGCCGGCGTGGCGTGGCGCGGCTCGCCTATGCCCAGGCCTATGGGCCGCAGCGTCGGGTTGGGCGTGATGTCGGCCGTGAGCTCGCGCCAGCGCTCGAAGGGGTAGGGGTGCAGGCGGGCCAGCAGCGGGTTCAGCGGGAGCGTCATGGGCCGCGATTATCCCGGCCGGCCGCGCACGGCGCCGGGCCCTACAACGCGCCGCGGCAACCCGCCACGCCGCAGCGGCAGGCCAGCCGCCCTTCGTGGTGCGTCTGGCCGTAGTCGACGGTGATCTCTTCACCCGCGGCGATGGCCCGCAGCGCATAGAACTCCACCCGCCCCTGGCGGATGCACAGCCTCGCGTTGGGCCGGCAGCTGTGGTTGGTGTAGCGCATCGGGTCGGCGCTCCGGCTGAAGTCGATGGCCTTCTTGTCCGACAGCTCGACGATCATGATGCGCTCGGTGCGCGTGGCGCGGATGCGCGCCTGCTGCACGCTGATGCTCTGGCCGCGGATCTCGCCGATCTTCAGCCGCGCCGGCACGGCCTCGGCGGCAAAGGCGCCCTGGCCGTCGATGGCGCTGGGCTTCACGTCGACGGCGAACTTCTGGTAGGCCGGGCGAGAGGCAGCGCCCGCGCCAATCAAGCTTCCCGCCACGGAACCGGCTTCGCCGGGCCGTCGGCGGACGGCCCCCTTGGGGGGTAGCGAGCGCGAGCGAGCTTGGGGGCTCACAGCTCGACGCGGGGCGCCGGCTTCCAGCCTTTCTTGCGGTGCTCGACCGTGACGAAGGTGCGGATGCCGCCGCGCACGTACCAGTCGGCGTGGATGCGCAGGAAACGCGGTGCGATGGCCGCCACCAGGTCGCTGGCGATGGTGTTGGTGACCTTCTCGTGGAAGGCGCCCTCGTTGCGGAAGCTCCAGAAGTACTGCTTCAGGCTCTTGGTCTCGACGCACAGCTTGTCGGCCACGATCTCTATCGTGAAGTGCGCGAAGTCGGGCTGGCCGGTCAGCGGGCACAGGCAGGTGAACTCGGGCACGTCGAAACGGATCACGTAGTCGCGTTGCGGCGTCGGGTTGGGGAAGGCGTGCAATTCCTTGCTCGGCGCGCTGGGCGGCACGGCGGGCTTGCCGCGCACGGGCGGCGGCGGGGGTGCGGTGGCGGCGCGGTTGCGGGGCCGGGCGGCGGGTCTGGAGGCCATGGAAAGCAGCAGGTGGGCAGGGGGCGCGATGCTATCATCGACACTGCCTTGCGCCTGCGACCGCGGCGCATTTTTTCATTCAAATCAAGCACTTGCGATTGCCTGGCGTTGCCGCCGGGGGCCGCCGAAGCTGCCGATGCGCCTCAACCAGATCAAGCTTTCCGGCTTCAAGTCGTTTGCCGAACCGACCACCTTCCAGCTGCCCGGGCAGCGCGTGGGTGTCGTCGGGCCCAACGGCTGCGGCAAGAGCAACATCATGGACGCCGTGCGCTGGGTGCTCGGCGAGAGCAAGGCCAGCGAGCTGCGTGGCGAGTCCATGCAGGACGTCATCTTCAACGGCAGCGGCAACCGCAAGCCGGCCAGCCGCGCCAGTGTCGAGCTGGTGTTCGACAACACGCTGGCGCGCGCCGGCGGCCAGTGGAACGCCTTCGCAGAGATCGCCGTCAAGCGCGTGCTCACGCGCGACGGCAGCAGCAGCTACTACATCAACAACCAGCCGGTGCGCCGCCGCGACGTGCAGGACGTGTTCCTGGGCACCGGGCTGGGGCCGCGCGCCTACGCCATCATCGGCCAGGGCACGATCAGCCGCATCATCGAGAGCCGGCCCGAAGAGCTGCGCCTGTTCCTCGAAGAGGCCGCCGGCGTCAGCAAGTACAAGGAGCGCCGACGCGAGACGGAGAGTCGCCTGAAGGACACGCGCGAGAACCTGGTGCGCGTCGAGGACATCCTGCGCGAGTTGGGCGGCAACCTCGAGAAGCTGGAACGCCAGGCCGAGGTGGCGACGCGCTTTCGCGCGCTGCAGGACGACGGCACGACCAAGCTGCACCAGCTGTGGTTCCTCAAGCACCGCGACGCGGCCAGCGAAGAGGCCCGCGTCGGGCTGGCGGTGCTCGAGGCCACCAACGCGCTCGAGTCGCGCCTGGCCGATCTGCGCGCCGTCGAAGCCCAGCTCGAGCAGGTGCGCCAGGCGCATTACGCCGCCAACGACGTGCTGCATGCGAAGCAGGGCGCGTTGGGCGAAGCCGCGCTCGCGGTCAGCCGGCTCGAAGAGCGCATCCGCTACGTCGTCGAAGGGCGCCAGCGCGCGCAGCAGCGGCTGGCCGAACTGAAGGCGCAGAACGCCCAGTGGGAAGAGCGCCAGCAGGCGGCGCACGCCGAGCTCGAAGACACCGCCGCGCAGATCGAAGGTGCCGACGAGCAGGCCGGCGTGCTGGCCGCGCAGGCCGAGGAGCAGGGTTTCGAGCTGCCGACGCTGCAAGACGCCGTGCGCAGTGCCCAGGGCACGGCCAACCAGCAACGCCAGACGGTGGCGCAGGTGCAGCAGCAGATCCAGGTGCTGGCCGCCGAGAGCCGCAGCATCGAAGAGCAGTCGCGCGGCCTGAAGAGCCGGCGCGAGCGCCTGGCCGGCGAGCGCCAGGGCCTGCAGGCCCCCGACCTCGCGAAGATCGAGTCGCTGAAGGCCGAGGAGGCCGACGCCAACGAGCAGCGCGACCAGCTCGACGCCCGCCTGCACGAGCTGCAGGAGCAGGTGCCCGAACTCGACGGACAGCGCCGCGCCGCGCAGACCGCCGTCAACGCCGAATCGGGCCGCCAGGCCGACATCGGTGCCCGCCTGGACGCGCTGCGCGCGCTGCAGGAGAAGGTGCAGACCGAGGGCAAGCTCAAGCCCTGGCTCGACAAGCACGGCCTGGCCGGGCTGCAGGGCCTGTGGACGCAGGTGCACATCGAGACCGGCTGGGAGACCGCGCTCGAGGCCGCACTGCGCGAGCGGCTCAACGCGCTGTCGGTGGGCCGGCTCGACACCGTGCGTGCCTTCGCCGCCGACGCGCCGCCGGCCAAGCTGGCCTTCTACGCGCTGCCGCAGGGCGCGGTGACCGACACCCACCGCACGCTGCCGCGGTTGGCCGACCAGCTTCGCCTCGGGGCCACTCAAGAGAGCGCCGGCCTGAAGGCGCTGCTGCTCGACTGGCTGGAAGGCGTGTACACCGCGGCCAGCCTCGACGAGGCGCTGGCGCAGCGTGACAAGCTGACCCACGGCGAGGTCATCATGACCCGCGAGGGCCATGCCGTGAGCCCGTACGCCGTGGCCTTCTACGCCCCCGACAGCGAGCAGGCCGGCATGCTGGCGCGCGCGCAGGAGATCGAGAACCTGGGCCGCCAGCAGCGTGCGCAGGCGCTGATCGCCGACGACGCGCGCAGCGCCAGCGTGCGCCTGGAGGCCGCCTACACCGACGCCAGCCAGCGCCTGCTGCAGGCGCGGCGCGAGGCCGGCGAGGCGCAGACGCGCGCCCACACGCTGCACGTGGAGCTGCTGCGCCTGACGCAGCAGGCCGACGCCGCGAGCTCGCGCCGCGAGCAGCTGGGCGAGGAGCTGGCCGAGATCGATGCCCAGTTCGAGGCACTGGAAGAGCGCAAGGCCACCGGCGAGGCGCGGTTCGAGGAGCTCGACATCGGCCTGGGCACGGCGCAGGAGCGCCACGCCGAACTGGAAGACGCGGTGATCGCCGCCGAGCGCCGGCTGGCCGACGCACGCGAGCAGCAGCGCACGCTCGAGCGCCAGGCCCAGGAGGCGCGTTTCCAGGCGCGTGCGCTGGCGGCGCGGCGCGACGAACTGCAGCGCAGCATCGAAACTGCCGCGCATCAGGTCACGGCCAACGTGCAGGCCGGCGAGCAGCTGCAGCTCGAGCTCGGCGGCTTCGACGACGCCGCGGCGCAAAGCGGCCTGCAGGCGGCGCTGGAACTGAAGTCCGAGCGCGAACAGGCGCTGGGCCTGGCGCGCAGCGAGTACGACGACCTCAGCGCGCAGCTGCGCCGTGCCGACGAGAGCAAGCTCGGTTTCGAGCGCAGCCTGGAGCCGCTGCGCGAGAAGATCACCAAGCTGCAGCTCGAGCAGCAGGCCGCGCAGCTGGGCGGCGCGCAGTACCTCGAGCAGCTGGTCGCTGCCGGCGTCGAGATGGAGGCGCTGGCGCAGGGCATAGAGCGCGATGGCGTCAAGCTCTGGGGCCTGCAGACCGAGATCGACCGCATCAACCGCGACATCGCCGCGCTGGGCGCCGTGAACCTGGCGGCGCTGGACGAGCTCACCGCGTCGCGCGAGCGCAAGACCTTCCTCGACGCGCAGAACGCCGATCTCGACGACGCCATCAAGACGCTGGAAGACGCCATCCACAAGATCGACCTCGAGACGCGCGACCTGCTGGCCAGCACCTTCAACCAGGTCAACGAACACTTCGGACGCATGTTCCCGTCGCTGTTCGGCGGTGGCCACGCGCGCCTGGTGATGACGGGCGCCGAGATCCTGGACGCCGGCGTGCAGGTGATGGCGCAGCCCCCGGGCAAGAAGAACAGCACCATCCACCTGCTCAGCGGCGGCGAGAAGGCGCTCACCGCCATCGCGCTGGTGTTCGCCATCTTCCAGCTCAACCCCGCGCCCTTCTGCCTGCTCGACGAGGTCGACGCGCCGCTGG
>PNKD01000174.1 GCA_013822265.1 Leptothrix sp. (in: b-proteobacteria)
GGGCCCGCAGGCGGCCGCCACCTGCGGCTGCACGTCGGCCAGGCCCCAGGCGAAGCTGGTGAAGATGCAGATGCCGGCCGAGTCGAAGGCGGCGGTGGCGTCCTGGAAGGCGATCACGAGTTCGGGCTTGCCGTCGGCCGTCAGCGGGTCGGTCTTCACCGGGATGCCCAGCACTTCCGATGCGACCGTGTAGCCGCGCAGGTGGCAGGCGCCGCGGTTGCTGGTGGCGTAGGCCAGGCCCATGCCCTGGATGCCGCGGCTGTCGTAGGCCGGGAATTCCTGGCCCTTGACGCTCATGCTCAGCTCGGGGTGGCCGTACTGGGCGCACAGGCGCTTGCTGCCCAGCCCGATCTCCTTGCCGAAGCCCTCGCCCTTGGCGGTGATCTCGGCGAAGTAAGTCAGCGCTTCGGCGCTGCCGAACTGCGCGTCGATGCCGATCTGCTCCTTGGTCAGCACGCCCAGGCTGTACAGCTCCATCACCGCGCCTATGGTGGCGCCGAAGGTGATGGGGTCCATGCCGTGCTCGTTGCACAGGACGTTGGCGTACTGCAGCGCGTCGAGGTCCTTCACGCCGTTGGCCGCACCCAGGGCCCAGGCGGCTTCGTATTCCAGGCCGCCCGAGGCGCCCCAGTACTGCGGCTGGTTCTTCACCGTGTAATGGCCCTGGTCGATCTTCTGGATGCGACCGCAGGCGATGGTGCAGCCGAAGCAGGCCTGGTTGGTGACCAGCGGCTTCTTGCCGTCGCTGGCGCGCGGCGTGGCCATGGCCTCGGCCGAGATGTCCTTCGCACCCTCGAAGGCTACGTCGCGGTGGTTGCGCGTGGGCAGCGCGCCCATCTCGTTGATGACGTTCATCAGCACCTGGGTGCCGTAGGTGGGCAGGCCCTGGCCGGTGACGGCGTTGTCGTGCAGGATCTTCTTCTTCTCGGCGGTCACGCGCATGAACTCCTTCGCGTCGTGCAGGTTGCCCACACCCTTGGTGCCGCGCACCGCGATGGCCTTGAGGTTCTTGCTGCCCATCACCGCGCCCACGCCGCTGCGCCCGGCGGCGCGGTGCAGGTCGTTGACGACGGCGGCGAACAGCACCTGGTTCTCGCCCGCGCCACCGATGCTGCTGATGCGCAGCAGCGGGTCCTGGTGGTCCTTCTTGAGCTGCTCTTCGGTGTGCCACACCGTGCCGCCCCACAGGGGGCCGGCGTCGCGCAGCTCCGCGAGGTCGTCGTTGACGTAGAGGTAGACCGGCTTGGCCGACCTGCCCTCGAAGATCACCATATCCCAGCCGGCCATCTTCAGCTCGGCGCCCCAGTAGCCGCCCGAGTTGCTGCAGGCGATGGCACCGGTGAGCGGGCCCTTGGTGACAACGGTGTAGCGCCCGCCGGTGCTGGCCATGGTGCCGGTGAGCGGCCCCGTGGCCCAGATGATCTTGTTGCCCGGTGCCAGCGGCTCGACCTTGGGGTCGAGCTCTTCGGTGAGGTACTTCGAAGCGAGGCCGCGCGAGCCGAGGTACTCACGCGCCCAGGCCATGTTCAGCGGTTCGGATTTGACGGTGCCGGCGCTCAGGTCGACACGGAGGATTTTTCCAGCCCAGGACATCTGCGGCCTCCTTAAACGCTGGGCTGGTTGCCCAGCTTGTTGGCCCAGGCCTGCATCTTGTCCAGGCCGGTCCAGTTGGCATCGACGTAGGTGATGGCGCCCGTGGGGCAGGCATCGGCACAGGCCGGCTCGCCGCCGCACAGGTCGCACTTCTGCACCTTGCCCGTCTCCTGCACGTAGTTGATGGTGCCGAAGGGGCAGCTGATGGTGCAGACCTTGCAGCCGACGCAGGTGCTGTCGTTGACGATCTTGGCGCCGGTGGTTTTGTCCATCGTGATGGCCTCCACCGGGCAGGCGTGCAGGCACCAGGCCTCGTCGCACTGCGTGCACGTATAGGGCACCTTCTTGCCGGTCTCGTGGAAATCGAAGACCTTGATGCGCGACTTGGCCGGCGCGAAGACGGCGTAGTTCTCGTAGGAACAGGCCATCTCGCACTGGAGGCAGCCGGTGCACTTCTCGGCGTTGATGTGGAGGCTTTTCTGCATGCGCTGTCTCTCCGCTGGTTTCTTGTCGGGGCGGCAGGGCAGCAAGACGGGCTGCACGCGCCGGCCGAGGGTCATTGTGGTGAGCCCTTACCTTGGCAAACCTAGGCATAACCCTGAGGCCGGAGGCGAGGCCCCGGAAGACGCCAGCACGCTGGCGGCCTGCCCGGGGCGGGCACATGTCAGTGCGGCGCGTGGGCAGCCAGCACGCCCATCTGCTTGCCCAGCGTGCTCATGCGCGAACCCACCAGCGGGATGGGCCGGCCCGGCAGCAGCACGTTCCAGTAGATCGGCTTGAACGCCAACTTGCCGAGGTGGTTCAGCCACGTCTCGGCCAGCAGCGTCATCGGGCCCACCACGGGCAGCGGGAACTTGCCGGGCACGGGCTGGATGTCGTAGTTGAAGTCGACCAGGATGGCCTTGCCGAGGCCGGTCTCGATGAAGCAGTTGGCGTGGCCGTCGGCCAGCGGCTGGGCTTCCTTGCCGGCCATCTCGCGCAGCAGGTTGTGCACCGCCACCTCGGCCTGGAAGTGCGCCACCGAGCCGGCCTTGGACGTCGGCACGTTGGTGTTGTCGCCGAGCAGGAACACGCGCTCGGCCTTCTTCGACTTCAGCGTCTGCTTGTCCGTGAGGCCGAAGCCCAGGCCGTCGCCCAGCCCCGCGTCGTCGATCAGCTCGGAGCCCTCGTGCGGCGGTATGGTCACCAGCAGGTCGTAGGGCACGGTCTTGCCGTCGGGGCAGGCGACGTGTTTGTCCGCCACTTCGGCCAAGGGCGCGTCGGGCACCACGTTCACGCCCTTCGCGGCGAGCACGCCGGTCAGCATCTCGTTGCAGATGGGCTTGGTGAAGGCGCCGCTCAGCGGCGTCATCAGCGTCAGCTTCGTTCTCGAGCGGATGCCGCGCTGCGTGA
Organism: Leptothrix sp. (in: b-proteobacteria); assembly: GCA_013822265.1. GTDB lineage: Bacteria > Pseudomonadota > Gammaproteobacteria > Burkholderiales > Burkholderiaceae_C > Rubrivivax. Next base: position 2,986 of record PNKD01000174.1, read on the forward strand.
GGTACTCGTCCATCAGGAAGATGAATTCCAGCGGCGCCACCGGGCACTTGATCGGCATCTCGGCGACGTCCACCAGCAGGTCTCCGCCGTCGAAGCCTTGCAGCGCCTCGGCCAGCGCCAGCGCGCTGTCGGGCGTGTAGAAGCCGTGCGCCTGCTTGCCTCAGCGCTCGGGCAGGCCCTCGATGGCGTCGACCACCGTGCGGCAGCCCAGCGACAGCACCAGCCAGTCGTAGCGGTGGCTGCCCCGGTCGGTGGTGACGGTGCGCGCCTGCGTGTCGATGGCCGTGATGGTCTCGCTCAGGTACTCGACGCCGGCGCCAATGAAGTCCGCATTGGGGCGCTGGATGTCGGCCAGCGTGCGGTAGCCCGGCTTGCGAAAGGGCAGGAACAGCAGGCCGGGCTGGTAGGTGTGCATGGCCGAATGACCGATCAGCCGCACCTGCGCGTCGACAGGCCGCCGCCGCAACTCGTGGGCGAGCAGGTTGGAGACGACGAGCCCGCCCGTGCCGTCACCCAGAACGAGGATGTTCAGTGTCATGCGTATCCCTCCTGCTTGCCGGCTGGCGCAGAAGCCGATACCTCGCGCCGTGGCGCTTGTCCAGCATGCCCGCAACGCGGCGCGCCGGAACAGCGCCGCGGCCACTGGGCTTGCCCTGGATCAAAGGCCCGGTACGGCGCTGGGGACGCTCGCGCGCCGTGACGGCAGGCGTACCGGTGGCCGCTGCAAATCGATGCCCGCCGATGGGCCGCGCGTCTGGGGCCGTGGCGGACGGGCTGGCCGGCCACGGCCAGTTCGTCCTTCAGCGCTGCCGTGGGCACCATGGTGCTGGCGGTGCGGTTGTGAAACCTGCGCAGGCAGGCCATCACGGGCGCGCGCCGCCAGCCCACGCCGTAGTGGCGGCTGTGGACGTGGAAGCTGATGCGGGAGTCGCTGGCCGCCGGCAGCTCCAGCTGCGTGGGGGCCTGCAGCGCCGGCCAGCCCAGCGGCCCTCGGTGGCGATGTGCACCACATCGCGCCGCCGAGTCGACAGGCTGGCGTCAACTTGCGGTCGCCTCGTGTTCACGCACGGCGGTCACCCTGCCGCCGCGCCAACCGAGCGTGGAGCCGCCTCTTGAAGGACTCTGTGCAAACCCTGGCCACGCAGCGCCGGGACGAGTGCCGCCACCACCTCCACAGCCGCATCAAGCAGACGCGGCACTTCATCGGCGCCGAGCTTCATCGCCGCCTACGGGCCGCTGTTCATCGATCCGGCCACTGCTTCTTCGAGCCCAAGCGCTACGACCGCGTCAACCAGGCCACGCACGAGCACGAGGAAGAGATCAAGGCCGGCTGCAACCTGCGCCGCAAGGTGGCGCTGCTGCGCGGCGAATTGATCGACCCGGGGCGGCGCGCGCGGCCGCATCGAGGCGGCCAGTTCCGGGGGCCGAGTCCCGCTGCTGGCGCAATGCAATGACCAGGGGCCGGGCAGCACCTGCCCGGCCGCCGAACTGGTTTCATCGCACCGAAGCGGCGATGCACAGGCGCCTACAAAGAGTGGTTAGACCCTGCCTCCCGCCGGTTCCTGGGTTGGTAGACTGCCATCAAGCCCCCGGGCCGCGGTCGCGGTTCTCGAAAGTGGGGTTCGATCAGGGAGTCTGACTTGCATCAACTGCGTTCATCGGCCGTCGCGCTCGCGTGCGTCTTGGGCCTTGTGGGGTGTGCGACCGAGAGTTCGCGCAGCGTCCAGGTAGAGAAGGTCCAGTCGGCGGCCACGCCCTACGCTGGCGCGAAGGTGCCGGTCGCCATCGGCAAGTTCGACAACCGTTCGAACTTCATGCGCGGCGTGTTCTCCGACGGCGTCGACCGGCTGGGCAGCCAGGCCAAGACCACCCTGATCGCCCACCTGCACGAGTCGCAGCGTTTCGCGGTTCTCGATCGCGACAACATGGCAGAGATCAGCCAGGAGGCCAAGATGCGGGGCGCGGCTCAGGCGCTTCGCGGCGCCTCGTTCGTCGTTACCGGCGACATCTCCGAGTTCGGTCGCAAGGAGGTCGGCGACAGGCAACTCTTCGGGCTGCTGGGGCGCGGCAAGACGCAGGTGGCGTACGCGAAGATCACGCTGAACGTCGTCAACAGTCTGACTTCCGAGGTCGTGTTCTCGGCGCGCGGTGCGGGCGAGTACGAGCTTTCGAACAGAGAAGTGCTGGGCTTCGGGGGCACCGCCAGCTACGACGCCACGCTGAACGGCAAGGTGCTCGACCTGGCCATGCGCGAAGCGGTCAACAACCTGGTCGCAGGAAGTGATGGGGGCCAGTGGGGTCCGGGGGCGCGCTGATGACGACGCGCCATGGTTGCCGGCTGCCGCTTTTTGCCGTGGTCGCCCTGCTGGGGGCCTGCGCACAGAAGGGCCCTGGGCCGATGTACCTGTGGGAGACCTTCCCGCGCCAGCAGTACGAGACCCTGCTTCGCAGCGGCACGGGCGCGCCCGGCGAACAGCTGCTGGCCCTGCAAGCCCATGCCGAGAAGGCGCGGGCGACGGGGGCCGCGCTGCCGCCGGGGTTTCGCGCCCACTTGGGCATGCTCAAGCTGTCGGGCGGCGATGCGCAGGGTGCGCGCGAAGCCTGGCTCGCCGAGAAGGCCGCCTTCCCCGAGTCGACGCCCTACATGGACCAGCTGCTCAAGCGGCTGGAAAGCCCGAAGAAGTCGGAGAACCCCGCTTGAAGCACCTGCGCTCTACCTTGCTGGCCCTTGCCGCCAGCGCCACCCTGCTGGGCGGCTGCGCCACGCCGCCGCCGGCCTATGACTACGGCGCGCTGGCACGTGCCAAGCCGGTGACGCTGCTGGTGCTGCCGCCGCTGAACGACTCGCCGGAAGTCAACGCCACTCCCGGCGCATGGGCGAACGCCACGTTGCCGCTGGCCGAGGCCGGCTACTACGTGCTGCCGGTGACGCTGGTCGACGAGACCTTCCGCCAGAACGGCGTCAACTCCGGCAACGAGGCGCACGAGATCGCGCCGCAAAAGCTGCGCGAGTACTTCGGTGCCGATGCCGCCGTCTACATCAAGGTCAAGCGTTACGGCACGGCGTACGCCGTCGTCACCAGCGAGACAAGCGTGCAGCTGGAAGCGCGCATCGTCGATCTGCGCACGGGTGACCTGCTGTGGCAAGGCACCGGCACCGCCTCGTCGGCCGAGCAGCAGCAGCAGAACCAGGGTGGGTTGATCGGCCTGCTGGTGGCCGCCGTCGTCAAGCAGATCGTCGGCACGGCCACCGACGCTGCCTACAACTACGCCGCCATCGCCAACCAGCGCATGCTGGGGGCGCCGCGTTACAACGGCCTGCTGCCCGGGCCGCGCTCGCCGCTGTACGGCCAGCCGCCGACACCGGCGCCACGCTGAGCGCCCTCGGTGGTCATGCGCACCAGGCGAGTGTGGCCACGTAGTGCGTTTGGGGCTGAGCAGGGAGGTGGTGGCGGTCGACTGTGAGGGTCACGGTGCCTGCGGCCTCAGCCGCCTGGCGCCGCGGCCTTGGCCGCGGCAGCGGCCAAGGCCGCCATTGCTTCGGTGTCTCGTTTGCGGTCGGCGTTGACGCGCTGCAGCGACGCTCGTTCGCCCAGCATCTTCAGGTAGGGTTTCCAGTCGATGCCGGCCGCGGCGATGAGGTCTACGCCGTAGATGGCGCGCGTGGCGTTGCCCACCGTGGGCAACGTGGCAAAGGCCGAGGCATCGGCCAGCGTGAAGCTGTCGCCAGCCGCATAGGGCGCGAAGCGCGCCAGGCGCTTGAAGGCCGGCAGGTTCCTCTCCAGGGTCTTCCTCACGCGTTCCTGGGTGCTGTCGTCGACCTTGCCGCCGAAGTAGGCTTGTGCGTACAGCTCACGGCCCACGAGTTCGATGTAGAGCTCCATGAAGGTGCACAGCTCGCGCACCTTGGCCGCGGCCAGCGCGTCGGCGGGCAGCAGCGGGCGCTCGGGAAAACGCGCTTCGAGGAAGTCGACGATGACCTGGCTCTCGCACAGCGTCTGGCCGTCGACCTTGATGAACGGGATCTTGCCCAGCGGCGTGGCATCGAGCACGGCGTCAACCTTGGACCCGGTGCGCACCACCTCCTCGGTGAAGGGAACGCCCTTCTCCAGCAGGACGATCTTGACCTTGTTGTAGTAGTTGGACAGGGACATGCCGCACAGCGTGATCATCGTCTTCTCCGGTGTCGTTGAAAGCCGTGCAGTCTAGGCCGCGGCGCGCTGGGCGTGCCCAGCACCTGGTTGATGCCGCGGCCTGTCATCACGGCGCCGGCGAGCATCAGCTGCGGCAACCGCGGTGCGGCTTTGCATACGGCCTCAACCCTTGA
>PNKD01000175.1 GCA_013822265.1 Leptothrix sp. (in: b-proteobacteria)
ACCCAGGATCACGGCGCCGACCGAGTCGCGCTCGAGGTTCAGCGCCAGACCGTAGGTGGGCACGCCAGCGGCGGTGGCCGGGAACTCCAGCATCTCGCCGGCCATCACGTCGGACAGGCCGTGCACGCGCACGATGCCGTCGGTGACGGACACCACGGTGCCCTGGTTCTTGATGTCGGCCGAGACGGCCAGGCCCTCGATGCGGCTCTTGATCAGCTCGGAAATTTCTGCGGGATTCAGGTTCATGCTTTCTTCCTTTTGCCACGCGCACGGGAGCGCCAGCGACCCTTATGCGGTTAACGCGATCTTCATCTGTTCAAGCCTGGCCTTGACGCTGGTGTCGAGCACCTCGTCACCGACCACGACGCGTACACCGCCGATGAGTTCGGGGGCGAGCTCGACCTTCGCATTCAGCTTGCGGCCGAAGCGCTTCTCCAGCGTCAGCACCAGGTCGGCCAGCGATTCACCCTCGATGGCGAACGCGCTCTGGATGAGTGCGTCCGACACGCCGGTGCTGGTGTTCACCAGCGCCTGGAACTGCGCTGCGATTTCGGGCAGCGCGGCCAGACGGCCGTTGTCGAGCACGGCCTGCAGCAGGTTGGCCACCTTCAGGTCGATGTGCAGCCCTTTGCCGACGGCGATACCGGCGATGAGGTCGAAGACCTGCGTCGCGGTGACCTTGGGGTTGTCGGCAAACTGGCGCAGCTGCTCATCGGCAGCCAGTCGTGCCAGCGAGCCCATCTGCGCATTCAACGCCAGGGCGTCGCTGCCACCCACCGACTTGTAGAGCGCCTCGGCGTAGGGGCGCGCGATGGTCGCCAGTTCGGCCATGTCAGAGCTCCGCCTTGAGGCGACCCAACAGCTCGGCGTGAACGCCGGCGTTGACTTCGCGGCGCAGGATCTGCTCGGCGCCGCTGACGGCCAGCCCGGCGACCTGCTCGCGCAGCACTTCGCGCGCCTTCACCGCGGCCTGCTCGGCCTCGGCGTTGGCGTTGGCGATGATCTTGGCGGCTTCCTCGGACGCACGGCCCTTGGCTTCCTCGATCATCTGCTGCGCCAGGCGCTCGGCATCGGCCAGGCGCTTCCGCGCGTCGTCGCGAGCGGCCGCGAGCTGGGCCTCGACACGCTTGTTGGCGGCGGCGAGCTCGGTCTTGGCCTTGTCGGCGGCCGACAGGCCATCGGCGATCTTCTTCGCGCGCTCATCGAGCGCGGCGGTGATCGGCGGCCAGACGAACTTCATCGTGAACCAGACGAGGATCGCGAAGACGATCATCTGGATGATCAGGGTGGCGTTGATGCTCAAGATATTGCCTCGGATAGGTCGGGACGTTCACCCAGCGGACGCCATGGAACCGGCTTGGCCGGGCCATTGGCGTCGCCCCTTGAGGGGAGCGGCGCAGCCGCTTCGGATGGTCCTTATTTCGGCAGGTTGGCGATCTGGGCCAGGAAGGGGTTGGCGGTGGCGAACCACAGCGCGATGCCGGTGCCGATGATGAAGGCCGCGTCGATCAGGCCGGCCAGCAGGAACATCTTGGTCTGCAGTTCACCCATCAGCTCGGGTTGGCGCGCGGCCGACTCGAGGTACTTGCTGCCCATGATGCCGATGCCGATGCAGGCGCCGACGGCACCCAGCCCGATGATGATGCCGGCGGCGAGGGCGACAAAGCTGATGACTTCCATTTTTTGCTCCAGAGGGGGAAGGTGAGAGGGGAAAGGGAAAACAGGAAACGCGAGGAAAAGACGATCAGGGCGCGGACTCAGTGCGCGTCGTGGGCCTGGCCCACGTACACCAGCGTCAGCATCATGAACACGAAGGCCTGCAGGGTGATGATCAGGATGTGGAAGATGGCCCACACGCTGCCGGCGATGACGTGGCCGATGGCCAGGCCGATGCCGGTGGCCGACAGCGTGAAGGCGCCACCCATCAGCGCGATGAGCATGAAGATCAGCTCGCCGGCGTACATGTTGCCGAACAGACGCATGCCGTGGCTGACGGTCTTGGCGATGAACTCGATGAGCTGCATCGCGAAGTTCACCGGGTAGAGGAACCACTTGTCGCCGAAGGGCGCCGAGAACAGCTCGTGGATCCAGCCGCCCGCGCCCTTGATCTTGATGTTGTAGACGACGCAGACCAGCAGCACGCTGATGCTCAGGCCCATCGTGATCGACAGGTCGGCCGTGGGCACGACACGCTGGTAGCCGGCGATGCCGCCGTTCTCGACGATGTAGGGGATGAGGTCGACGGGCAGCAGGTCCATCGCGTTCATCATGAAGATCCACAGGAAGACCGTGAGCGCCAGCGGCGCGACGAGCTTGCGGCTGGTGGCGTTGTGCACGATGCCCTTGGCCTGCGTGTCGACCATCTCGACGAGGAACTCGACCGCGGCCTGGAAGCGCCCCGGCACGCCCGAGGTGGCCTTGCTCGCGGCACGCCACAGGAAGTAGCAGGTCAGCACGCCCAGCAGCGTGGCCCAGACGACGGAGTCGATGTTCACCACGGAGAAGTCGACGACCGCCTTCTGCTTGTGGTTCTGCAGGTGCTGCAGGTGGTGGACGATGTACTCGCCTGCGGTGGGCGCGTGACCTTCGGCTGCCATGTGTTGTGTCGTCCCGGTTGCTTAGCGACTAAGTTCTGCGGCCGCGCCACGACAGCGCCAGCCAGTACACCTTCATGCACAGCACCAGCGCCACCAGCAAGGCTGGCCAGCTCAGGGGCTGCACGAGTTTCGGCGCCAGCACGAGCATGGCTATCGAAACCGCAATCTTGACCATCTCCCACAACATGAAGCTGACGGCGCTCGCGCCGGGCGACATGCTGGACAGCCGGCTGGTCATGCCGCGGGCCATCAAGGCACCCGGCACCACCACCGTGGCGGCGCCATACAGCGCCGACCACCCCACCTCCTCACGGCCGGTCAGCAGCAGCGCTGCCAGCGCCACCGCCACACCCACCGCCGCCTGCACCGCAACCACCCGCCACGGTGAAACCGGCGGGTCCTTGTGGCGCAGGGCCTGTGCTTCCTCCCTGGTCAACGGCTTGAAGGCCGCGGCCTGCTCAGCTGCCTGTCTTTCTTCGTCGCCCCAGCGGTCGCCCCTAGGGTGCGTTTCAGTCGCCATGGTCGAGTGAGGTCAGCAAAGCCTTGGAATTATACGAACAAACCCGAAGACCTCCTGACAAACCCCCAGACAAGGCGACGAGCCCCCGGTCGGGCAGGCCTGCCGCGGCGGCAGCACGGCCGGGCTGCGATCATCGGCCCGATGACGATGCCGCCCCGCTTTCCCGCGCTGATCGGCGCGCTGTGCCTGGGTCTGGCGATGGCCGTCCCGGCCCGCGCCGAACAGGCTGCCGAGCCCGCAAAGCCGCCACGCCATCACCGCGGCGGGACTTTCCAGAACAACTACCTCGAGTTCGCGCCGCGCGGCCTGCTGGAGCTGATGCGCTGGCGCTGGGAGGCCACGCGCGACGGCCTGCCGCCGCCGCCACACAGCCCCACGCCGCGTGTGCCCGCCGAACTGGCCTTCCTGCGCGCCAACGCCGCCGCCGGCGCGGCGATGCAGCCGACCGTCACCTGGATAGGCCACGCCACCGTGCTGGCGCAACTGGGCGGGCTGAACGTGCTGACCGACCCCATCTTCTCCGAGCGTGCCTCGCCGGTGGGCTGGCTGGGGCCGCAGCGGGCGCAGCCGCCGGGCCTGGCGCTGGCCGAGTTGCCGCGCATAGACGCCGTGATGATCTCGCACAACCACTTCGACCACTGCGACCTGCCGAGCCTGAAGGCCCTGGCGGCGCAGGCCGGCGGGCCGCCGCTGTTCCTGGTGCCGCTGGGGCTGAAGTCGCTGCTGACCGACAATGGCATCGGCAACGTGGTCGAGCTGGACTGGTGGCAGACGCACACGCTGCGCGGCGTCGACATCGTGCTGACGCCCGTGCAGCACTGGTCCGCACGCAGCCTCACCGACCGCATGCGCACGCTGTGGGGCGGCTGGGCGGTGTTCGCGCCCGACTTCCAGCTCTTCTTCGCCGGCGACACCGGCTATTCGAAGGACTTTGCCGACATTCGCGCGCGGTTCGCGGCGCGCCAGGGCGAGCGCGGGTTCGACCTCGCGCTGCTGCCGGTGGGCAGCTCCGAGCCGCGCTGGTTCATGACGCCGCAGCACGTCGACCCGACCGAGGCGGTGCGCGTGCACCTCGACCTCGTGGCGCAGCGCTCGCTGGGCATCCACTGGGGCACCTTCGCGCTCAGCGACGAGGCGTTGGACGAACCCCCGCGGGCGCTGGCGGCGGCCCGGCGCGCGCTGGGCGTGGCCGACGATCACTTCGTGCTCACGGCCATCGGCCAGACCTTGCGCCTGCCGCGGCGCGGGGAAACGCTGGCCACCGTAGGAGAATGACGGGCTCGCGCGGAACTGTCAGCGCCTGCCGCGCTCGAACCGTCCCGGCCCCTCGCTGCCGCAAGAAGACTTCGCATGAACCTCTATCGCTCGCTGATCCTGTCGGCACTGCTCGCCCTGCCCGCACTGGTCACGCCGACCGCCCACGCCGCCGGCGCGCGCGTGACGACGCCGCAGGTCACGGCCGAACTCGTGGCCCACGCGCCCGACGGCGTGGCGCCGGGCAAGCCGCTGTGGCTGGGCCTGAAGATCGAGCACAAGACGCATTGGCACACCTACTGGAAGAACCCGGGTGACTCCGGCTTGCCGACGACGCTGGAGTGGCAGTTGCCGGCCGGCGCCACTGCCGGCGAGATCGAGTGGCCCACGCCGTCCCGGCTGCCGCTGGGGCCGCTGATGAACTACGGCTACAAGGACACGCTGCTGCTGCCGGTGGCCGTGACGGTGGCGCCCGACTTCAAGGGCGAGGCGCTGGACGTCAAGCTGAACGCCGTGTGGCTGGTGTGCAAGGACGTCTGCATCCCCGAGAGCGGCGAGTTCAGCCTGCGCCTGCCGGTCCAGGCGACCACGGCCGGCCATGCGGCGTTGTTCGACAGCGCCCGCGCGGCCGTGCCGCAGCCCGTGCCCGGCAGCCAGGCCAGCGCGCAGCTGGAGGGCCAGACCCTGGTGGTGCAGGTAGCGGGCCTGCCCGCGGCCTGGCAGGGCCAGACGCTGGACTTCTTCCCCGAAACCACGGGCGTCATCAACAACGCCGCCAAGCCCGAGACGGCCTGGGCCGACGGCCGCTGGACGGCACGCGTGCCGCTGGACCCGCAGCGCACCGCGTCGCCGGCGGCCATGGCGGCCGTGCTGGTGGCCCCCGGCCAGCCCGCCGGGTTGCAGGTGCAGGTCGCCGTCAGCGGTACCTGGCCCGCCACCGCGCCTGCACCCGAAGCGCTGGCCCCGGTGGCGCCCGTGGGGGCGCTGGCCGTGCCGCCGCGCGCGACCACGATAGGTTGGGCGCTGCTGCTGGCGCTGGCCGGCGGCGCGCTGTTGAACCTGATGCCCTGCGTATTCCCGGTGCTGTCGCTCAAGGTGATGGGCTTCGCCAGGCACGCCGACGACCGCCGCGGCCTGCTCGCCGGCGGCCTGGCCTACACCGCCGGCGTGGTGCTGTCGTTCATGGCGCTGGCCGCGCTGCTGCTGGCGCTGCGCGCCGGCGGCGAGCAGCTGGGCTGGGGCTTCCAGCTGCAGCAGCCGATGGTGGTGGTGGCGCTGGCGGCGCTGTTCACGCTGATCGGCCTGAACCTCGCCGGCATGTTCGAGTTCGGCTCGGTACTGCCGTCCTCATGGGCCGCGGCGCGGGCGCGCCACCCCATGGTCGACTCCGCGCTCACCGGCGTGCTGGCGGTGGCGGTGGCGTCGCCCTGCACGGCGCCCTTCATGGGCGCCTCGCTGGGACTGGCGGTGACGCTGCCCGCCGGCCAGGCGATGGCCGTGTTCGCCGCGCTGGGCCTGGGCATGGCGCTGCCCTACCTGGCCATCAGCGCCTGGCCGCCGCTGGCGCGCGCGCTGCCGCGGCCGGGCACCTGGATGGCGCACTTCAAGTCGGTGATGGCCTTCCCGATGTTCGCCACCGTGGTCTGGCTGGTGTGGGTGCTGGGCCAGCAGGCCGGCATCGACGGCGCCGCCGCGATGCTGCTGCTGCTGCTGGCGATGGCCTTCGCGGCCTGGGCGCTGGGCTCGCCCGGCCTGGGGCCTGTGGCGCGGCGCGGGTTCGGCGCCAGCGCGCTGCTGCTGCTGGCCGCCACGGTGTTCTGGGCCGGCCCGGCGCTGCGGACCGAGGTCGCGCCGGCTGCCGCCGCGGCCGCCGGCCAGACCTGGCAACCCTGGTCGGCCGCCCGCGTGGCGCAGGCGCAGGCCGAGGGCCGGCCGGTGTTCGTCGACTTCACCGCGGCCTGGTGCGTGACCTGCCAGTTCAACAAGCGCACCACGCTGGCCCGCGCCGAGGTCATGGCCGACTTCGAACGCCGACGCGTGCTGCTGCTGCGCGCCGACTGGACGCGCCGCGACGCCGCCATCAGCGCCGAGCTCGCCCGCCTGGGCCGCAGCGGCGTGCCCGTGTACGCGATTTATGCCCCTGGTGTGGCGGGGCCCACGCTGCTGCACGAATTCCTCAGCGTCGACGACGTGCTGGCCGCCCTGGCCGCGCTGCCCCAACCCTGAACCCGAGGAGCCTGCCCATGAAGTCCCTGCGGCTCACCGGCGCGCTGGCCGCCTGCGGCCTGTTGGCCACCGGCGCTGCCTTCGCGGTGGCTGCCGTGGGCCAGCCCGCGCCGGCCTTCACCGCCACCGACGTCAGCGGCAAGACCGTCTCGCTGGCCGACTTCAAGGGCCGTCACGTGGTGCTGGAGTGGGTCAACCCCGGCTGCCCCTTCGTCGTCAAGCACTACAGCAGCGCCAACATGCAGGGCACGCAGAAGGAGGCCACCGCCAAGGGCGTGGTCTGGCTGGCCGTCAGCTCCACCGCGCCCGACGCCTCCGACTACCGAAAGCCCGCCGACCTGGCGCAGTGGATGAAAGGCCAGAAGGCCGCCGCCACGACGACGCTGATGGACGACGACGGCAAGGTCGGCAAGGCCTACGGCGCCCGCACCACGCCGCACATGTACATCGTCGACCCCGCCGGCACGCTGGTCTACGCCGGCGGCATCGACAGCAAGCCAAGCTCGAACGTCGCCGACATCGCCACGGCCACCAACCACGTCCAGGTCGCGCTGGCCGAGACGCTGGCCGGCAAGCCGGTGAGCCAGGCCTCGACGCGGCCTTACGGCTGCTCGGTCAAGTATTCGAGCCTGTGACCGCAGCCGGGCCGCCGCGGCTCGGCTGCGCGCT
>PNKD01000176.1 GCA_013822265.1 Leptothrix sp. (in: b-proteobacteria)
TGAACAGCATGAACGGCCTCTTCTTGGGCCGGCGGCCCGAGCGCGCCGCCGTGGTTTTTTGGGTGGCGGCAGTTTCTGCGCAGCCGCCCGGCGTCGGGGCCTGCATCAGCGCGCCGCCGCTGCACCCGGCTCGCGAAATGCGCCGGCTCGAAGGGGCTGTCGAATTCGAGCGTGCGCGCGTCGGGCAGCACCATGCGCGAACGCCAGCCCGGCGCGATGCCGGCAGCGTCGCCGAGCCACACGCCCAGCAGCATGACCTACGGCGCTGCAGCCGGCACGGGGGATCGGGTCGTATCCATGAAAGCTCCTTGAAGTGCCTGGCGCCGGGTCGGTCGGCAGCGCGGTCGGCCCGACCCCGACGGCAAAGTCCTCGAACGCCGCCGCGGGCGGCGCGCCTGCCGCGGCCTCGCGCCACACCTGGGCCCCGCGTGCGCCTCACTGCGCCGCGCAGGGCGTACTCGACGATCGGGACTCCGCGCAGCTCGATGCGCTCGGCGAAGACACGGCCGCCGGCCGGGTCCTGGTTGCGGATCGACCGGAGGTCGGTCACCGAGCGCGAGTTCGTGCACACGGGCAGCTGCTCCCACTCGCCGATCCGGGTGGTGGTGGAGGACGACGGCCCGCCGACGCTGCCGGTGCCGGACAGGCCCACCTTGCCGCCGCGCACGAAGACCCGGGCCGAGAACATGCAGGCGCGTGCCGGCTCGACGATGCCGCACACGTCGTGGTGGATGCCGCCCTCGTTGCCGCCGGCACGGCATGCAGGCAGGCGGCGGCCATTCGGCCCCGGCGTGGTGCTGCCGACGACCCGCGAGCACACGCGCGCGCCGTCGCTGGCGGCGCGCATCAGCCCGCCGGCCGCGGCCGTGCTCGATGGCAGCGGGTCGGCCTGCTGCCAGCAGGCCAGCGTGCCCACCGGCACGCCGGGCACCGGCGGCTCGAAGCCCGGGGATGACGGCCTGTCTGGTGGCCGTCATCGAGCAGCCCGAGCACTGGCTGGCCGCGTGCGACTGCGCGATGGCGACCGAGACGGCCGGCGACAGGGCCGCTGCCGCAGCCCAGGGCAGCAGCGCCCGGGTGGGAAGGGATGTCACGAGCTTCGTCCGTCAGCAAGCGCGGACGGCATGGATGGGAGTGGCCGTCGTGCCTCGTGGAGCCGGTACATCCCGCCCATGGCGCGCCGGTCACCGGCGACCGTTGCGGCGCGCCGGACCACCGGGCACAAGCGCGGCGCGCGGGCGCCTTGTCGCGCGCCTTTCAGGCGTGATCAACGGGCATGCGCGACAGACCGGAAAGCCCTCAGTGCGCCTGCTCCCAGTTCGGCCCCACCCCCACCTCGGCCAGCAGCGGCACCTTCAGCTGCGCCACCCCGGCCATCAGCCGCGGCACGGCCTCGCGCGCCCAATCGAGTTCGTCCGTGGGCACCTCGAGCACGAGTTCGTCGTGCACCTGCATCACCATGCGCGTGGCGCGGCACTCGGCGTCCAGCGCGCGCTGCACCGCGATCATCGCCAGCTTGATGAGGTCGGCCGCCGTGCCCTGCATCGGCGCGTTGATGGCCTGACGCTCCGCGCCCGCCTTGCGCGGGCCGTTGCCGCTGTTGATCTCGGGCAGCCACAACCGCCGGCCGAACACGGTCTCGACGTAGCCCTTGGCCTTGGCGCTGGCGCGCGTGTCGTCCATGTAGCGCCGCACGCCGGCGAAGCGCGCGAAGTAGCGCTCGATGTAGTCCTTGGCGGCCTTCTGCTCTATGCCCAGGTTGCTGGCCAGCCCGAACGCGCCCATGCCGTAGATGAGGCCGAAGTTGATGACCTTGGCGTAGCGCCGCTGCTCGCTGCTGACCTCGTCCACCGGCACCGCGAAGACCTCACTGGCGGTGGCACGGTGCACGTCCCGGCCTTCAGCGAAGGCGCGCAGCAGCGCCGGGTCTTCCGAGATGTGGGCCATGATGCGCAGCTCGATCTGCGAGTAGTCGGCGCTCATCAGCACATGGCCGGGCGGCGCGATGAAGGCCTCGCGCACGCGCCGGCCCTCGGCCGTGCGGATGGGGATGTTCTGCAGGTTGGGGTCGTTGCTGGACAGCCGCCCCGTCACCGCCACCGCCTGCGCGTAGTTGGTGTGCACGCGCCCGGTGTCGGGGTTGACCATCAGCGGCAGCTTGTCGGTGTAGGTGCCCTTGAGCTTGGCCAGGCTGCGGTGCTCGAGGATCTTGGCCGGCAGCGGGTAGTCGGCGGCCAGTTCGGCCAGCACTTCCTCGTCGGTGGACGGCGCGCCGCTGGCCGTCTTCTTCTTCACCGGCAGGCCCAGCTTGCTGAACAGGATGTCGCCGATCTGCTTGGGCGAGCCCATGTTGAAGGGCTGGCCGGCGATGCCGTGCGCCTCTTGCTCGAGCGCCACCATGCGCTCGGCGAGTTCCTGGCTCTGGCGCGCCAGCACCGCGGCGTCGATGAGCACGCCGTGGCGCTCGATGCGGCCGAGCAGCAGGCTTACCGGCATCTCGATCTTCTCGTAGACGCAGCGCAGGCCCCGCTGGTCGTCGCCGTCGTCCCTGACCTCGGGCCACAGCGCCTGGTGCACCTGCAGCGTCATCTCGCTGTCTTCGCCCGAGTAGACGGTGGCGCGCTCGACATCGACCTGCGCAAACGGGATCTGGTTGGCACCCTTGCCGCACAGGTCTTCGTAGCTCAGGCCCTTGCGGCCGAGGTGGCGCTCGGCCAGGCTTTCCAGGCCGTGCGGCTTGTGCGCCTCGAGCACATAACTCTGCAACATCGTGTCATGCAGGTAGCCCTGCACGCCAATGCCGTGGTTGGCGAAGACATGCCAGTCGTACTTGATGTTCTGGCCCAGCTTGGGCCGCGCGGCGTCTTCCAGCCAGGGCCGCAGGCGGGCCAGCACCTCGTCCAGCGGCAGCTGGTCGGGCGCGCCGGGGTAGGTGTGGCCCAGCGGCACGTAGGCGGCACGGCCGGGCTCGACGGCGAAGCTGATGCCGACGATGCGCGCGCGCATGCCGTCCAGGCTGTCGGTCTCGGTGTCGATGGCCACCAGTTCGGCCGCGGCCAGCCGAACCATCCAGGCGTCGAACTGGTCCCAGGTGAAGAGGGTCTCGTACTCGCGTGCCAGCGCGATGGCCGGCACGCCGTTGTTCTCGCGGTTGTTCTCGCCGTTGTTCTCGCCGTTGCTCTCGCCGTTGTCTCCGCCGGTGTCCCCGCCGCGGCCATCAGCCGCCGCCGATGCCGGCGTGGCGGCCTCGGCGCCTTCGGCCTTTTCCAGTTCACGCAGCCAGGTGCGAAAGTCGAAGCGCTTGTAGAAGTCGCGCAGTGCCGCCGTGTCGGGCTCGCGCAGCGCCAGCGTGTCGAGCGCAGGCCAGCCCGCGATGTGCGCCGCCAGGTCGCAGTCGGTCTGCACGGTGACCAGCTTGCGCCCGGTGGGCAGCCAGTCCAGCGCCTTGCGCAGGTTCTCGCCGGCCACGCCCTTGATGCCGTCGGCTGCGGCCATCACGCCTCCCAGGCTGCCGTGCTCGTCCAGCCACTTGACGGCTGTCTTGGGGCCGACCTTTTCCACACCCGGCACGTTGTCGACGGTGTCGCCGACCAGCGTGAGGTAGTCGACTATGGCCCAGGGCGGCACGCCGAACTTGGCCTTCACGCCGTCGACGTCGAGCATCTCGGGC
This sequence comes from Leptothrix sp. (in: b-proteobacteria), assembly GCA_013822265.1. Classification (GTDB taxonomy): domain Bacteria; phylum Pseudomonadota; class Gammaproteobacteria; order Burkholderiales; family Burkholderiaceae_C; genus Rubrivivax. The sequence continues at coordinate 3,671 of PNKD01000176.1, forward strand.
GGCTTGGCCATGGTGTTCATCAGCGTCACCTGCGGCGTCACGAGCTGCGCCAGGTCCTTGTCGCCGGTGGAGATCAGCACCCGGTGGCCGCTGGCCGCGGCCACGCGGGCCAGCGTGCCGATGGCATCGTCGGCCTCGATGCCGGGCACCTCGAGCACCGGCCAGCCCAGCAGCCGCACGACCTCGTGGATGGGCGGGATCTGCTGCGCCAGCGGCTCGGGCATGGGCGCGCGCTGGGCCTTGTATGCGGGGTACCAGTCATCGCGGAAGGTACGGCCCTTGGCGTCGAAGACACACACCGCGTGCTCGGCCGGGTAACGCTCGCGCAGCCAGTTCATCATGGCCACGAAACCGTGCACCGCGCCGGTCGGGAAACCGTCGGGCGAACGCAGGTCGGGCATGGCATGGTAGGCGCGGTAGAGGTAGCTGGAACCGTCGACCAGCAGCATGAGCTTTTCCGTCATGCGGCGATTGTGGCGCGCCGTTTCGCGGCACGGCCGCTGCGTAGAATCTGAGCGCATGAATCCTCGCCGCGGCCACCGCGCCCGCCTCGTTTCGGCCTGTGCCCTGACCGCTGCTGTGGCCGCTCCGGCGTGGGCCCAGGTCGTGCCGCCACCGCCGCGCATCAACGACCTGCCCGCCGTGCGGCCGGCGGCGCCCGCCACGGCCGCGGCCAGTGCCGCCAGCGCCGCCGGTGCGACCAGCAGCGCCCGCAGCGCCGCGGCGGCCGGCGGCGGGCGCGTCAGCATCTTCGAGGACGACAAGGTGCGCATCGAGGAAACCCGCGACGCCCGCGGCCAGGTGCAGCGCATCACGGTGCACAGCAAGACCGGCGGCAAGTCCTACGAGATCATCGTGCCCCCAGGCGGCCAGGATGCCTCTCAACAACGGGGCGCGGCAGGGCAGCGTGCCTGGTCGGTGTTCGCCTTCTAGGCGCGCTGCACATGGCGGTCTACACCGAGGTCGGCTTCGACGAAGCCGACGCCCTCTGCCAGCGCCTGGGCCTGGGCGCGTTGACGGCGCTGCAGGGCATCCACTCGGGCATAGAGAACACCAACTACTACGCCACCACGGTGCGCGGGCAATGGGTGCTGACGCTGTTCGAGCGCCTGTCGGCCGAGCAGCTGCCCTACTACCTGCAGCTGATGCAGCACTTGGCCACGCGCGGCATCCCGGTGCCGGCGCCGCAGGCGGCAGCCGACGGCGGACTGGTGCACGCCGTGGCCGGCAGGCCGGCCAGCGTGGTGACGCGCCTGCCCGGCAGCCACCGCCTGCGGCCCGACGCCGACCACTGCGCGCAGGTGGGTGCGATGCTTGCACGCATGCACCTGGCCGGCGCCGACTTCCCGCTGCAGCAGCCGCACCTGCGCGGCCTGGCCTGGTGGGCCGAGACCGTGCCCGTGGTGTTGCCCCACCTGGCTGCCCAGGCCGCCACGCTGCTGCGGGACGAACTCGCCTTCCAGCAGCACCTGGCCGCGTCGCCCGCCGGCCAGGCACTGCCGCGCGGGCCCATCCACGCCGACCTCTTCCGCGACAACGTGATGTTCGACGACACCGCCGGGCCCGACCGCCTCTGCGGCTTCTTCGACTTCTACTTCGCCGGTACCGACACCTGGCTGTTCGACATCGCCGTATGCCTGAACGACTGGTGCACCGACCTCGAAAGCGGAGCGCTCGACGAGCCGCGCGCCGCCGCCTTCACCGGCGCCTACCAGAGCGAGCGCGCGCTGAGCGCCGGTGAGGTGCGCGCCATGCCCGCGCTGCTGCGCGCCGCGGCGCTGCGCTTCTGGGTCAGCCGGCTGTGGGATTGGCACCTGCCGCGCAGCGCGGCCATGCTTTCGCCCAAGGATCCGTCGCACTTCGAGCGTGTGCTGAAGAGCCGCATCGCGCTGCCCTGGCACCCGCCGCGCTGACCGCCCGGTCGGCCACCCCTCCACGCCCTTCAGCCTTCCAGCGCCCTGCCATGCCCTTGATGCTCAAGCCCGTCGGCGCCTCGCATGGCACGCGCTGGGTGGTCGACGCCTTCCGCCTGTTTGCGCGCAAGCCGCTGGCCTTCAGCGCACTGTTCGCGGTGTTCCTGTTCTGCGCCATGGTGGTGTCGCTGGTGCCGCTGCTGGGCGGCGTGCTGCAGATGATGGCGCTGCCGTTGCTGTCGCTGGGTTTCATGGTCGCCGGCCAGTCGGCGCTGCTCGACGGCCCGGTGCATCCGCGCCAGTTCATCGAACCCCTGCAGGGCGACCCGGTGCGCCGGCGTGCGCTGCTCAAGCTGTGCCTGGGCTACGGCGTGCTGGCGATGGCGATCCTGATGCTGGCCGACGGCGTCTCGGGCAGCGCCTGGGGCCGGCTGCAGAAGCTGATGGCCAAGGGCGAGTCGGCGCAGGCCGAGATCGACGCGTTGCTGGCCGAGCCCGGCGTGGCCACCGCGGTGCTGCTGGGCCTGGGCCTGGGCTCGCTGCTCTCGGTGCCTTTCTGGCACGCGCCGGCACTGGTGCACTGGGGCGGCCAGGGCGTGCGCCAGGCTTTGTTCAGCAGCACGGTGGCGGTGTGGCGCTGCAAGGGCGCCTTCATCGCCTACTTGCTGGCCTGGGTGGGCGTGCTGATGCTGTTCGGCCTGCTGGCGGCGGTGGTGTTCGCGGCGCTGGGCGTGCCGCAGCTGGCCGGCGTACTGGGCGTGCCCGCGGGGCTGGTGTTCTCCGCCGTCTTCTACCTGTCGGTGCTGTTCACGTTCAACGACAGCTTCGGCGGCGGCCCGCCGGTGCCGCCTGCGGCAGCCGACGGGTAACGGCCGGCGCGCCGCACAGCACCTGCCCCTCGCGCAAGCCGTCCCCAGGTGCCAACCCTGCCGCCGTCGCCCCTGATGAGGGCGACCTTGGCAGTACGCGGGCGCGTGCCGGCGCCGTAGCCCTGTTTAGAGTGCCGCCGGCTCGTGTGCTTGCCCGGGTCGACCAGGGTCGGCTGCGCTGGTGTCTTCGAACGGCTGGCGGATGTCGACGAACGGCGGCTTGCCGCACGCCGGGCCCGAGCGCTGGAACTCCGAGGAGCCGGTGGCGCGGCGATTGACGCCGCAGGCCTGCACGCAGTTGAACCGGCCGCGGCTGCCCTTGGCCACCTCGACCACCCAGACGCCGCGGCAGGCAACCTCGATGTCGGTCTCGGCCGCCGGGCGCCGGCGTGCCGTCGGGCCGCCGCCTTCAGTCGACGGGTGTCAGCCTGGCGATGGCCAGTGCCAGCCACTTGCTGCCGTGGCGGCCGAAGTGCACCTGGGCGCGCGCGTCGGCGCCGCGGCCCTCGAGCGTCGTGATCACGCCCTCGCCGAACTTGGTGTGGAACACGCTCTGCCCCACGCGCAGCCCGGCGGCCTGGCCCGCCGAAGCGACCACGAAGGCCGGCGGCGGCGGCGCGGCCGGCTCCACACGCCCGGCACCGACGATGCCGCTCAGGCCGCTGCCGCGCTGCCAGGCCTGCTGGTACTCACGCGCATAGCCCGAGCCGAAGGCCTGCTGTTTGGGCGTGATCCATTTCAGCGTCTCCGCGGGAATCTCGTCGAAGAAGCGGCTCT
>PNKD01000177.1 GCA_013822265.1 Leptothrix sp. (in: b-proteobacteria)
GTCGCGGGCAGGTTTCCCACCATGCCGGCAGACGAGCGGCAGCGCTTGCAGGCGCGGATGTCCGAGTGGGCGCGCATGACCCCGGCGCAGCGTGCCACCGCACGGCTGCAGTTCCAGGAAGTCAAGCAGGTGCCGGCCGAAGAGCGCCAGGCACGCTGGAAGGCCTACCAGGAGTTGACCCCCGAAGAGCGTGGCAAGCTGGCACAGCGCGCCAAGCCGGCCGCACGCGCCGCTTCGGCGCCGCCACTGCGTGCCGAACCCGACGCCGGCAGCGGCAAGCGCAACATCGTCGGGGCCAGCCCGGCCGCGCCCACGCGCGTCGTCGCCCCCACCGTCGTTCAGGCGCGCCCTGGCGCCACCACGACGACCATGACGACGCGCGCCGTGCCGCCGCCGCACCAGCAGGCCGGCCTGCCCAAGATCGCCGCCACGCCGGGCTTCGTCGACCCGGCCACGCTGCTGCCGCAACGCGGCCCGCAAGGGGCCGCAGTGCGCACCGCGCCGCCCGCCGAACCTGCCAAGCAGAAGTGAAGATGGCCGCGGCGCCCGCGGTCGACATGGCCGCACCCGGGCTGCGCAGGCGCCTGGCATGTTTCGTTTACGAGGGCGTGCTGCTCTTCGGCGTCGTCATGGTGGCCGGGCTGATCTGGGGCGTCGCCACCCGGCAACAACACGCGTTGGTGGGCACCGCCGGCCTGCAGGCCTTCACATTTGCCGTGTTGGGTACCTACTTCGTCTTCCTCTGGTCGCACGGCGGCCAAACGCTGGCCATGCAGACCTGGCACATCCGGCTCGTCACGCACGACGGCCAACCCGTGGGCTGGTGGCGTGCGCTGTGCCGCTTCCTGGTGGCCTGGCTGTGGTTCATGCCCGCCCTGGTCACGCTGTGGTGGAGCGGGCTGAAGAGCGGCCCGCCCATCTTTGCCGCCCTGCTCGCCGGTGTGCTCGGCTACGCAGCGCTGGCCTGGCTGCATCCTCAGCGCCAGTTCTGGCACGATGCCGTGTGCGGCACGCGCCTCATCAACTGGAAACCTGCCCGAAAACCCTGAGCCCATGCCGCCCTCGTCTGCCCCACTGAGCATCTGCGTCTACTGTGGCGCCCGTCATGGCGCTGCGCCCGCCTACACAGCGGCGGCGCGCGCCCTGGGCACGGCCATCGGCGAACGCGGCTGGCAGCTCGTCTACGGCGGCGGGAAGGTCGGCCTGATGGGCGAGGTGGCCGACGCCACGATGGCCGCCGGAGGGCGCGTGGTCGGCGTGATCCCCGAATCGCTGCAGGCGCTGGAGGTCGGACACACCGGCCTGGACGAACTGCACGTGGTGTCGACCATGCACCTGCGCAAGCAGATGATGGCCGAACGCGCCCACGTCTTCATTGCGCTGCCGGGCGGCATCGGCACGCTGGAAGAGCTGTATGAGGTCTGGACCTGGCGCCAGCTCGGCTACCACGACCAGCCCATCGGGCTGCTCAACGTCGGCGGCTACTACGACCACCTGCTGCGCTTCATGGCGCACACGGTCGACCAGGGTTTTCTGTCGGCACCCCAGCATGGCATGCTGCAGGTCGGCGACGACCCGGTGGACTTGCTGCTGAAGCTCGTGGCGCAGGTGCCGGCTGCCGAGGCGGCCGAGGACTACTCGCGCATCTGAACGGTGCCGCAGCGCCGCGGCGGCTTCAGACCGCCGCTTCGTCGGTCTCGCCGGTGCGGATGCGCACCACCTGTTCGACCGCGGAGACGAAGATCTTGCCGTCGCCGATCTTGCCCGTCTTGGCGGCCTTCACGATGGCCTCGATGCAGCGATCGACGTCGCTGTCCTTGACGACCACCTCGACCTTCACCTTGGGCAGGAAGTCGACCACGTACTCGGCACCCCGGTAGAGCTCGGTGTGGCCCTTCTGGCGGCCGAAGCCCTTGACCTCGGTGACGGTCAGGCCGGACACGCCGACGTCACCCAGCGCCTCACGCACTTCTTCGAGCTTGAATGGCTTGATGATGGCGACGATCTGCTTCATGGGTTGCTCCGGGAATGCGGGAAGGGGGTTGCGCAGATTTAAGCACGGAACCTGGACGTGATGGGATAGCGCCAGTCGCGCCCGAAGCCGCGGTGGGTGATGCGTATGCCCACCGGCGACTGGCGTCGCTTGTACTCGTTGACCTTGATCAGGCGCGCCACGCGCTCGACCACGCCGCGGTCGAAACCCGCAGCCACGATCTCGTCGACGCCCTGGTCTTGTTCCATGTAGCGCGCCAGGATGGCGTCGAGCACGTCGTAGGGCGGCAGGCTGTCCTGATCGGTCTGATCGGGCCGCAACTCGGCCGAAGGCGGCCGCGTGATGATGCGTTCGGGAATCACCGGCCCGACGCTGCCGTCGGCGCGCAGCGATGGCTGGCGGTTCTTCCACTCGGCCAGGCGGTAGACCAGTGTCTTGGCGACGTCCTTGATGACCGCGAAGCCGCCCGCCATGTCGCCGTACAGCGTGCAGTAGCCGGTGGCCATCTCGCTCTTGTTGCCGGTGGTCAGCACGATGGACCCGAGCTTGTTCGACAGCGCCATCAGCAGCGTGCCGCGGATGCGGGCCTGCAGGTTCTCTTCGGTGGTGTCTTCGGCACGGCCCCCGAACTGCGGCGCCAGCGCGCTGCGGAAGGCCTGGAACATCGGGTCGATGGCGATCTCGTCGTAGCGCACCCCGAGGCGCCGCGCCATGTCGCGGGCATCGATCCACGAGATGTCGGCCGTATAGCGCGAAGGCATCATCACCGCATGCACCTTGTCGGCGCCCAGCGCGTCGACCGCGACGGCCAGCACCAGCGCCGAGTCGATGCCGCCCGACAGGCCGATGATCGCGCCCGGGAAGCCGTTCTTTCCCAGGTAGTCGCGCACGCCGATCACCAGCGCCTGCCAGGCCTGCGCCTCGACCTCGGGTACCTCGGCGATGCTGCCGCGGGGCACGCGGTCGGCGCCGATGTCCAGCAGCAGCAGCGCCGGCTGGAAGGCCGGCGCACGCGCCGTGATGTGCCCGGCCGCGTCGAGCGCAAACGACGCGCCGTCGAACACCACCTCGTCCTGGCCGCCGACGAGGTGCGAGTACAGCAACGGCAGCCCCGTGGTGCGGGCGCGATCGGCCATGCGCGCCTCTCGCTCCTCGGCCTTGTCGATATGGAAGGGCGACGCGTTGATCACGCACAGCAGTTCGGCACCGGCGGCCAGCGCGGCCTGCGCAGGCTCGTCGAACCAGGCGTCTTCGCAGATCAGCAGGCCCACACGCAGGCCTTCGATATCGACCACCAGCGCGGGCAGGCCGACGTCGCGGCCCGAGGCAAAGTAGCGGCGCTCGTCGAATACCTGGTAGTTGGGCAGTTCGCGCTTGCAGTAGGTGCCGACGACGCGCCCCCCGCTCAGCACCGAGGCCGCGTTGAAGCGCGTCTGCACCGCGTGCGACTTCGACCTGACGTCGCCGCGGCTGCCGAACTGATGCGGGTGGCCGACCACCAGGTGCAGGCCACTACAGTCGGCCAGTTCGGCGGCCAGTGCGGCCAGGGTGTCGGCGCAGGCCTGCATGAAGGCCGGTCGCAGCAGCAGGTCTTCGGGCGGGTAGCCGGCCAGCGCGAGTTCGGGCGCCACCACCAGCCGGGCGCCCAGGCGGTAGGCTTGGCGGGCCGCGGCGGCCAGCAGTCGGGCGTTGCCGGCCAAGTCGCCCACGGTGGCGTTGATCTGCGCCAGTGCGGCCTTCACCATGTCAAATCCACCTCGTCGGGCCTCGAATGTCGCAGGACTGCAGTAGCGAAAAGGATTATGTCATTCGGTTCCACGACGACCCGCGGACGCTCGACGCCGTCGCCTGGAACGGCCTGCTCGAGGCGCAGGCGGCGCCCACGCCCTTCATGCGCCTGGAGTACCTGGCGGCATTGCACGCTTCGGGCAGCGCGGTGCCCGAAACGGGCTGGGCGCCGCAGTTCATCACACTGCAGGCCGGGGGCGAGCTGGTGGCGGCCGCGGCGCTGTACCTGAAGAGCCACTCCTACGGCGAATACGTCTTCGACTGGGCCTGGGCCGACGCCTACCGCCGCCACGGCCTGCGCTACTACCCCAAGCTGCTGGGTGCGGTGCCGTTCACGCCGGTGCCCGGCAGCCGCCTGCTGGCCCGCAACGCGGCCTGGCGAACCCGGCTGGTGCAAGCCGTGGGCCGCTTTGCGCGCGAGGCCGGCCTGTCGTCGGCGCATGTGCTGTTCGGCGACGATGCCGACCGCGACGCCTTCGCCGCGGCCGGCTGGATGCTGCGCCAGGGCGTGCAGTTCCACTGGACGCAAGACGCCGAGCGGCCGGTCGCCGACTTTGCCGACCTGCTGTCGCGCCTGCAGCGCGACAAGCGCAAGAAGATCCAGCAGGAGCGCCGCCGCGTGCTCGAGCAGGGCATCACCTTCACGACACACGAGGGCGCGGCCATCACGCCCGCGCTGTGGGACTTCTTCTACCGCTGCTACACACTGACCTACGAGGCCCACCACAGCACGCCCTACCTCACGCGCGACTTCTTCGAGCGCATGGCCGGCACGATGGCGCCGCACTGGGTGATGTTTGTCGCCCGCCGCGACGGCACGCCGATCGCGGTGTCGCTGATCGTCGTCGACGAGGCGGCCGGCGCGGCCTGGGGCCGCTACTGGGGCTGCGTCGAGCCGGTGCCCTGCCTGCACTTCGAGGCCTGCTACTACCAGCCGCTGGCCTGGTGCCTGGCGCGGGGTTACACGCGCTTCGAAGGCGGCGCGCAGGGCGAACACAAAATGGCGCGCGGCCTGCTGCCGGTGGCCACGGGCTCGGCGCACTGGCTGCGCGACGAACGCTTCGCCGCGGCGGTGGCCGGCTTCCTGGCCAGCGAGGGCCAGGGCATGGGGGACTACGTCGACGAACTGCGCGAGCGCAACCCGTTCAAGGCCGGCTGACGGCCCCCGCCACGATCACTTGGGGTGCGACTTGGCCCAGTTCTGCATGCCCAGCAAGACCTCGCCACGCGCCGCGTCCGGGCCGTCCCAGCCCAGCACCTTGACCCACTTGCCCTCCTCGAGATCCTTGTAGTGCTCGAAGAAGTGTTGGATGGTCTTGAGCCGCATCGGGTTCATGTCCTCGACGCGCTTCCATTGCGAGTAGATCGACAGGATCTTGTCGATCGGCACGGCAATCAGCTTGTTGTCGCCGCCGGCCTCGTCGTCCATGCGCAGCATGCCCAGCGGGCGGCAGGTCACCACCACCCCGGGGATCAGCGGCACCGGCGTCATGACCAGCACGTCCACCGGGTCGCCGTCGTCGGCCAGGGTGTTGGGGATGTAGCCGTAGTTGCACGGGTAGTGCATCGACGTGCTCATGAAACGGTCGACGAACAGCGCGCCGGTCTCATGGTCGACCTCGTACTTGATCGGGTCGCCGCTCATCGGGATCTCGATGATGACGTTGAACTCGTCGGGCGCCTTGGCGCCAGGGGTCACGTTGTGCAGGCTCATGGATTCTCTCGAAACGCGCCCAAGCGGCTGGGCTGGACCACATTCTAGGCAGTCAACTTGCCGTCCCCTGACGCAGCGCAAGGACCACAGGCAAACCCCGTCCGGCACCGCCGTGGCCATCCTGTAGCATGCGCCGCGACCTGAACCGGGGCGCGCCGACCAGCATCTTCGTCGCGCTCACACACCCCCAAAAGAACCGATCGAGGAAGGAGCCCTTCACATGAGCACCATGATGGCGCTGTACATAGCCCTGGCCTGCGGCGTCGCCGCTGTCGTCTACGGCTTCGTGCAGCGCGGCTGGATCCTGAGCCAGGATGCCGGCAACGCCCGCATGCAGGAAATCTCAGGCGCCATCCAGCAGGGCGCCGCGGCCTACCTGGCGCGACAGTACAAGACCATCGGCATCGTGGGCGTGGTGCTCGCGGTGCTGATCTATGTCTTCATCGACAAGTTCGGCGCCGGACGCACGGCCATCGGCTTCGTGCTCGGCGCGGTGCTCTCCGGCGCCTGCGGCTTCATCGGCATGAACATCTCGGTGCGCGCCAACGTGCGCACCGCGCAGGCCGCCACCAAGGGCATAGGCCCGGCGCTGGACGTCGCCTTCAAGGGCGGCGCCATCACCGGCATGCTGGTCGTCGGCCTGGGCCTCATCGGCGTCGTGCTGTTCTTCTGGTGGACCACCGGCGCGGTGATGCCCACCGGCGACACCACGCTGTCGCAGATGCTCAAGCCCATGCTCGGGCTGGCCTTCGGCTCGTCGCTGATCTCGATCTTCGCGCGGCTGGGCGGCGGCATCTTCACCAAGGGCGCCGACGTCGGCGCCGACCTCGTGGGCAAGGTCGAGGCCGGCATCCCCGAGGACGACCCGCGCAACCCGGCGGTGATCGCCGACAACGTCGGCGACAACGTCGGCGACTGCGCCGGCATGGCCGCCGACCTGTTCGAGACCTACGCCGTGACGCTGATCGCCACCATGGCGCTGGGCGCCATCATGGTGGTGAGCGCGCCGATGTCCGGCGTGATCTACCCGCTGGTGCTGGGCGGCGTGTCGATCATCGCGTCGATCATTGGCTGCTACTTCGTCAAGGCCAGCCCCGGCATGATCAACGTGATGCCGGCGCTGTACCGCGGCCTGGCGGTGGCCGGGGCGCTGAGCCTGGTGGCCTTCTACTTCGTGACCACGGCGATCTTCCCGCAGCCGATCACCCTCACCGGCGGCAAGACCGCCAGCGCGATGGCGCTCTGGGGTGCCTGCTTCGTCGGCCTGGCGCTGACGGCCGCGCTGGTGTGGATCACCGAGTTCTACACCGGCACCCAGTACAGCCCGGTCAAGCACATCGCGCAGGCCTCGACCACCGGCCACGGCACCAACATCATCGCCGGGCTGGGCGTGAGCATGCGCTCGACGGCCTTCCCGGTGCTGCTGATCTGCGCCGCCATCTACGCCGCCTACGCGCTGGCCGGCCTGTACGGCATCGCCGTGGCCGCCACGTCGATGTTGAGCATGGCCGGCATCGTGGTCGCGCTGGACGCTTACGGCCCCATCACCGACAACGCCGGCGGCATCGCCGAG
>PNKD01000178.1 GCA_013822265.1 Leptothrix sp. (in: b-proteobacteria)
GTGAGTGTGCCAAACAGTCTCAAACCCGCGCCAGCGTTGACGAAATCGGCCAGGGCGCAGGTTCAACTGCTGTTCTTAGGGTGAACAGGCACTCACCCACCGCGAACAGGCCCACGGCCACGAGCACGACCTCGATGCCGTCCATGAACTCGGGCACGCCGCCGGTGCAGCGCACCTGCGCCGTGATCTGGTCTATGCCCACCAGGCCGATGGCCAGGCCGACGAACAGCGCCGTCAGCCCACGCAGCGTGCTCGCGCCCAGCACCGCACTGACGGTGGTGAAGGCCAGCAGCATGATCAGGAAGTACTCGGGCGGGCCCAGCCGCACCGCGTACTTGGCGACGATGGGCGCGAACATCGTCACCAGTACGGTGGCAATGGTGCCGGCGACGAAGCTGCCTATCGCCGACATGGCCAGTGCCGCGCCGGCGCGGCCGCTCTTGGCCATCTTGAAGCCTTCGAGCGCGGTGACCATGGTGCCGGTCTCGCCCGGCGTGTTGAGCAGGATGGACGTGGTGCTGCCACCGTACATCGCGCCGTAGTAGATGCCGGCGAAGAAGATCATGCTCGCCGTCGGCTCGACCTGCGAGGTGATGGGCAGCAGCATGGCCACCGTCACCGCCGGTCCCAGGCCCGGCAGCACGCCGATGCCGGTGCCGATGGCGCAGCCCAGGAAGGCCCACAGCAGGTTGATCGGCGTGCCCGCGGTGGCGAAGCCGCCCAGCAGATTGGTCCAGATGTCCATGTCAGCGACCCACGGCGCTTCGCGCCAGCCATAGCGCACAGGGCACGTTACCGCGACCAAGCTTCCCGCCACGGAACCGGCTCCGCCTGGCCGTTGGCGGACGGCCCCCCTGGGGGGTAGCGAGCGCCAGCGAGCTTGGGGGCTCCATTTCAAAGCCAGCCGCTGGCCGTGAGGCCGGGCAGGTTGATGGCCAGCACCTTGGTGAACAGCCAGTACGCCGGTGCGGCGATCAGCAGGCCGGTGACGGCGTCCCGCATCAGGCCGCGCGTGCCGACGTGCGGCTTGCCTTCGGCCAGGCGCAGCCCGCGCACGGCCAGCATGAAGCACAACGTGCAGCTGAGGACGAAGCCCAGCGTCGTGATGAGCGCGGCGTTGGCTGACACGCCCGCCACCACCCAGGCCAGCGCCGGCCAGTCGGCGTGTTCGGCACCCGGGATATCTTCCATCTGCCGCCAGCCGCCGACGTGTGCGTGCACGATCAGCAGCGCGCCGCACAGGCCCAGCGCGATCGCCACCACCCAGGGCAGGAAGTTGGGGCCGACGCCGGCATAGCCGGCCTCCGCGGGGATGAACCAGGCGCCGGCCGCCAGCACGGCGCCCAGCGCCAGCACTCCGGCGCCGATCAGGGTCTGGTTCCTGGTCGCACCCGGGCTGGCCGCAGCCGCGTCAGCCGCCATGCCTCACACCATGCCGGCCTTGGCCATGGTGGCGCGCAGGCTGGCGAACTCGCGGTCGACGAAATCGGTGAACGCGGCGCCGGTGAGCAGCGCCGGCGTCCACCTGTTCTTCTCCATCGACTCGGCCCAGCCCCGGGTCTTTGTCGCCTTGACGATCATGTCGACCAGCGCCTTGACCTGCTCGGGCGTGATGCCCGGTGCGCCATACACGCCGCGCCAGTTGCCGATCTCGACGTTGTAGCCCAGCTCCTTCATCGTCGGCAGGTTGATGCCCTTCAGGCGGGCACCCGAGGTCACGGCGATGGCGCGCATCTTGCCGCTCTCGATGTACTGCTGGAATTCGCTGTAGCCGCTGCCACCCACCGTGACGCTGCCGCCCAGGACGGCCGCCGTGGCCTCGCCGCCGCCGCGGAAGGGCACGTAGTTGATCTTGGCCGCGTCGACACCCGCGTCGCGGGCCAGCATGGCCGCCGCGATGTGCTCGGTGGAGCCGCGCGAACCGCCGCCCCACTTCACGCTGCCGGGGTCCTTCTTCATCTGCTCGACGACGTCCTTCATCGTCTTCAGCGGCGAGGCCTCGGGCACCACGAACACGTTGTATTCGCTGCTCAGGCGAGCCAACGGCGCGGCCGCGGTCACCGACACCGGCGGCTTGCCGGTGATGCTGCCGCCCAGCATCACTGCGCCCATCACCATCATCGCGTTGCCGCCGCCCGGGTTGGCGGGGATCATCATCTTCAGGTTGGCGCCAGCCTGCACCGACAGCGGCAGGCCGCCGGCGGCGGCCAGCGCGGCCAGGGACTTGAGGAAGTGGTCACGGCGCATGAGGAGGCCTCCGGCTGTCTTGGGATGCCACGATGATGTCGGCCGCGGCTGTCAAACGGCTGTCGATCGCCCCCGGGTAACCCGCAGGGGCGCCGCTGCCGATAATCCGCGGCGACGATGAAGCTGCTGCTGATCGAGGACAACCCCGCCATGCAGACCACGCCGCAGCGCAGTTTCGAGCGCCTGGGCTGGCAGGTGGTGCTTTGCGGTGACGGCGCACGCGCGCTCGACCGCTGGCGCGCCAGCGCGCCCGACGTGGTGCTGCTCGACCTCAGCCTGCCGGGCCAGGATGGCCTGAGCGTGTTGGCCGCCGCACGCGCGGAAGGGCTGGCCACGCCGGTGCTCATCCTCACCGCGCGCGGCACCGTGGGCGACCGCGTGCTCGGGCTGAACACCGGCGCTGACGACTACCTGGCCAAGCCCTTCGACCTCGACGAGCTCGAGGCGAGGGTGCGCGCGCTGGCACGCCGCGGCGGCGAGGCGGGCGCAGCGGCTGCGCTGCCCGAGTTCTGCGGCCTGCATGCCGACGCCGCCAGCGGCGCCGTCTACCGGCATGGCCTGCCGATGGACCTCAGCGCGCGCGAAGCGGCGCTGCTGCGCGCGCTGCTGCAGCGGCCGGGCCACGCCGTCGCCAAGGACCGCCTGAGCGAGCTGGTCTTCGCCAGCGAAGGCAACGCCGCCGACGTGCAGGCCGACGCCATCGAAGTCGTGGTCTTCCGCCTGCGCCGGAAACTCGCGGCCACGCCGGCGCGCCTGATCACCTTGCGCGGGCTGGGCTACCTGCTGCGGGACGGCGACTGATGCCGGCCTGGCGCAGGCTGAGGCCAGCGGCCCCGGCATTGCCGCCGACCGGCGCGCGCAGCTCTTCCAGCCCTTCGCGGCGTCGACGCCCGACAGCACCGGGCACGCCGGCTCGGGCCTGGGGTTGGCCATCTGCCGCGAGATCGTCAGCGCGCTGGGCGGGCGCATCAGGCTGGACAATCGGGTGCAAGAGGGCCGCACCGTGGGCCTGGACGCCTGCGTGACGCTGCCCCTGATCAAACCATGAGCGAAGAACAACGGGTGCGCCTGGACAAGTGGCTGTGGGCCGCGCGCTTCTTCAAGACGCGCGGCCTGGCGGCCGACGACATTGGCCGCGGCCGTGTCAGCGTCAACGGCCAGGTCGCCAAGGCCTCGCGCGAGCTCAAGCCCGGCGACCTGCTGCATTGGCGCCAGGGCACCGTGCAACGCACCGTCAAGGTGATCGCCTCGAGCCACGTGCGCGGCCCGGCGCCGCAGGCCCAGGCGTTGTACGAGGAAACCCCCGCAAGCATCGCCGCACGCGAGCGCGCGGCCGAGTTGCACCGCCTGGGCGCCGAGCCGGCGGCCAGCCTCGAGCAGGGCCGGCCGACCAAGCGCGACCGCCGCGACATCACGCGCAGCGTGGCCGAGTGGCAGCGCTGGAGCGCCAGCCTGGACGACAAGCCCGATCGCTGACCCGAGGCGCCGCAAGGAGCCGAACGGCTGGCGCTGCGCCGGCGTCGAACGCACCCTTGAAAAGCCGGGCCGCAGCCCCAAGTGCCCTTTCGAGCCTCCATTCCACACCATGAACGAGACCAACGAACCCATCCCCAACCCCGAAGCCACGGCCGATCTGGCCGGCCTGGCACCGTCACTGGAAGAGCAGCTGAGCGCGCTGCAGGCGCGCCACGACGAACTCAACGACGCCTTCCTGCGCGCCAAGGCCGAGGCCGAGAACGCTCGCCGCCGCGCCGAGGAAGACGTGTCCAAGGCGCGCAAGTTCGGCGTCGAGGCCTTCGCCGAGGCCATGCTGCCCGTGAAGGACAGCCTGGAGCTGGCCACCACCCTCCCCAACGCCACGCCCGAGCAGTTGCTCGAAGGCGTGCACGCCACGCTGCGCCAGCTGACGGCGGCGCTGGAGCGCAACAGGGTGATGCCCATCGCGCCGCCGGCGGGCACCAAGTTCGACCCCCACCAGCACCAGGCCATCAGCGTCGTGCCGGCCGAGCAGGACGCCAACACCGTGGTGGCCGTGCTGCAGAAGGGCTACCTCATCGCCGACCGTGTGCTGCGCCCGGCGCTGGTCACGGTCGCGGCGCCCAAGTAGCAGCCGCAGCGGCCTCAGGGGCTTGAAAGCCGCGCCGCCAGCCACAACTCAAGAACAACCGCATTCACCCTCCACGGAGCAAGCAACATGGGCAAGATCATCGGCATCGACCTGGGCACCACGAACTCGTGCGTCGCCATCATGGAAGGCAACACCACCAAGGTGATCGAGAACAGCGAGGGTGCCCGCACCACGCCGTCGATCATCGCCTACCAGGAAGACGGCGAGATCCTCGTCGGCGCCTCGGCCAAGCGGCAGAGCGTCACCAACCCGCGCAACACGCTGTACGCGGTGAAGCGCCTGATCGGCCGCAAGTTCACCGAGAAAGAGGTACAGAAGGACATCAGCCTGATGCCCTTCACCATCGCTGCCGCCGACAACGGCGACGCTTGGGTGGAAGTGCGCGGCAAGAAGATGGCGCCGCCGCAGGTGTCGGCCGAGGTGCTGCGCAAGATGAAGAAGACCGCCGAGGACTATCTCGGCGAGGAAGTGACCGAGGCCGTGATCACCGTGCCGGCCTACTTCAACGACAGCCAGCGCCAGGCGACCAAGGACGCCGGCCGCATCGCCGGCCTGGACGTCAAGCGCATCATCAACGAGCCCACCGCCGCGGCGCTGGCCTTCGGCCTGGACAAGCACGGCAAGGGCGACCGCAAGATCGCCGTCTTCGACCTGGGTGGCGGCACCTTCGACATCAGCATCATCGAGATCGCCGACGTCGAAGGCGAGAAGCAGTTCGAGGTGCTGTCGACCAACGGCGACACCTTCCTGGGCGGCGAAGACTTCGACCAGCGCATCATCGACTACATCGTCACCGAGTTCAAGAAAGAGCAAGGCGTCGACCTGACCAAGGACGTGCTGGCGCTGCAGCGCCTGAAGGAAGCCGCCGAGAAGGCCAAGATCGAGCTGAGCAACAGCACGCAGACCGACGTCAACCTGCCCTACATCACGGCCGACGCGGCTGGCCCCAAGCACCTGAACATCAAGCTCACGCGAGCCAAGCTGGAAAGCCTGGTTGACGAGCTGATCGCGCGCACCATCGAGCCCTGCAAGATCGCCGTCAAGGACGCCGGCGTGAAGCTTTCGGATATCGACGACGTGATCCTGGTCGGCGGCATGACGCGCATGCCCAAGGTGCAGGAGAAGGTCAAGGAGTTCTTCGGCAAGGAACCGCGCAAGGACGTCAACCCCGACGAGGCGGTGGCCGTCGGCGCGGCCATCCAGGGCCAGGTGCTGGGCGGCGAGCGCAAGGACGTGCTGCTGCTCGACGTCACCCCGCTGAGCCTGGGCATCGAGACCCTGGGCGGCGTGATGACGAAGATGATCAAGAAGAACACGACCATCCCGACCAAGTTCAGCCAGACCTTCAGCACGGCTGACGACAACCAGCCGGCGGTGACCATCAAGGTCTTCCAGGGCGAGCGTGAACTGGCCGCGGGCAACAAGAGCCTGGGCGAGTTCAACCTCGAGGGCATCCCGCCGGCGCCGCGCGGCCTGCCGCAGATCGAGGTCACCTTCGACATCGACGCCAACGGCATCCTGCACGTCGGCGCCAAGGACAAGGCCACCGGCAAGGAAAACAAGATCACCATCAAGGCCAACTCGGGCCTCTCCGAGGCCGAGATCGAGAAGATGGTCAAGGACGCCGAGGCCAACGCTGCCGAAGACGCCAAGAAACTGGAACTGGTGCAGGCGCGCAACGCCGCCGACGGCATGCTGCACAGCGTGAAGAAGAACCTCACCGAGCATGGTGACAAGCTCGACGCCGGCGAGAAGGAGAAGATCGAGACCGCGCTGAAGGAACTCGACGAAGCCATGAAGGGTGACGACAAGGCCACCATCGAGGCCAAGACCGAGGCCCTGATGACGGCCAGCCAGAAACTCGGCGAGAAGGTCTACGCCGACGCGCAAGCCGCGGCCGGTGCCGCCGGTGCGGCGGCCGGCCCGCAAGCTGCTGCTGAAGCGCCCAAGGCCAGCAGGCCGGCCGCGGACGACAACGTCGTCGACGCTGACTTCAAGGAAGTCAAGAAGTGATGGTGCGTCGGGCCTGCGGGCCCGACGCTCCGTTTCGCCGCGTCAGAGGTGTGTGGGCCCGCCCGCATCCCCGCGCGGCGGTTTCGTTTGAAGGCAGCTGAGATTTTTCATGGCAAAGCGCGATTTCTACGACGTCCTGGGCCTGGCCAAGAACGCCAGCGACGACGACATCAAGAAGGCCTACCGGCGCCTGGCGGGCAAGCACCACCCCGACCGCCACCAAGGCGACGAGGCCAAGAAGGCCGAGGAGAAGTTCAAGGAGGCCAAGGAGGCCTACGAGATGCTCTCCGACCCGCACAAACGCGCCGCCTACGACCAGTACGGCCACGCCGGCGTCGACCCCAACATGGGCGGCGGCCGCGGCGGCCCGGGGCCGGAAGGCTTCGGCGGCTTTGCCGAGGCCTTCGGCGACATCTTCGGCGACATCTTCGGCGGCGCGGCAGGTGCCCGGCGCGGCGGCGGCGGTTCGCAGGTCTACCGCGGCAGCGATCTCAGCTACGCCATGGAGATCACGCTCGAAGAGGCCGCCAACGGCAAGGAAACGCAGATCCGCGTGCCCAGCTGGGAGACCTGCGACAGCTGCAAGGGCAGCGGCGCCAAGC